>NZ_JBEXEQ010000002.1:337566-401886 GCF_040703155.1 Streptomyces sp. NPDC005435
GGGGCCGGGGCGGGGCTGACGCGGGCGCTGCCCCCGAGCGGAGCCCGGAGCTGGGAGTTGGGGCCGGGGGGGCGGGAGCTGGGCCCGGGAGCCGGGAGCCGGGAGCCGGGAGCTGGGGACCGAGAGCTGGGGCCGGGGCGGGCCTGACGCGGGCGCTGTCCCCCAGCCGGGCCCGGGACTGGGAGCGGGGTCGGGGGAGGGCTGACCCGGGAGCCGGGAGCCGGGAGCCGGGAGCCGGGGACCGAGAGCTGGGGGCTGGGGGTTGGTGTGGGAGTGACGTGGGCGTTGGCCCCGAGCGGTGGCTCAGGGCCGCTCCGGGAAAACCGGTACCGCCCCGCGACCCCCGCTGTTAGCTTGATCCACGTGTTCCTCCTCTTGGCATAGCGCGCGCCCCTGCCCGCGCGAGCGCCCGGCACACGGCCGGCACCTCGCGCGGCGCACCGTCGCGCCCTCGTCCCGCCTTCCGTGAGGAACCCCGCGCATGTCAGCGCCCGCTCCCGCGCGCCCCGCCGCGCCCTCGTACGCCGCTGTCCTCCGCGCCCCGCACGCGCGCCGCACCTTCGCCGCCGCGCTCACCGGCCGCTTCTCCTACGGCGTCGCCCCGCTCGCCATCCTGCTCTCCGTCAACCGCGCCACCGGGTCCTACGCCGTCTCCGGCGTGGTCATGTCCCTGTTCGGCGGCGCGGCGGTCTTCCTGATGCCGCTGCGGGCGTCCCTGGCCGACCGCTACGGCGCGCGCCGCGCCCTGCTGCCCATGGCCACGCTGTACGCCGTCCTGCTCTGCGTCCTCGCCGCGCTCGCCTGGCGCCCGGGCGCCCCGGCGGTGCTCATCGGCGCGGCCGCCGCGCTCGCGGGCGCCTGCGCGCCCCCGCTGGGGCCGGTCATGCGCGCGCTGTGGTCCGAGCTGGTCACCGACCGGCAGCTGCGCCACCGCGCCTACAGCCTCGACGGCGTCGCCGAGGAACTGCTCTTCGTCTCCGGCCCGGTCCTGGTCGGCGTCCTGGTCACCTGGGCGCCCCCGGCCTCCGGCATCCTGCTCGGCGCGCTGCTGGTGGTGGCCGGCACCGCCGCGTTCGTCACGTCCCCGGCGATGACGGGGCCGCGCCCCCGCTCGGGCCGGACGAGGCTGGGCGGGGTGCCCGGGCTGACGGCCCCGGTCGTGGTCGCCGCGGGTGCCGGGCTCGCGCTCAGCGGCGTGGACCTCCTGGTCACCGCCTACGTCGCACAGCGCTCCGACGACACCGCCCTCGTCCCCTGGATCCTGGGTGCGCTCTCGGTGGGCAGCGTCCTGGGCGGTCTCGCCAACGGCGCGATCGACTGGCGCCGGTCCGCCCGGGCCCGGCTGGCCTGGTTCGCGACGGGTCTGGGCCTCGTCAGCGCGGCAGCGGGCCTCGCCCCCGGCCTGTGGACCCTCACGGCCGCCATGCTCTGCACCGGCGCCTTCGTCGCCCCCACCCTGACGACGGCCTACCTCCTGGCAGACGAACTGTCCCCCGAGGCCACCCGCACCCGAGCCGGCGCATGGGTCAACATGGCGGTGAACGGCGGCAGTTCGACCGGCGCCCTACTGACCGGAGCCCTGATCGGCCACCTCCCCCTCCCCCTGTGCTTCGCCCTGACCGGCGCGGCATCCCTGACCACAGCGGGCGTCGCCGCAGCGGTACGCCCGGGCGGAGCGCCCGTCACCGGGGCCGGGGTGTCGGGCGCGCCCGCCGACGGGTCCGGGACGCCAGGCGAGCCCGCCGTGCGACAGCCGGAGGGGGTGTCCGTCACCGGGCCTCGGGCTTCAGGGGCGTCCGCCGACGGGGTCGGGGCGTAAGGGGGTGCCCGCCGGTGGGGCCCGGGGTGTCAGGGGCGCCCTCCGGCGGGGCCGGGTGTCCGGCGTGCCTGTCGTGCGACGGCCGGGTGGGGGGTCCGCCACCGAGCCCGGCCCCCGTCGACGCGGCCGCCAGCGAGGTCGGGTCCCGCCGGTGAGGCTGGGGCGTAAGGGGTGCCCTCCGGCGGGGCCGGGGCGCCGGGCGTGCCCGCTGGTTGGGCCGTGGTGTCACGTGCGTGCGCCGGTGGGGCCGGGTGTCGGGCGTGCTCGCCGTGCGGTGGACGGGCGGGGGTGCCCGTCACCGGGCCCGGGGCGTCAGGGGCGTCCGCCAACGAGGTCGGGCCCCGCCGGTGAGGCCGGGGTCGTAAGGGGTGTCCAGCGGTGGGGCCGGCGTGCCCGCCGTGCGACGGCCGCACGGGGTCTCCGTCGCCGAGCCCGGACCGTCAGGGATGCCCGCCAGAGAGGTCGGGCTGTCAGAGGTGCCCGCCGGTGGGGCCGTGGTGTCGGGTGCGCGCGCTGGTGGGGCCGGGGCGTCGGGCGTGCTCGTCGTGCGACGGCCGGGCGGGGTCTCCGTCACCGGGCCTGGGGCATCGGGGGCGTCCGCTGGTGAGGTCGGCCCGTAAGGGGTGCCCTCCGGCGGGGCCGGGCGTCGGGCGTGCTTGCCGTGCGACGGCCGGGCGGGGTGTCCGTCACCGGGCCGGGGCGTCAGAGGTGCCCGCCGGTGGGCCGGAGTCCTTCGGCGCGGCTGCGGGGCGACGGCTGAGGACGCCGGGGGGCGAGGCGCGGGCCGGTGGTTGGTCTGGGCCGCGCCTCGCCCTGGTCGCTCTGGGGGTGTCAGAGGCGGCCGCGTTGGGTGCGCAGGTGTTCCGCGACGGGCTTGAGGGCCTTGTTCAGGTCCTGGAGGGCGTCGGGGGAGAGCAGGTCGATGAAGTGGCGGCGCACCGAGGACACGTGGTGGGGCGCGACCTTCTTCATCAGCTCCAGGCCGTGGTCGGTCAGCACGGCGTAGAGGCCGCGCCGGTCCGACTCGCAGTTCTCCCGGCGCACCAGGTCCGCGTTCTCCATGCGGGTGATCTGGTGCGAGAGCCGGCTCTTGGACTGGAGGGTGGCGGTGGCGAGATCGCTCATCCGCATCCGCATGTCCTCGGACTCGGACAGATTGACGAGGATCTCGTAATCGTTCATCGTCAGTCCGAACGGTTGCAGATCCTTTTCGAGCTGGTACGTCAACAGCCTGTTGACCTCCAGGTGGGTGCGCCAGGCGCACTGCTCCGCATCGGTCAGCCAGTGCGTGGCCGTCTCGGTCTCCATGAATGAAGTCTACCTAAGATGTTGAATGGCGAACTACTCTGGGTGATGTGACTGTGCGCACGCGTTCGACGTCACACTCCGCAGACTACCGCTCACAGCCCGAAGCGACGCTGGAGGTCTCCCAGCTGTCCGGGAAGGCGCGGTACCCCTGAGGCCCCTGTGACGGGGCCGCCGGGCCCTGCTCCACCCCCTCCGGGTACCCCCGGTTCGGACGGAACCGCACCCGTCTCCCGCTCCGCCATCAGCGTCTCGGTGGACTGCAGCAGCACCGTCCCCGCGCCGACGAACTCGAACTGGTGCTCCTCCCCGGAGGCGCCCCCCAGACCCGTCATCGCACGTAGACCGCCCAGTACACCGGTCATGTAGCCGTGGTCGTAGTGATGGCAGGGGGACGGGCAGTCGGCCCAGCCGACCAGCGCCTGGGGGTCCACCCGGATCGGGGGCTCCATGAACACGACCGGCCCGTTGGACGCGGCCACGAACTTTCCCGTGCCGATCAGTGTCAGAAAGCCGGGCACGATCGACTGTTTGAGTGCCAAGCTTGGCTGGAAAGCGATCAAGTTGCCTGCGCGAACGGTCAGGTTGCCCTCGTCCAGGTCGTACGAGTTCACGTCGAACGCCCGGTCCGCGAGCAGCATCTTGCCCGAGCCCTCCGCCACGACCCAGTCGCTCGCGTGCAATGGCGAATGGAACGAGGAACGCACCAGCCGGTCCAGCCGCCCGTGCCCGATCCCGTTGAACTCGATCGCCCCGTAGTAGGCGATCATCTTCCCCTTCTGCAGGAACCACTGACTGCCCTTGAGCTCCACGCAGAACGTGTACGGGTTCACGTTGTCGTCGGCCGGCAGGGTCACGGGGTCGAACACCACCGGCCCGCCGGCGCCCGCGTACGCGCTCACAGCTTTTCCTCCGATGCCTGGACGTAGACCGTGCCGTTGCCGCTCAGCTCCAGCTGGAAGGCCTCGCCGGAGCCCCGCCCCACCATGTCGCGCCAGCCGAGCGCGCTGGAGAGCCGGTTGCGCACCTCGCCGTGATGGGCGACGTACGCCTGGGGGTCCACATGGACCGGGCGCTGCGGGGTGATCGGTATCGCGAAGACACCGCCGTGCGCCATCACGGCGACCGCGCCCTGGCCCTGGAGCGTGGTGGTGAACAGTCCCTGCCCGGTCGCCTGGCCCCGGACGATGCCCATGACACCGCCCTGCGAGCCCATGAACATCGTGCCCTGGCGCAGCGAGCCCTCGAAGGCCAGCAGCCGGTCCGCCTCCACGTAGAGCGTGTCGCCGGTCAGGCTGATCACCTGGACATGGTGGCCGCCGTGCCCGAAGAACACCGTGCCGCTGCCCTCGACCGACATCAGCGGGGCCGCCTCGCCCGCCACCCGGCGCCCGAGCATCGACATGATGCCGCCCTGGCCGCTCTGGACGCTGGGGGTGAACGACACGTCCCCCCGGTAGGCCAGCATCGCCCCGCGCTGGCTGAACAGCCGCGCGCCGGGCGAGACCGTCGCCTCGATCATCTTCGAGTTGATCTCCCGGAAGCCCATGTCACAGATCCCCCGCGATCGTGTTCCGCTCGCTCGGCTGGACGTACACCAGCCCGTCGCCCTCGAAACGGATCTGGAACGCCTCGCCGCCGCCCTCCCCGAGGAGCGTGCGGAACGTCACGCCCGACTGGAAGGACTGCCGGACATCACCCTGGTGGGCGATGTACGCCCCCGGGTCGACCGTCAGCGGGTACTGCGGGGAGACCCGGAGCACCACCGCCGGGCCGTCGGACAGCACCGCCGCCTGACCGCTGCCCTCGACGGTCGTGGTGAACAGGCCGTTGCCCTGCGAGGCGCCGCGCAGGCCCGTGAACGCCGTGCCCGTGCGCAGCCCCGCGTCCGTCGCCAGCAGATTGCTCGACTCCACCCAGAGCTTGTCGCCCCGCAGCGTCACGAGATTGATCTCGGACGCCCGGTCCGCGAACCAGCAGGTCCCCTGCCCCCTCACCTCCATCACCGTCATCTGCTCGCCGGTCAGCCGCCGGGTCACCATGCCGCGCAGACCCTCGCCACCGCCGCTCAGCTTCTTGAAGGCCATCTGCCCGTCGTACGCGACCATCGAGCCGTTCTTCGCCTTCACGGCATCCCCGGTCATGTCGACGGCGAGCACCTTGCCGCCCTGTAGTCGGAACGTCGCCACACCGCGAAAGTAGCCCGCCGCCGGGTGGAGAGAACAGGGCCCACGGGTGGAGAACGACCCTGAGCGCACCCCTAGGGGCACCGTTTGCCACAATGGGCGGCGCTTGTGCTTTCCTTCACAAAGGATCATGAGCCCGTAAAGGATCATGAGTCGCTCACCGAGCGGCCGCGACCGAGCCCCCAGCGACCTCCCCCACCGAAGGTGACCCGTGGACCTCAAGACAGCATCCGCCATCCGCCGCCTGCGACTGGTCTCGGCGCCCGAGGCCGTGTCCTTCCTGATCCTGCTCGTCTGCTCGGTGCTGAAGCGGACCACGGACTTCAACGCGGTCCCCGTGATGGGCGCCGTCCACGGCGTGCTGTTCATCCTCTACGTGCTCTTCTGGGCCGACGCCTGGAACCGCGCCAAGTGGGGCTTCGGCACCGCCGCGCTCTACTTCGTCCTCTCCGTCCTGCCCACCGGCGGCTTCTTCGCCGAGCGCAAATTGCGCCGCGAGTCCGAGGCCGCCGTCATCGCCGCCCGCGCCCGCCGCGAGGGAGTCGTGAACGCATGATCGTCGCCTTCTCCGTGACGCCCCTCGGCGTCGGCGAGGACGTGGGGGAGTACGTCGCCGACGCCGTCCGCGTGGTCCGCGAGTCGGGCCTGCCGAACCGTACCGACGCCATGTTCACCTCCATCGAGGGCGAGTGGGACGAGGTCATGGACGTTGTCCGGCGCGCCGTCGCCGCCGTCGAGGCCCGGGCGCCGCGCGTCTCGCTCGTCCTCAAGGCCGACATCCGCCCCGGTGTCACCGACGGCCTCACCTCGAAGGTGGAGACCGTGGAGCGTCACCTGCGCGGGTGACCTCCCAGGACGCACCCCCACGGAACCCCGGCCCCTCGCGGCCGGGGTTCCGTCGTCCCCGTACCCGGTGCGGTCGCCACGGCGGCGGGGACACCAAGATCCGCCCGGTAGTTTGAGCGTGAAACACCGCTCCGACGTGGGGGAACACCACATGGGTCTCTACATAGAGACGCACATCCGCACCGATCTGGACGACCTCTGGACCCGCACCCAGGACCCCGCCCACCGCCGGCGCTGGGACCTCCGGCTCACCCGGATCGAGTACCTCCCCCACCCCGACCCGGACACCGCGCCGCGCCCCTTCCGCTGCACCGCGCGCGTGCTGCCGTTCCTCACCGTCCACGGCACCGGCATGGCCGCCGCCGAACGCGAACGCCCCGACGGCACCCGCACCTCAGCCCTGCGCTTCACCTCCCCGCACCCCCTCTCCCCGCTCATCGGGGCCGGCGGCTACTGGCGCTACGTCCCCGACGCCCACGGCGTCCGCTTCCTCACCGGATGCGACCACCGCCTCCGCGGGGGCAGACCCGGCGCCCTCGCCGACCGGCTGCTGCTGCGCCCGCTCACCGTCTGGGCCACCGCCTGGTCCTTCGACCGGCTGCGGCTGTGGCTGGAGCGGGGCATCACCCCCGAGCGCGCCCTCGCCAACTGGCTGGCCGAACTCGCCGTACGCGCCCTCGTCCTCGCCGCCTGCCTCACCGGGCTCGGCCTGGAGCCCATGCTCCCGCTCCTCGGCCCCCTCGCCCCCGTGCTCGCCTTCCTGTGCCCGCTGCTGCTGGTGCTCGTCATCTCCGCCGCGCTGTTCAAGGCCCCGCTCGCCGGCACCCCGGCGGCCCGGCGCTGCCTGCGCTCACCCGTGGTCCAGCCCCGCGTCCCGGGCGTCCTGCGGACCCTGGAGCAGCAGGGGAGCCGACTCAGCCCGCCCCGGCCGCCAGTGCCGTCCCCAGCGGCGTGCGCGCGTACAGCACCTGATGGCCGTGCCGGGCCGCGGTGAGCAGGCCCGCCGCCCGCAGGACCGACAGATGGTCCGAGACCGAGGAGGGGGCGAGGCGGAGCCGGTGGGCCAGGGCCGTGGTCGTCGCGGGCTCCCCGAGCGCGGCCAGGACGGCGGCGCGGTTGCGCCCCAGGAGCCGTACCAGCGCCTGCGGAGTCCGCCCCGCGGGCTCGGCCCACAGACCGCCGATGCCCCGCGCCGGATACACCAGCATCGGCTGCCACGGCGCCTCGAAACCCGTGATCACGTCCGGCCAGCAGAACACGCTCGGCATCAGCAGCAGACCCCGGCCGCCGAGATCGCGCGCGTACCGCCCCTGCGGCAGCGTCAGCGTCCGGCCGTCCCAGGACAGCCGCGCGTCCAGCTCCGGCAGCAGCGCGCCCAGGCCCACCTCGGCCAGCCTGCGCGAATGGAAGGCCACGTCCGCCTCCAGGAGCGCCCGCAGCCGGGGCCACTCCGGCGCCACCAGCACCCGCCAGGCCGCCTCCAGGAGGTCCGCCAGCTCCCGCACCATCCGTACGGGGTCCGCGAGCCACGCCCGGCCGCGCGCCGACTCCAGGGCCCCCGGCGTACAGGCCAGCGAACGCGCCGTCTCCGCCCGCGCCGCCGCCGGATCGGCCGACCGCACCGCCGCGATCTCGTCCTCGAAGGCCGTCAGCGGCCCGAGCGGCGGCGGACTGAGCCAGTCCGGCGAACTGCCCCGGCGCGGCATCAGCAGCCACAGCGGCGCCAGATCGAGCCCGGCAGCCGCCGCGCGCACCCGCCGCAGCCAGGGCCCGTGATAGCCGTGCCGGTCCGGCCGGCGCAGCGTCCGCACCGCGTCCTGCGTCTCCCACAGCGGCGAGATCGCGAACCGGCAGCGCAGGAAGTCCTCCTCGCCGAAGCGGAGCTGCGAGGGCACGGCACCTCCGTCACTGTGGAGCGCGCGCGTTCATGGAGCGCGATTCGGCTGGAGCCGAAACTCTACGGCGCCCCGCCTCCGCCCCGGCACCCTGCCCGTCATGTCCGCACCACCCCAGAACACGGCGCCCCCGGCCCCCGCCGGCTACCGGGGCGTCCTCGCCGTCCCCGAGTTCCGCGCCGTCTTCGTCGCGCACGTCCTCTCGCTGCTCGGCATGATCGTCACCGAGATCGCCCTCTCCGTCCTCGTCTACGACCTCACCGGCTCCCCGCTGATGAGCGCCCTCGTCTTCGCGCTCGGCTTCCTGCCCTACGCCGTCGGCGGCACCCTTCTCGCCCCGGTCGCCGACCGCTTCCCGGCCCGGCGCGTGCTGGTCACCTGCGACCTGGTGTGCGCGGCGTGCGTGGCCGCCATGGTCGCGCCGGGCGCCGGCGTCGGCACCCTGCTCGTCCTGCGCTGCTGCCTCGCCGTCGTCGCGCCCGTCTTCAGCGGCACCCGCATGGCCACCCTCGCGGACGTGCTCGGCGACGGAGAACCGTTCGTGCTCGGCCGCTCCCTGCTGCGGATCGTCTCCCAGAGCGCGCTCCTCGTCGGCTACGGCCTCGGCGGCCTCCTGCTCACCGTCACCGCCCCGCGCCACGCCCTGCTCATCACGGTGGCCACCTTCCTCGCCTCCGCCCTGCTGCTGCGCCTGGGCACCCGCCACCGCCCCGCCCGGGCCCACGACCGGGGAACCGGTACCCAGGGAGGACTCCGCGCCCTCTTCGCGCACCCGCGCGTGCGCGTGCTGCTCCTCGTCTTCTGGGTGCCCGCGCTGTTCTGCGTCGTCCCCGAGGCCCTGGCCGCCCCCTACGCCCACGCCCTCGGCGCGGGCTCCCCGGGCCTCGGCCTGCTGATGTGCGCGCTGCCGGTCGGCACCGTCGCCGGCGAGCTGTACGCCGGAGCCCGGCTCGCCCCGGCCACCCGCGAACGGATCGTGCTGCCGCTGCTCTGCCTCACCCTGCTGCCCTACACCGCCTACGCCCTGCGCCCCGGCCTGTGGCCCTCGCTGCTGCTCCTGGCGCTCGCGGGCGCGGGCTCCGCGTACACCCTCGGCCTCGACCAGTGGTTCGTACGGGCCGTGCCCGAGGAGCTGCGCGGCCGGGCCATGACGGTGCTCAGCGCCGGGCTGATGACCGTCCAGGGCGCCGGGATGGCGCTCGCGGGCGTCGCCGCCGAGGTCACGGGCGTACGCACGGCCGTCGCGGGGGCCGGGGTGCTCGGCGCGCTGTGCTGCGCCGGGCTCGCGGTGGCCTGCCGGGCGACCGAAGGGCGAGACGGGGCTGACCGGCATATGACCGGCCGGTAGTGTCTGATGACGTGCCCAAGCCTCTCGGACTCCCCTTCGACCCCATCGCCCGCGCCGACGAACTCTGGAAGCAGCGCTGGGGAAGCGTGCCCTCCATGGCCGCCATCACCTCGATCATGCGGGCCCAGCAGATCCTGCTCGGCGAGGTCGACGCGGTGGTCAAGCCGTACGGACTGACCTTCGCGCGCTACGAGGCGCTGGTGCTGCTCACCTTCTCCAAGGCGGGCGAGCTGCCGATGTCCAAGATCGGCGAGCGGCTCATGGTGCATCCCACGTCCGTGACGAACACGGTGGACCGGCTGGTGAAGTCGGGTCTGGTGGCCAAGCGCCCCAACCCCAACGACGGCCGCGGCACCCTCGCCGTCATCACCGACAAGGGCCGCGAGGTGGTCGACGCGGCCACCCGCGACCTGATGGCGATGGACTTCGGGCTCGGCGCGTACGACGCGGAGGAGTGCGGGGAGATCTTCGCGCTGCTGCGGCCGCTGCGGGTCTCGGCGCACGACTTCGCAGAGGACTGACCGGCGCCGACAGGCGAGTGACCAGGGCCGATACGGCAGGGCGGACCCGGGGCAAGATCTCCCGGAACGGGTGGTTACGCTCGACGGCATGAAAAAGAGCGTGCTGACCCGCTACCGAGCCCTCGCCTACATCACCGGCGTGCTCCTGGTGCTCCTGTGCCTGGGCATGATCGCGAAGTACGTCTTCCACCTGGACGGCGCCGAGGACTTCACCCGGGTCGTCGCCATCGCGCACGGCTGGCTCTACGTCGTCTACCTGGTCTTCGCCTTCGACCTGGGCTCCAAGGCGAAGTGGCCGGTCGGTCGCCAGCTCTGGGTGCTGCTCGCGGGCACCATCCCGACCGCCGCGTTCTTCGTCGAGCGGAAGATCAGCCGCGAGCTGGAGTCCAAGGTCCAGGGCGCCGCTCCCGCCCCGGTCAAGGTCTGATTCGTACCGCCGTACGGGTGTCGTACGGCGGTCCCCCATCGACATTTACTAGGACGTCCAAGTAAATTCGAGGGTATGGACGCTCACGCGATCGACGAAGGCCGCCGCCGCTGGCAGGCCCGGTACGACGCCGCGCGCAAGCGCGACGCAGACTTCACCACGCTCTCCGGCGATCCGGTCGAGCCGGTGTACGGCCCCCGCCCCGGGGATGTGTACGACGGCTTCGAGCGGATCGGCTGGCCCGGCGAGTACCCCTTCACGCGCGGGCTCCATCCGACCGGCTACCGGGGCCGCACCTGGACGATCCGCCAGTTCGCCGGCTTCGGCAACGCCGAGCAGACCAACGAGCGGTACAAGATGATCCTGGCCGCGGGCGGCGGCGGTCTGTCCGTCGCCTTCGACATGCCGACGCTGATGGGCCGCGACTCCGACGACCCGCGCTCACTCGGCGAGGTCGGTCACTGCGGCGTGGCCATTGACTCGGCCGCCGACATGGAGGTCCTCTTCAAGGACATCCCGCTCGGCGACGTCACCACCTCGATGACGATCAGCGGCCCCGCCGTGCCCGTCTTCTGCATGTACCTGGTCGCCGCCGAGCGGCAGGGCGTGGACCCCGCGATCCTCAACGGCACGCTCCAGACCGACATATTCAAGGAGTACATCGCGCAGAAGGAGTGGCTCTTCCAGCCCGAGCCCCATCTGCGCCTGATCGGCGACCTGATGGAGCACTGCGCGGCGGGCATCCCGGCGTACAAGCCGCTGTCGGTCTCCGGCTACCACATCCGCGAGGCCGGGGCGACGGCCGCGCAGGAGCTGGCGTACACCCTCGCGGACGGCTTCGGGTATGTGGAGCTGGGCCTCTCGCGCGGCCTCGACGTGGACGTGTTCGCGCCGGGGCTCAGCTTCTTCTTCGACGCGCATTTGGACTTCTTCGAGGAGATCGCCAAGTTCCGCGCCGCGCGCCGCATCTGGGCCCGCTGGATGCGGGACGTGTACGGCGCGCAGAGCGACAAGGCGCAGTGGCTGCGCTTCCACACCCAGACGGCCGGGGTCTCGCTGACCGCGCAGCAGCCGTACAACAACGTGGTGCGCACGGCCGTGGAGGCGCTGGCGGCGGTGCTCGGCGGGACCAACTCGCTGCACACCAACGCTCTGGACGAGACCCTCGCGCTGCCGAGCGAGCAGGCGGCCGAGATCGCGCTGCGCACCCAGCAGGTGCTGATGGAGGAGACCGGCGTCGCCAACGTGGCCGACCCGCTGGGCGGTTCGTGGTTTATCGAGCAGCTCACCGACCGGATCGAGGCGGACGCGGAGAAGATCTTCGAGCAGATCAGGGAGCGGGGTCTGCGGGCCCACCCGGACGGCCGGCACCCCATCGGTCCGATCACCTCGGGCATTCTGCGCGGGATCGAGGACGGCTGGTTCACCGGTGAGATAGCCGAGTCCGCCTTCCGCTACCAGCAGTCGCTGGAGAAGGGGGAGAAGCGGGTCGTCGGCGTCAACGCCCACACCGGTTCGGTCACCGGGGACCTGGAGATCCTGCGGGTGAGCCACGAGGTGGAGCGCGAGCAGGTCAGGATGCTGGCCGAGCGGAAGGCCGGGCGGGACGAGGCCCGGGTGAAGACGTCGCTGGACGCGATGCTGGCCGCCGCGCGCGACGGCTCCAACATGATCGCGCCGATGCTGGACGCGGTCCGCGCGGAGGCGACCCTGGGCGAGATCTGCGGGGTGCTCCGGGACGAGTGGGGCATCTACACGGAGCCCGCCGGGTTCTGAACCCCGCCCGCGTGCGACGGGGCCCGCCCGGACGGCTGTCCGTCCCGGCGGGCCCCTGCGCTTCCGTGCCGTACGCGGGTTCCGTACTGCCTCAGAACTCCTGCACGAAGTACGGCTCGACGGTCATCCAGCCGTTGCCCCGGGCGCCGTAGTAGGTGCCGTTGTTGTTCTGCGCCAGGGTGTACCAGGAGTCGACGTAGTCGGGGTCGTCGGTCCACCAGGAGGTCGGGATGGCGTTGAGGATCGCGTCCACCAGCGGGATGTAGGCGCCCTGGTCGGTGATCGTCAGCAGGGCGCCGACGATGGCGACGGCGAGGTCGTGGTAGTTGGTGTCGCCGTCGTCCTCCATCATCACGGCGTCGGCGAGGTTGTACTTGTAGTTCGACCAGTTCACGAGGATCTGGTTGGGCCGGTAGACCGTGCCGTCGTAGTCCAGGTAGGGCATGTCGACGGGGTCGACGCGGACCTTGCCGTCCTGGCCGAAGCCGGAGACCAGGGTGTAGATCTCGGCGGCGCCCTTGATCCAGGGCTCCTCGTCGTCGGACAGCTCCACCGCGTCGATCTTCGTCGTCCAGAAGCCGCCGGCGGCGGCCGCGGAGCGACCCGAGGCCGCGGTGTTCACGGCGGCGGGCGCGGCGGAGCGCACCCCCTTCTTCGCCAGCTCGTCACGGAGCACGTCGAGTCCGGCCGCGAGCGCCTTGGTGCCGTCGATGTCGACGACGTAGACCGGGTGGTCCGGGGCCTTGCGGGCGTCCAGGGTGTGGGCGTCGCCCCGGCTGTCGTAGGCGGTGACGGTCGTGGCGTCGTCGTCGGAGGCGGCCGCGGCGACCCACGGGGTGGTGCCGTCGGCCAGCGCGGCGCGCATGGACGTCGCGCCGAGGCGGAGCTGGAGCAGGGAGCCGACCTTGCCGCTGAGGCCCTTGGCGTCCGCGATGGCGTGGTCGGCGGCGGTGAGGTCGGCGGTGAGGGCGGGGTCGGCCTCGGCGGCGAGCGGGGTGACGGCGACGTCCGGGGACGTGAGGACGGCCGTGCGCAGGCGGGTGCGCCAGCTCTGGTCGCCGAGCGAGCGGGCGATGGCGCGGGCGGCGCGTTCCTGGGCGCCGGTCACCTTCGTGGCGGTGGCGGAGTGGGGGTGGGCGGGAGCGGTGGGCGCGGCGGCGGCCGAGGGGGCGGTGATGAGGGCCTGGGCGGCGGCGAGGGCGAGCAGGGTGGCCGTGGTGACGGCCTGGGCGGCGCGGCGGCGGGGCTGACGGGGTCTCACGGGGATGATCCCTCCGGATGCGAGTGGCCAGGTGGGGGAGTGACGCACTGTCAGGGGGGTGGTGCCGGGACGAGCGCCGGACGTGGGTCCGGGCGAGGTTCTATGCGAGTAGACCTCGCAGCACATGGTGACCTGAACATGTCACGTCCGCAAGACCTTCACACCGTCAACGACCCGCACGTACAGGGGAGTTCGGATCCCGTTCAGCCCTCGGCCGCCGTGACCCCCGCGAGCAGGACCGCGATGAAGCTCCGTACCCACTCCGTGTCCGCCGGTTCCGCGCTCACCAGCATCCGGTGCACGACCGTGCCCGCCACGACGTCGTAGATGAGGTCGATGGCGCGGCACGCCGCCGCCGGGTCGGACTCCGGCGGTATCTCGCCGCGCTCCTGCGCCCGTTCGCGGCCGGTCACGACCAGGTGCTTCTGGCGCTCGACGATCGAGTGGCGGATGCGCTCGCGCAGCGCGTCGTCCCGGTTGGCCTCCGCCACCACCGCGATCAGGCCGTTCCTGGCCTCCGGGCGGGCCAGGATGGCCGCGAACTGGAGCACCACGCCCTCGATGTCGGCGGCGAGACTGCCCCGGTCGGGCACCTCCAGCTCGTTGAACAGCTCGGCGATCGCGTCGACCACCAGCTCGTTCTTGCCGGACCAGCGGCGATAGAGCGTCGTTTTCGCAACCCCGGCGCGCGTGGCCACGTCTCCCAGGGTGAGCCGGGACCAGCCCAGTTCCACCAGGGCCTCACGGGTGGCGGCCAGGATCGCGGTGTCCGCGGCGGCGCTGCGCGGTCGGCCCGTACGGCCTGCTGGGGTGCGGCTCTGCATGTCCCCGACCATAACCGGCCGTCCCGGGGCGGTCGTGAGGGAGATCACCGGAAAGGGGTGTCGCCGCGGCCCCTTCTGCCATTACGCTACGACCCGTAGCGAAAGCTCGCGATGGACGTACGCGGGCGGCGGCCATCAGCGCGGGGTGGGGACCCCGGTGCCGGCCGGCATCGCTTTTTTCCTTCATGCGCGGGAACGGGGGAGGATAGACCCATGCAGCCACGGAACATGTCCATGAGCGGCGTCGTCGACCTCGCCGCGGTGAAGGCGGCCCAGGAGGCCAAGGCCAAGGCGGAGCAGGCGCGCGCCGAGTCCGCCCGGCGCGGCGGCGCGGGGGCGATCTCCCCGGCCGATCTGGTCGTCGATGTCAACGAGGCGGACTTCGAGCGTGAAGTCCTCCAGCGCTCCGCCGAAGTCCCGGTCGTCATCGACTTCTGGGCCGAGTGGTGTCAGCCCTGCAAGCAGCTGAGCCCGGTCCTGGAGCGGCTGGCCGTCGAGTACGACGGCCGCTTCCTGCTGGCCAAGGTCGACGTGGACGCCAACCAGATGCTGATGCAGCAGTTCGGCGTCCAGGGAATCCCGGCGGTCTTCGCCGTGGTCGCGGGCCAGGCGCTGCCCCTCTTCCAGGGCGCCGCCGGCGAGCAGCAGATCCGCGAGACGCTGGACCAGTTGATCCAGGTCGCCGAGCAGCGCTTCGGGCTGACCGGTCTGACCGTCGACCCGGACGCGCAGCCGGGCGCCGCCCCGGCCGAGGAGCCGGAGGGGCCGTACGACGCGCTCCTGGAGGCGGCCGTACGGGCGCTGGACGAGGGTGACCTCGCCGGTGCCGTCCAGGCGTACAAGAACGTACTCGCCGACGACCCGGCGAACACAGAGGCGAAACTCGGCCTCGGCCAGGCGGAGTTGCTCCAGCGCGTGCAGGGTATGGATCCGCAGAAGGTGCGCAGGGACGCCGCCGAGAAGCCGGCCGACGCCGAGGCGCAGATCGCGGCCGCCGACCTGGATCTGGTGGGTGGTCATGTCGAGGACGCCCTCGGGCGGCTCATCGAGACGGTCGCCCGTACGGCCGGTGACGACCGGGACGCGGTGCGGCTGCGGCTGCTGGAGCTGTTCGAGGTCGTGGGTGCGGAGGACCCGAGAGTGGTGGCGGCCCGCAGGGCGCTCGCACGGGCGCTGTTCTGACGGGTCGTCGCCATGTGGCGCGGCGGTGAAGGATTGGCCGATGTGGCGTGGGAACCGCCGCGCTTTACCAAATCTTGGTAATCGACTCAGCTGTTACTGCGAGTAAATCAAGGTCGCTGGTCTGTCCGGCTTCGCCCGGGGATCAGCGACTTTGTTCTGCCCAGTGTTGGCACCGTGCGTCGCCCTTTGAGACCACTGAGTCGTCTTTCGGTTATCCCGCCGTTACTAGGCAGTAACGAAGCCCCTTGTGCGGGCGACGAGAATGCACCACGATCGGCCACGCTCGGTCCATTTCCGTACCCCGGCACCCGGCCGGGTCACGGCGAATGTGTCCCCACCGAGCAGAGCCGGCGGCAGTGGCGCCGGCTCTGGGACAGGGGGGTCTTCGCCGCCGAGGCGAAGCCTGTCCGGAAGGTTGTGCGTGATGTGTGTCAGGCGCGACCAGTGGTTGTCGCTCGGGGGTGAACGCCGGTTGTCCGGGCGCGGGTAGCGCCGTCGGGCGCGGGCGCTCTCCTTCCCGAGGACGTAGCACTTCTCCCATCCCTGTCCGGTCGCAACCCCCCTGGGGCGGTCCGGACCAGGAGATGTACGTCCGAGAAGGAGGAAATATGGAGTCCCAGGTGCGTGGCGGGACCAGATGGAAGCGGTTCGCTGTGGTCATGGTGCCCAGCGTCGCCGCCGCAGCATGTGTGGGTGTGGGCCTGGCGCAGGGTGCCCTCGCGGCGTCCTTCAGTGTCTCCGGCCAGTCGTTCAAGGTCTCGGCGGAGCACCTGCACGGTGACGGCTTCGCCCAGTACGGCGGTATCGACACCGGTTACACGACGACCGACGGTGACAAGAAGACGGTTCACCCCGTCGCCATCTCGTCGTTCGACAAGGCGAGCATCACCAAGATGTGCCAGTCGGTCGCCACCGACATCCCGCTCATAGGCAAGACGGCCTACCTCCGTCTTGACGCCGGCCCGAGCAAGGACCGTCAGGTCGAGGCCACCAACCTCTACATCGACGTCGCCCAGCTCGACGCCGACGCCGAGTTCCGGAACATCGACATCGGCGTCGCGCTGCAGGACAAGACGCGCGGCCCCGCGGTCAAGGACAAGCAGAGCACCATGCCGGGCGGCTTCTCCCAGCAGGCGGAGACGGCCGACCTCTACGGTGTGAAGCAGACGGCCTGGGCGACCACGGCCGGCACGTTCAAGCTGAGCGGTCTGTCGATGAAGCTCGGCTTCGACAAGAACCTGGAGTGCTACTGACGGCTCCGGTCACCGGGTGACCCGGGGCGGCCGAGCCGTCCCCGGGAGGCCGGGCCGGGGGGTGGGGGAGCCGTTGCTTCCCCGCCCCGCGGGCCCCGCCCGACCCCGCGTCGGGCACCCTCACCGACTTAAAGATTCTCCGGCTCCTTGGCGACGGCCGAGCCGGTACGTACTTCCACTGGACCCAGGGAGCTGTTTTCCATGAGTGCCGAGACTCCGGTCCAGAGCGCCGGGAACTTCGCCCGGCTGCGTCTGCGATTCCGTGAATGGCGGGGCACCAGGCCGTTCTGGGCGGGCCTGTTCACCCTGCTCGGCGGGGTGCCGATCGCCTACTTCCCCTACGCCACGCTCAAGCTCGGCACCATGTCGATCGCGATGTCGACCACCGCGGGTGCCGGATCGCTGATCATCGGGGCCCTGCTGATCACACTGGGTCTGACCATGTGGTTCCAGTCGGCCACCCGGATCTTCGCCGGAGTCGCCGCGATCATCCTGGCCCTGGTGTCCCTGGTGGTCTCCAACATCGGCGGATTCCTGATCGGCTTCCTGCTCGCCATGGTCGGCGGCGCGCTCGCCCTCTCCTGGGCGCCGGGCGGCCCCGCCGCGCAGGGAGTGGCGGCCAAGGGCGCCGGTACGTCGGGTCCCGCCGCCGGTGACGGCTTCACGGGCGCGCCGGGCGCCCCCGGTGTCCCGGCCCAGCCGCAGCCGGCGCACGACACCCCCGTACCGCACACGGCCGACGGCGGCGTGGACGGCGAGCGGGCCGAGGGCCCCCACGGGGGGTCCCGTGTCGGCTGACGAGGCGCGCGGCCAGAACCCGGCGCCCACCACCTCCGCGGAGAGAACGGGGCCGCGTCACGCGGCGCCGAGGAAGCCGCTGTTCACCAGGCTCCACATGCCGGCCGGCAAGGCGATAGCCTCCGTGGCGATGCCGACGGCCGTCATCATGGGCATGGGCTTCACGTCCTCGCTCGCCATCGCCGACAGCACCGGCACCAGCCCCGCGTCCAACAGCCAGAAGGCGGCGGACTACAAGGACTGCGTGAGCGCGCTGGACGGCTCCGGGGACGCGACGCCGTCGGCGGGCGCGACGGACACGCCGTCCGCGAGCGCGACGCCGTCCGCGACGGACTCCGCGGGTTCTTCCAACTCCTCCGATTCCTCCGGTACTTCGGACTCCGCGGGCGCCAAGGGATCCTCGGACAAGGGCTCCTCGGAGCAGGGCGGTGCGGACAAGGGCGGTGCGGACAAGGCCTCTTCGTCGGATTCAGGTTCCGACGGCAAGGCCGCGGCGCAGCCGAGCGCCCCGCAGTCCTCCGCCGCCGCCGAGACGCCCGCCGCCACCCCGGCCCCGTCCAAGAGCGAGGGCGGCGGACTGCTCGGTTCCCTCGGGGACACGATCGGTGACGTCCTCTCCGGCGGCAAGAAGTCCGGCGGCACGGCGACGACTCCGGCGCCCGCCGCGTCGTCCGCCACTCCCGCTCCCGCCGCCTCGGCGTCCTCCGCCCCGGCGACGGGCGCGGACCAGGGCGACGGGGACAAGGGCGACGGCGACAAGGCCGGCACGAGCGGCGGTACCGCGACGACGAAGAAGGCGCCGCGCACCGTCCAGGACACCCCGGACAAGGACGAAGCCGCCACGGCCACGCCGTCCGCCACGCAGTCCGCCACACCGGACGCGTCCGCGAGCCCCTCCACGAGCGCGTCGGCCACGCCGGACGACTGCAAGGCGGCCACCGACCACGTGGGCGGTGTGGACAACAAGATCCAGGTGGCGGACGACCCCTGGTACCTGAGCGCCAGCACCCTGCACCTCAAGGGCGCCGACTACCAGGGCATCGTCGAGGTCCGCACGGCGAGCGGCACCACCAAGAAGGTGCTGAAGTACGTCATCTCCGGCGGCACCGACATCGGGGACCTGCACCAGACCGTCAAGGACAAGCAGTCGGGCAAGACCTACCACGTCCAGGCGGCCAGGGGTTCGCACTCCATCATCGACGGCGGCGACACCGTGATGTACACCGAGAAGATCTCCGGAAACCTTCTCGGCCTGCTCCCGGTGACCTTCACCCCCGACAGCCCGCCTCCGCTGAACATCCCCGACATCTTCTTCACCAACGCCAAGGTGACGCAGGCCGGCCAGTTCGGCGGCAACCTGCACATCCCCGGTATGCGGGTCTACACCACGGACTGACCCCTCGGACCATCCCGGGAGCCGCACGACAGTGGCCCGGTCCCCCACACCGCGTGGGGAACCGGGCCACTGTCGATCACCGGGAGCGCGCCGTCAGCCGGCGTCTCCGCCGCCCACGTGGTGCACCCGGACCATGTTGGTGGTGCCGGGGACGCCGGGGGGCGAGCCCGCGGTGATGATGACGGTGTCGCCCGCGCTGAAGCGGTTGAGGCCGGCCAGCTCCTGGTCCACCATGTCGACCATCTCGTCCGTGGTGTTCACGAACGGGACGACGTGCGACTCCACGCCCCAGCTCAGGGTCAGCTGGTTGCGGGTGCCCTCGTCGGTGGTGAAGGCGAGGATCGGCTGGGCGGCGCGGTAGCGGGACAGCCGGCGGGCGGTGTCACCGGACTTGGTGAACGCGATCAGGCCCTTGGCGCCGAGGAAGTCGGCGATCTCGGCCGCCGCACGGGCCACCGAACCACCCTGCGTACGCGGCTTCTTGCCCGGCACCAGCGGCTGGAGGCCCTTGGAGAGCAGCTCCTCCTCGGCCGCCTTGACGATCTTCGACATCGTCTTGACCGTCTCGACCGGGTACGCGCCCACGCTCGACTCGGCGGACAGCATGACCGCGTCGGCGCCGTCCAGGATCGCGTTGGCCACGTCGGAGGCCTCGGCGCGGGTCGGCCGGGAGTTGGTGATCATCGACTCCATCATCTGGGTCGCGACGATCACCGGCTTGGCGTTGCGCCGGCACAGCTCGATCAGGCGCTTCTGCACCATCGGGACCTTCTCGAGCGGGTACTCGACGGCGAGGTCACCACGGGCGACCATCACACCGTCGAACGCCATCACGACGTCCTCCATGTTCTCGACCGCCTGCGGCTTCTCCACCTTGGCGATCACCGGAACACGGCGGCCCTCCTCGTCCATCACCTTGTGGACGTCCTGCACGTCCTTGGCGTCCCGGACGAAGGACAGCGCGACCATGTCGCAGCCCATGCGGAGCGCGAAGCGCAGGTCCTCGACGTCCTTCTCGGACAGCGCGGGCACGTTCACGGCCGCGCCGGGCAGGTTGATGCCCTTGTGGTCGGAGACCACACCGCCCTCGATGACGATCGTCCGCACCCGCGGGCCCTCGACGTCGACGACCTTCAGCTCGACGTTGCCGTCGTTGATGAGGATCTGGTCGCCGCGCGAGACGTCACCCGGCAGGCCCTTGTACGTCGTGCCGCAGATCTGCTTGTCGCCCGGCACGTCCTCGGTCGTGATGACGAACTCGTCACCGCGCTCCAGCTCCACCGGACCCTCGGCGAAGGTCTCCAGGCGGATCTTCGGGCCCTGGAGGTCGGCCAGCACACCGATGGGGCGGCCGGTCTCCTTGGAGGCGGCACGGACGCGGTCGTACCGCGCCTGGTGCTCGGCGTGGGTGCCGTGGCTGAAGTTGAAGCGGGCCACATTCATGCCCGCCTCGATCATGGCGACGAGCATCTCGTGGGAGTCGACCGCGGGGCCGAGAGTACAGACGATTTTCGAACGGCGCATGAGGCGATCCTATCGGTTTGTTTCACTGCGGAATATTCCGCCCTGCGGAGATACAAATGGGCGGACATGCGCTCAGGCGTGTTACTGCGGTGTAATGCTCAGCTGTTCTTTCCGACCAGCGCATAGGTCTGCGTGGCGATCTCCAGTTCCTCGTCGGTCGGCACCACGGCGACGGCCACCCGCGCGGACGCGGGCGAGATCAGCCGGGCCCCGTCGGCCCGTACGGCGTTCAGCTCCTCGTCCACCGCCAGGCCAAGGCCCTCAAGGCCCGCGACCGCCGCGGACCGCACCGCCGCCGCGTTCTCCCCGACCCCGGCGGTGAACGCCACCGCGTCCACCTGCCCGAGTACGGCGTAATAGGCGCCGATGTACTTCTTGATGCGGTGAATGTAAATGTCGAAGGCGAGCGACGCCTCTTCGTCGCCCTCCTCGATGCGGCGGCGGATCTCCCGCATGTCATTGTCCCCGCACAGTCCGAACAGACCGCTCCTCTTGTTCAGAAGAGTGTCGATCTCGTCCATGGACATTCCGCCGACACGGGCCAAATGGAAGATGACGGCCGGGTCCAGATCACCCGAGCGCGTGCCCATGACCAGACCCTCCAGCGGCGTCAGCCCCATCGAGGTCTCCACGCACCGCCCGCGCTCCACCGCCGACGCCGAGGCGCCGTTGCCCAGGTGCAGCACGATCACGTTGACCTCGTCGGGCGCCTTGCCGAGCAGGCGCGCGGTCTCGCGGGAGACGTACGCGTGCGAGGTGCCGTGGAAGCCGTAGCGGCGGATGCGGTGCCGGTCGGCGATCTTCGGGTCGATCGCGTAGCGCGCCGCCGACTCCGGCATCGTCGTGTGGAAGGCGGTGTCGAACACGGCGACCTGGGGCAGGTCCGGGCGCAGCGCCTGGGCGGTGCGGATGCCGGTGAGGTTGGCCGGGTTGTGCAGCGGCGCGACCGGGATCAGCCGCTCGATCTCGGTGAGCACCGCGTCGTCGACGACCGTCGGCTCGGTGAAGAACATGCCGCCGTGCACCACCCGGTGGCCGATCGCGGCCAGTTCGGGCGAGTCGAGGCCGAGCCCGTCGCGGGCCAGCTCCTCGGCGACCGCCTTCAGCGCGGTCTCGTGGTCGGCGATCGGGCCGTTCTGCTCACGGCTCTCGCCGGTGGCGACCAGGGTGTGGACCAGGCGCGAGGTCTGCTCGCCGATCCGCTCGACCAGGCCCACCGCGAGCCGGCTGCTGTCCCGCATGTCCAGGAGCTGGTACTTCAGCGAGGACGAGCCGGAGTTGAGGACGAGGACACGGGTGGGGGTCACTGCTCGGGGGACCTTTCGGAGGCGGTCGGCTGCTGTGCCTGGATCGCCGTGATGGCGACGGTGTTGACGATGTCCTGCACGAGCGCGCCCCGCGACAGGTCGTTGACCGGCTTGCGCAGGCCCTGGAGGACCGGGCCGACCGCGATGGCGTTCGCGGAGCGCTGCACGGCCTTGTAGGTGTTGTTGCCGGTGTTCAGGTCCGGGAAGATCAGCACGCTGGCCTGGCCCGCGACCTCCGAGCCGGGCAGCTTGGTCGCGGCCACGGAGGCGTCCACGGCCGCGTCGTACTGGATCGGGCCCTCGATCTTCAGGTCGGGCCGCCGCGAGCGGGCCAGCTCGGTCGCCGTGCGCACCTTCTCCACGTCGGCGCCCGAACCGGAGGTGCCGGTGGAGTACGACAGCATCGCGATCCTCGGCTCCACGCCGAACTGCGCCGCCGTCGCCGCCGACTGCACGGCGATGTCCGCGAGCTGCTCGGCGTCCGGGTCGGGGTTGACCGCGCAGTCGCCGTAGACCAGCACCTTGTCGGCCAGGCACATGAAGAAGACGGACGAGACGATCGAGGTGTCCGGCTTGGTCTTGATGATCTCGAAGGCGGGGCGGATCGTCGCGGCCGTGGAGTGCACCGAGCCCGAGACCATGCCGTCGGCCAGGCCCTCCTGGACCATCAGGGTGCCGAAGTAGTTCACGTCGGTGACCACGTCGTACGCCAGCTCCACGGTGACGCCCTTGTGGGCGCGCAGGGCGGCGTACTTCTCCGCGAAGGAGTCGCGCAGCGCGGAGGTCGCCGGATCGATCAGCCGGCTCTCGCCGAGGTCGATGCCGAGGTCGGCGGCCTTCTTGCGGATCTGGTCCTCGGGGCCGAGCAGGGTGAGGTCGCACACGTCCCGGCGCAGCAGCACCTCGGCCGCGTGCAGCACCCGCTCCTCGGTGCCCTCGGGCAGGACGACCCGGCGCTTGTCGGCGCGGGCGCGCTCCAGGAGCTTGTGCTCGAACATCATCGGGGTGACCCGGTCGCCGCTCGGCGCCGAGACCCGGCTCGCCAGGCCCGCGGTGTCGGCGTACCGCTCGAACAGGCCGAGGGCCGTCTCCGCCTTGCGCGGGGTGGCGGCCGTCATGCGGCCCTCCAGGGAGAAGAGCTGCTCGGCGGTGGGGAAGCTGGTCCCGGGCACCGAGAGCACCGGGGTGCCGGGGGCGAGGCGGGCGGCGAGGGTGAGGATCTCCTCGCTGGGCACCTCGTTGATGGTGAGCAGCACACCGGCGATCGGCGGGGTGCCCGCACTGTGCGCGGCGAGCGAGCCCACGACCAGGTCGGCGCGGTCGCCCGGGGTCACGACCAGACAGCCGGGGGTCAGGGCGGCGAGGAAGTTGGGCAGCATGGCGCCGCCGAAGACGAAGTCGAGGGCGTCGCGGGACATCCCGGCGTCGTCGCCGAGCAGCACCTTGGCGCCCAGGGCGTGCGCGATCTGGGAGACGGTCGGCGCGGAGAGGGCGGGCTCGTCGGGGAGGACGTAGCAGGGCACGGGCAGCCGGTCGGCCAGGCGCTCGGCGATCTCGTCGCGGTCCTCGCGGTCGACCCGGTTGGCGACCATGGCGAGCACGTCGCAGCCGAGTCCGGCGTAGGCGCGGAAGGCGTTGCGGGTCTCGGCGAGCACGGAGCCGGTGGTCTGCTTGCGGCCGCCGACGACCGGGATCACGGAGGCGCCGAACTCGTTCGCGAGGCGCGCGTTGAGCGCCAGCTCGTCGGGGAGCTGGGTGGCGGCGAAGTCGGTGCCGAGGACGAGGACGACGTCGTAGTCGCGGGCCACCCGGTGGAAGCGGTCGACCAGGACGGAGACCAGCTCGTCGGTGCCGCGCTCGGCCTGGAGGGTGGACGCCTCCTCGTAGTCCATGCCGTAGACCGTCGCCGGGTCCTGGGTGAGGCGGTAGCGCGAGCGCAGCAGCTCGAACATCCGGTCCGGCCCGTCGTGCACCAGGGGGCGGAACACCCCGACGCGGTCGACCTGCCGCGTCAGCAGTTCCATCACTCCCAGTTCGACGACCTGGCGGCCGTCGCTCCGGTCGATCCCGGTCACGTACACGCTGCGCGTCACGCGTGCTCTCCGATCCTTGCTCGTACGGCCGCCACCTGGGGGTCTCGCCGTACGCCGGCACAAAAATCGCCCACCGAGGTGAGCACAACCCTCTTGACAATACTCTGGGCCGTCGATAAGGCGCGTGTCAGCCCCGGGGGCCGCGCGGGGTGCCCGGAGCGCCCGTGGACGGGGGCCGGGGAGGGGGCCGGACGGGGGCTGGCGGGGGGCCGGGAGGGTGGTGGTCGTCGGCCCTTCGGCGGCCGTGAAAGAATCGAAGCGGCTCACCGGTACCCACAGCGAGCAGGAGACACAGCACGATGCGCATCGGAGTTCTCACCGCAGGCGGCGACTGCCCGGGCCTGAACGCCGTGATCCGGTCCGTCGTGCACCGCGCGGTGGCGCACTACGGCGACGAGGTCATCGGCTTCGAGGACGGCTACCGAGGTCTGCTCGACGGCCACTACCGCACCCTCGACCTGGACGACGTCAGCGGCATCCTCGCCCTCGGCGGCACCATCCTCGGCTCCTCCCGCCTGGAGCGGGACCGGCTGCGCGAGGCGTGCGAGCGGGCCACCGACATGGCCGAGGAGTTCGGCATCGACGCGCTGATCCCGATCGGCGGCGAGGGCACGCTGACCGCGGCCCGGATGCTGTCGGACGCGGGCCTGCCGGTCGTCGGCGTGCCGAAGACCATCGACAACGACATCTCCGGCACCGACCGCACCTTCGGCTTCGACACCGCCGTCGGCGTGGCCACGGAGGCCATGGACCGCCTGAAGACCACGGCCGAGTCCCACCAGCGCGTGATGGTCGTCGAGGTCATGGGCCGCCACGCGGGCTGGATCGCCCTGGAGTCCGGCATGGCCGCCGGCGCCCACGCCATCTGCCTGCCCGAACGCCCCTTCGACCCGGCCGACCTGATGAAGATGGTCGAGGAGCGGTTCGCGCGCGGCAAGAAGTTCGCCGTGATCTGCGTCGCCGAGGGCGCCCACCCGCTCGACGGCACCATGGACTACGGCAAGGGCGAGATCGACCAGTTCGGCCACGAGCGCTTCCAGGGCATCGGCACCGCTCTCGCCTACGAGCTGGAGCGCCGCCTCGGCAAGGAGGCCCGCCCGGTCATCCTCGGCCACATCCAGCGCGGCGGCACCCCCACCGCCTACGACCGCGTCCTCGCCACCCGCTTCGGCTGGCACGCCGTGGAGGCCGCCCACCGAGGCGACTTCGGCGGCATGACGGCCCTGCGCGGCACCGACATCGCCCTGGTCCCGCTCGCGGAGGCGGTCACCGAGCTGAAGACGGTGCCGGTGTCGCGGATGGACGAGGCGGAGTCGGTCTTCTAGAGCGCGGTTCTCCCGCCGGCTGTCCGGTCCCCGTCCGCAAGGGCCGCGGCGCTCATCGACTCCGGTGAGTGACGGTGGCCGAGGCGGCGGGGCGGCAGCTCAGCCCGTGACGTCCACCCCGTAGCCGCGCGCCAGGCCGGCCAGGCCGTGGTCGTGGCCCTGGCCGACCGCGCGGAAGCGCCAGAGGGGTCCTCGGCGGTAGATCTCGGAACGCGGGCGGGAGGGCGGCGAGGCCGAGGACGACGGTCTGTTCGGCCGGGCCGTCGGCGAGCAGGCGTACCGTGCCACCCGGGTTCTCGGGAGCGCCGTAGAACACGAAGTCCTCGTCGAAGGTGACCTGTTCGTCCTCGTCGAGCACGAAGGCGACGACGTCCACCTCGCAGTCGGTCCTCGGCGCCCAGGTCGCGGTCACGTGCCACGGTGAGGCGGGCGGCAGGTCGGTGACGCCGCCGCGGGGGAGGACCAGCGGGACCTTCCCGGTGCCGCTGTCCGGCTCCTCCCCGGCGGGGACCGCCGTCCCGGTGAGCCAGCGCGCGTCGCGCAGGGGCAGCACCAGCTCGGCGATCCGGCCATGCGGCCACGCGGACGGCCTCAGCGCCGCCGCTCCACCCCCGGCACCCATCGGTACACCAGCTCCGGACGCCCGACCTGGCCGTACAGCGGGCTGCGGCCCGCGCGGCCCGCCGTCACCAGGTGCTCCAGATAACGGCGTGCCGTGATCCGCGAGATGCCGACCGCCTCCGCCGCGCCCGTCGCCGTCAGGCCGTCGGGGCAGTCGCGCAGGGTCTCGGTGACCCGCTCCAGCGTCGGCGCGCTCAGACCCTTCGGCAGGGCCGCCGGGGCGGGGGCGCGGAGGGCGGCGAGGGCGCGGTCCACGTCTTCCTGGCCGGCCGCCTCGCCGGCGGAGGCGTGGTACTCGGCGTAGCGCAGGAGGCGGTCGCGCAGGGTGGCGAAGGTGAAGGGCTTCAGGACGTACTGGACGACGCCGAGCGAGACGCCCTCGCGGACCACGGCCAGGTCGCGGGCCGAGGTGACCGCGATGACGTCGGCCTGATGGCCCGCCGCGCGCAGGGAGCGGGCCAGCTGGAGGCCGTGGACGTCGGGGAGGTGGAGGTCCAGGAGGATCAGGTCGACCGGGACGCGGTCCAGGAGGCGGAGGGCGTGGGCGCCGGTGGGGGCGCTGCCGACCGCCGTGAAGCCGGGGACGCGGCCTACGTAGAGGACGTGCGCGTCGGCGGCGACCGGGTCGTCCTCCACGACCAGGACCCGGATCGGCCCGCCGGTGTCCGTCATGCCCCGCCTCCCGCCGGGACCGCGCCCCGCAGCGGCAGCCGGGCCTCGAACAGCGCGCCGCCCTCCGCCGCCCGGGTCACCGTCAGGGTGCCGCCGAGCCGGGTCACCGCCTGGCGGACCAGGGCCAGCCCGAGGCCGTGCCCGCCGCCCGGCTTCGTCGACCAGCCCCGCTGGAACACCAGCCCCGCGTGCGCCGGATCGACCCCCGGCCCGGTGTCCGAGACCCGCAGCACCAGGGAGTGCGCGTCGGCGGACGCGTACGCCGTCACCGTGACCCGCGCGCCCGCGCCGCCCCGGGCCGCGTCCACCGCGTTGTCGATGAGGTTGCCGAGGACCGTCACCAGGTCCCGGGCGGTCAGGCCCGGCGGCAGCACCCCGTCGTCCAGACGGCTGTCGGGGGAGACGACCAGCTCCACGCCCCGCTCGTTGGCCTGCGCGGTCTTGCCCAGCAGCAGGGCCGCGAGCACCGGTTCGCCCACCGCCGCCACCACCCGGTCGGTGAGCGCCTGGGCCAGCTCCAGTTCGGCCGTGGCGAACTCCACCGCCTCCCCGGCCCGGTCCAGCTCGATCAGCGAGACCACGGTGTGCAGCCGGTTCGCCGCCTCGTGCGCCTGCGCGCGCAGCGCCTGACTGAAGCCCCGCTCGGAGTCCAACTCGCCCATCAGCGACTGGAGTTCGGTCACGTCCCGGAGCGTCACCACCGTGCCCCGGCGCTCCCCGCCGGACACCGGCGAGGTGTTCAGCACCAGGACGCGGGAGGCGGTCAGGTGCACCTCGTCGACGCGCGGGGACGCGGACAGCAGCGCCTCCGTCAGCGGTTCCGGGAGGCCCAGCTCCGTCACCGGGCGCCCGACCGCGTCCTCGGCAAGGCCCAGCAGCTCGCGTCCGCCGTCGTTCGCCAGCGCCACCCGCCCCTGCCCGTCCAGCATCAGCAGACCCTCGCGCACCGCGTGCAGCGCGGCCTGGTGGTAGTCGTGCATCCGGCTCAGCTCGGCCGCGTTCATGCCGTGGGTGTGGCGGCGCAGCCGGGCGTTGACGACGTACGTGCCCACCGCGCCGAGCAGCAGCGCCGCGCCCGCCACCGCGAGCAGCGCCGTCACCTGGTCCTGGACCCGCGCGCTGATCGCCTCCACCGTGATGCCCGCGCTGACCAGGCCGACGATGCGGCCGCCGTCCCGTACCGGCGTCACCGCGCGCACCGAGGGCCCGAGCGTGCCGGTGTACGTCTCGGTGAACGTACGCCCCTCCCGCGCGGGCCCGATGCGGCCCAGGAACGGCTTGCCGATCTCCCCGGTGTGCGGGTGGGTCCAGCGGATGCCGTCCGGGTTCATGATCGTGACGAAGTCGACGCCGGCGTCCCGGGTGACCTTCAGGGCGTACGGCTCCAGGTCGGCCGTGGGGTCCGGGGTGCGGATCGCCGCGCGCACCGAGGGCGCGTCCGCGACGGTCCGCGCGACCGCCCGCACCTGCCGTACGGCCGCGTCCTCGGCCTGCCGCCGGTCGCCGACGTAGGTGAAGAGCGCGTACCCCGCGACCACGACCGCTATCAGCACGGCCTGCATGGCGAACAGCTGCCCCGCGAGGCTGCGGGGCAGGGGAAGGGCGGGCGGACGCATCCCAGCAGTGTGCCCCGCGTGGGCGGCGTGAACTAAATGAACGCAAGGGTGACCGCCGTCACACGGCGGGAGATAGTACGGCGATCCCCCGCACCGCCCCGGACGTGAGCCGCACGCCGGAAGGTGCCGACGAAGACGTCAAGGAGGGCAGCCGTGGCCGCCAGCACCCCCGATACGGCACCTGCCGCACCCGCCGTGAAGCGGGACCGCACCCACTATCTCTACATCGCCGTCATCGTGGCGGTCGCCCTCGGCATCGCCGTGGGCCTCATCTGGCCCGATGCCGGGGTCGAGCTGAAGCCGCTGGGCACCGGCTTCGTGAACCTCATCAAGATGATGATCTCGCCCATCATCTTCTGCACGATCGTGCTCGGCATCGGCTCGGTGCGCAAGGCCGCCAAGGTCGGCGCGGTCGGCGGCATCGCGCTCGGCTACTTCACCGTGATGTCCCTGGTGGCGCTCGCCATCGGCCTCGTCGTCGGCAACGTCCTGCACCCCGGCGAGGGCCTGCATCTGACCGACGCCCTCCGCCAGAGCGGGCACGCCCAGGTCTCCAGCGACGCGCTGCCGCCCGTCGACTTCGTGCTGTCGATCATCCCCGTCACCTTCGTGTCCGCCTTCACCGAGGGCCAGGTCCTCCAGACGCTGCTGATCGCGCTGCTCGCCGGGTTCGCGCTCCAGGCGATGGGCGCGGCCGGGCAGCCGGT
Source organism: Streptomyces sp. NPDC005435 (assembly GCF_040703155.1). NCBI lineage: Bacteria > Bacillati > Actinomycetota > Actinomycetes > Kitasatosporales > Streptomycetaceae > Streptomyces > Streptomyces sp. NPDC005435. The sequence continues at coordinate 366,269 of NZ_JBEXEQ010000002.1, forward strand.
GCTGCGCGGCATCGAGCACGTCCAGCGGCTGGTCTTCCGCATCCTCGCCATGGTCATGTGGGCCGCGCCGATCGGCGCGTTCGGCGCCATCGCGGCCGTCGTCGGCTCCGCGGGACTCGACGCGCTCAAGAGCCTGGCCGTGCTGATGCTCGGGTTCTACGTCACCTGTGTGCTGTTCGTCTTCGTGGTGCTCGGCGCGCTGCTGCGGATCGTCTCCGGGCTCAACGTCTTCTCGCTGTTCAAGTACCTCGCCCGCGAGTTCCTGCTGATCCTGTCGACCTCGTCCTCGGAGTCCGCGCTGCCCCGGCTCATCGCCAAGCTGGAGCACCTCGGCGTCAGCAAGGCGGTCGTCGGCATCACCGTGCCGACCGGGTACTCCTTCAACCTCGACGGCACCATGATCTACATGACCATGGCGTCCCTGTACATCGCGGACGCGCTGGGCACCCCGATGTCGATCGGCGAGCAGATCCCGCTGCTGCTCTTCCTGCTGCTCGCCTCCAAGGGCGCGGCGGGCGTCAGCGGCGCCGGTCTGGCCACGCTGGCCGGCGGACTCCAGTCGCACAAGCCCGCGCTGGTGGACGGCATCGGTCTGGTCGTCGGCATCGACCGCTTCATGAGCGAGGCGCGGGCGCTGACCAACTTCGCGGGCAACTCCGTCGCGACGGTGCTCATCGGCACCTGGACGAAGGAGATCGACGCGGAGCGGGTGAAGCGGGTGCTCTCCGGTGAACTGCCCTTCGACGAGACGACGTTGCTCGACGACGGCGATGACGCTTCGCGGGAGCCGCAGGAGCGTGAGGGCGGGGAGAAGGAGCTGGCCTCCGCGTGAGGGCCGGTTCGCCAACTCCCTGAACGGGCAGGCTCGTTGACCAAGTCCGTTACCCGGCCCGCCCGTTCGTGAACTCCGGACGCCCGGCCCCGCCTGAACCGGGGCCGGGCGTCCGGCTGTCGAGACACCGGGGCCGGGCGTCCGGCCGTCAAGGCGCCGGGGCTACGCCTCGCCCCGCGCCCGTTCGACCAGTTCCGCCGCCCGCTCCGCCGGCACCCCCGCCGCCGTCAGCATCGTCACCGCCGCCGCGCTCCCCGCCTCCTCGGCCGGGAGCGCGCCCACGTTCACGGCCTCCATCACGGCGAACAGCATCTGCTCGTGGACGAGCGCGAGTGCCGGGGCGGGTAGAGGTGAGGTGAACGTGCCGTCGTCCAGGCCCTGTTGGAGCAGCCGCGTCTTCTCCGCGCGCAGCGGGCCGAGCCGGTCGCGGATGCCCTGCACGGTGACCGTGCGCTGGGCGAGGGCCACCAGCAGCCGGTAGCGGTCGGCGATCTCCCAGACCGTGAGCACCGAACGGGCCACCGCCTCCGCCGGGTCCGGCACATCCGTACGGGCGCACGCGTCGGTCTCCGTCAGCACCTGCACCGCCTCGTCCACGAGCGTGCCGATCAGCGCCTCGCGGCTCGGGAAGTGCCCGTACACCGTGCGCCGTACGACACCCGCCGCGCGCGCGATCTGGTCCATCGAGGCCTCGGGGTCGCGCAGCAGTTCGGCGAGCGCGACATCGAGGATGCGGCGCCGGTTGGTGTCGGCGCGGCTGGGGTTACCCGTGGTCATGGCAGTCATTGTGCACATCCTCTCGACTTGCACAGCGCTGTGCAACGACGTACATTGCACATCGTTGTGCAATTGCACGCCCCTGTGCAAATCCATTTCGCGCAGGTTGTCCCGTCGCGCACGCTGTTGAGGAAGGCCACCCCTGCCATGCGACTCGTCATGAACGAACCGGTCGACGGAATGGAGCGCCCGTACGCCCGGCGCTGGTGGGCACTGCTCGTGCTGTGCCTCAGCCTGCTGATCATCGTGATGGCGAACACCGCCCTCACGGTCGCCGCCCCCGACATGACCCGTGACCTGGGCCTGTCCAGCGCCGACCTCCAGTGGGTCATCGACGGCTACACCGTCCCGTACGCCGCGCTGATGCTGCTGCTCGGCGCGATCGGCGACAAGTACAGCCGCCGCGGGGCGCTGATCCTCGGCCTCACCGTCTTCGGCGGGGGCGCGGTCTTCGGCTACTTCGCCGACAGCTCCACCACCGTCATCGCGGCGCGTGCCGTGATGGGCTTCGGCGCCGCGCTGATCATGCCGGCGACCCTCTCGCTGCTCGCGGCGACCTTCCCGCGCGCCGAGCGCGCCAAGGCCATCACCCTGTGGACCGCCACGGCGGGCCTCGCCATCGCCGCCGGACCGGTCGTCGCGGGCGCGCTGCTGCGCGACCACGGCTGGTCCTCCACCTTCCTGATCAACGTGCCGATCGCGGCCGTCGCGATCGTCGCCGCCCTGGTCCTCGTCCCGCCGTCCAAGTCGGGCCACCGCGAGCGGATCGACTACGTCGGCGGACTGCTGTCCGTGATCTGGGTCGGCGCGCTCGTCTACATGATCATCGAGGGCCCGCACTTCGGCTGGGGCACCAAGGCCGTCACCGCCGCGGTCGTCGCCGGGCTCGGCCTGATCGCCTTCGCCGGCTGGGAGCTGCGGCACCCGCGCCCGGTCCTCGACGTACGCCGCTTCGCCGACCGCCGCTTCGCGGGCTCCAACCTCGCCGTCGCCCTCTTCTTCCTGGCCGTCTTCGGCGCCTTCTACTACCTGACCCAGCACCTGCAGTTCGTGCTCGGCTACAACGCCCTGGAGACCGGCGTCCGCATGCTGCCGCTGGCCGGCGCGGTCTTCGTCGGCTCGGCGCTGACCGGCTGGCTCACCCCGCGCGTCGGCATGCGCTGGACGGTCGGCGCGGGCATGCTCGGCGGCACGGTGGCGCTCGCGCTGCTGACCCGGGTGGACGCGGGTTCGACGTACGGCGACTTCGTGGCGCCCCTCGTCGTCCTGGGCCTCGCCATCGGCCTCGCGCTCTCGCCCTGCACCGACGCGATCATGGGCTCCTTCCCGGAGTCCGAGCTGGGCGTGGGCGGCGCGGTCAACGACACCTCGCTGGAGCTGGGCGGCTCGCTCGGCATCGCGATCCTCGGCTCGCTCCTCGCGACGTCCTACGGCGACCACCTGACCTCGGCGACTCGCGGGTCCGGTCTCCCGGCGAGCGCGCTGGACACCGCGCGGGACTCGGTCGGCGCGGGCTACGCCGTCGCGCAGGGCATCGGTGACAAGGCGCACGCCCTGGCCGCGAAGGCGGCGGCCGCGACCGACCCGCAGCAGGCGGCCCAGCTCAAGGCCCAGGCCGGCCAGCTGGCCTCCGGCGCGCACCGGATGGCCGAGGCGGTCGGCGCGTCGTTCTCCGACGCGGTGGCGCACACCAGCCTGATCGGGGCGGTGATCCTGGCGGTGGGCACGGTGGTGGTGACGGTGCTGCTGCCGGGGCGGGGGAAGGCGGGGGTGGCTGAGACGGCTGGGGTTGGCGAGGCCATTGAGGTCAACGGGGGTGCCGAGGCCGGCGAGCCCGCCGGGGGTGCTGAGATTGGCGAGTCCGCCGAGGCTGCCGGCGAGGTGAAGGAGACGGCGGCGGCGGAGTCGAAGCCGGCATCGGAATCGGAATCGGCACCCGCACCCGAATCGGCCCCGGAACCCGCCATGGAACCGGCCGAAACCGCGGCCAAGTGACCGCCCCGACCGACTGACGCACCACGATCCACTAACGTGCCGTGCCGGAACCGCGTATCCGCGGGACCGGCACGGCACGGCACGTCATACGGAGGCACGGGGGATGAAGATCGACTGGAACCGGCGGACCTGCGCGCGCAAGGGCCATGTGACCTACGCGCCGGACGACCCCAGGCTCCGTATACGCCTGCACGCCCGCACCGAACTGGGCGAGATCTGGCGCTGCCTGCGCTGCGGCGACTTCACCCCGGGCGAGCCGCACGGCTCGGGCCCGGCGTCCGAGGCCCCGCTCGTCCCGCGCGGGAAGGTGCTGCGGGACCTGTTCGTCCTGCGCTTCCTCGCGGTGGAACGGGCCCTGCGCGGCGTGTTCATCGTGCTCGTCGCGGTCGCGGTGTGGAAGTTCAGCAACAGCCAGGACGCGGTGCGCCGCCTGTTCGACGAGTACCTCGACGTCTTCCGCCCCGTCTTCCGCCACTTCCACTACGACCTCGACCACTCCCCGGTCATCGGCTCGATCCAGAAGGCGTTCGGCTACCACCACTCCACCCTCCTGGTGGTGGCGGGCGTGCTCCTCGCCTACGCCCTGATCGAACTCATCGAAGCGGTCGGCCTCTGGTACGCCAAACGCTGGGCGGAGTACCTGACCGTCGTCGCCACGGCCGCCTTCCTCCCCCTGGAGATCTACGAACTCACCGAACACATCAGCTGGGTCAAGATCGCCACCCTCACCCTCAACATCCTCGCCGTCCTCTACATCCTCCTGACCAAGCGGCTGTTCGGCCTCCGCGGCGGCCGGAAGAAGTTCGACGAGGAACGCCGGAGCGCTTCGCTGCTGGAGGTGGAGGAGTCGGCGGGGGTGGCCGCGCGGCCGTGAACACCCCTTGCCCTGACCCCCACGTCAACCCCTACCGTCCCTGACATGCGAATCGGCGAGCTGGCCGCGCGGGCCGGTACGAGTACCCGGGCTCTGCGGTACTACGAGGCGCGGGGGCTGTTGCCCGCGCGGCGGGACGCGCTCGGGTACCGGGAGTACGACGAGGGGGATCTGCGGGTGTTGCGGCAGATCCGGACGCTCAGGGACTTCGGGTTCGAGCTGGAGGAGACGCGGCCGTTCGTGGAGTGTCTGCGGGCGGGGCATCCCGAGGGGGACTCGTGTCCGGCGTCGCTCGTGGTCTACCGGCGCAAGCTGGGCGAGCTGGACGAGTTGATCGGGCAGCTGGCGGCGGTGCGGGAGTCGGTCGCGGGGCAGTTGCGGCGGGCCGAGGAGGCGCGGGCGGAGCTGGCCGCCGAGTCGCTGGTTCCGGGGGGTCCGGGACCTTCGTGTGAGCTGGGAGGGCCGCGATGAGCGTGGCGAGCGGACTGGTCGAGGTGACGGACGCGGATTTCGCGGCGGAGGTGGTCGGCTCCGACCTGCCGGTGCTGGTGGAATTCACGGCCGACTGGTGCGGGCCGTGCCGGCAGATGGCGCCGGTGCTGAAGGACATCGCGTTCAGCGAGGGCGACCGGCTGAAGGTCGTCCAGGTGGATGTGGACCGCAATCCGGCGACGGCCCTCGCGCACGGGGTGCTCTCCGCGCCGACGCTGGTCGTCTACCGCGACGGTGAGCCGGTGAAGTCGATGGTGGGGGCGCGCTCCAGGCGGCGGCTGCTGGAGGAGCTGGCCGACGTGCTGTGAGCCCCCGGCGGACGCCCCGCAGCCGCGCGGTCCCGCCGGCATAAGGAAATCCCCCGAGCAATTGCGCTCGGGGGATTTCCTTATGTATATTTGTTGATTCGCGACTTCCATAAGGATGATCGCGGAGAAGTTCAGTGAGCACAGTATATCCGGGCGGGAGCGGAATTGTCAAACACCGAATTTCCGGACGATGAATTGCGGCACGAGCAGGAATTCATCGACGGACTGTACGCACGCGTGGACATGCTGCGCGGCGAGGCCGAGACCTCGGTCAAGGACGCCCTCGCGCAGGGCGACAAGCCCCAGCAGGCGCGGCTGGAGCGGGACATCCTGGTCGCCGAGCGCTCCGGGCTGCTCGCCGCGCTCAACGCCGTCGACGGCTCCCTCTGCTTCGGCCGGATCGACCTGTCCGACGGCACCACGCACCACATCGGCCGCATCGGACTGCGCGAGGAGGACGCCGAGCGCACCCCGGTCCTCATCGACTGGCGCGCCGACGTCGCCCGCCCCTTCTACCTCGCCACCGGCCACACCCCGATGGGCCTGCGCCGCCGCCGGCACATCACCACCGAGGGCCGCGCGGTCACCTCGCTGCACGACGAGATCCTCGACCTCGGCGACCGGGAACGCACCGGACACGAGGACCCCACCGGCGACGCCGTCCTGCTCGCCGCGCTGAACTCGGCCCGCACCGGACGCATGGGCGACATCGTGCGCACCATCCAGGCCGAGCAGGACGAGATCATCCGGGCCCCGCACCGGGGCGTGCTCGTGGTCGAGGGCGGCCCCGGCACCGGCAAGACCGCGGTCGCGCTGCACCGCGCCGCCTACCTCCTCTACGAGCACCGCGAGCTGCTGGCCCGCCGCGCCGTACTGATCGTCGGCCCCAACCCGGCCTTCCTCGGCTACATCGGCGAGGTGCTGCCCTCGCTCGGCGAGACCGGGGTGCTGCTCGCCACCGTCGGCGAGCTGTTCCCCGGGGTCAAGGCCACCGCCACGGACACCCCCGAGGCGGCCGCGGTGAAGGGTGCCGCGGAGATGGCCGACGTGGTCGCCGCCCTCGTACGCGACCGGCAGGCACTGCCCGACCCGGTGATCGCCGTCGAGCACGACCGCGAGGTCCTGATGCTCGACCAGGGCCTCGTAGGCGTCGCCCGCGAACGCACCCGCGCGACCGGGCTGCCGCACAACGTGGCCCGCGAGCACTTCGAGGGGCACATCCTCAACGCGCTCACCGAGCTGTACGCCGAGCGCGTGGGCACCGACCCCTACGACGGCACCAGCCTGCTGGACCCCTCGGACGTCACGCAGATCCGCGACGAACTCGCGGAGAACCCCGAAGTCTGGGCGGCCATCGACCAGTTGTGGCCCCGCGTCACCCCGCGCCGGCTGATCGCGGACTTCCTCGCCGAACCCGACGGATACCTCCCCGAGGCCGACGCCGACGCGGTCCGCCGCCCGGAGACCCGCGCCTGGACCGTCGCGGACGTGCCGCTGCTCGACGAGGCCGCCGAACTCCTCGGCGAGGACGACCGGATGGCCCGCGCCCGCGCGGAACGCGAGCGGGAGAACCAGATTGCCTTCGCGCAGGGCGTGCTCGACGTGTCGTACGCCTCGCGCACCTACGAGTTCGACGACAAGGAGGAGAGGGACGCCGACGCCTCCGAGGTGCTCTCGGCGCACGACATCATCGACGCCGAGCGCTTCGCCGAGCGCCACGAGGAGACCGACCACCGCAGCGCCGCCGAGCGCGCGGCCGCCGACCGCACCTGGGCGTTCGGGCACATCATCGTGGACGAGGCGCAGGAACTCTCCCCGATGGCCTGGCGGTTGCTGATGCGGCGCAGCCCGACCCGCTCCATGACCCTGGTCGGCGACCCCGCGCAGACCGCCGAGGCGGCGGGCGTCGGCTCCTGGTCCGAGATCCTCGCGCCCTACGTCGAGGACCGCTGGGAACACACCCGCCTCGGCGTCAACTACCGCACCCCGTCCGAGATCATGGACCTGGCCGCGGGCGTGGTCCGCGCCACCGACCCGGACTTCGAGCCGCCGGCCTCCGTCCGCTCGACCGGCGTACGGCCCTGGGTGCGCGAGGCGGGCGACGACCTCCCCGGCGCCGTCGCCGAGGCGGCCGCCGAACTCACCCCGGACGAGGGCCGCTTGGCGATCATCGCCCCGCGCGCCCTCCACCCGGCCCTCGCCGCCCGCCTCGACGGCGTCACCGCCGGAGCCGAACCCGACCTGACCCGGCGCGTGGTCCTCCTCGACCCCCGCCAGGCCAAGGGCCTCGAATTCGACTCCGTCCTGGTGGTGGAACCCGGCGACTACGGCACGAGCGACCTCTACGTCGCCCTCACCCGCGCCACCCAGCGCCTGGGCGTCCTGCACAGCGAGAAACTCCCGGCGGGCCTGGTGAGCGCCTGACACACGAGGGGCCCCTGTCCCACCGCCTCCACGGCCGGACAGGGGCCCCGCCCGTCGTCCTACGAGTGCGCCGCCACCAGCACGTACACACACCAGACGGCCATGCCCACCACCCCGATCAGCGCACACCCGAGCGCCCCCACGGTCACGCCGATCGCCCCCCAGCCGAACCGCGTCACCCGCCGGGCCCGCCGGACGGCCCGGTCGTAGTCACCGTCGTCGTTCCAGTCCCGGTCGTCCATGACCCACCCCCTGGCGGGATCCTACGGCCGGGCGCCGGAGCCCCGGTCACGCAGGGCGTAGCCACACCGTCGACAGTGGTGGCAGCGTCAGCCGGACGCTTGCCGGGTAGCCGTGCCAGGGTTGCGGCTCCGGTTTGATGATGTCCGGGTTGGTGACGTCGCTGCCGCCGTAGCGGGCGGTGTCGGTGTTGAGGGTCTCGTGCCAGGCGGGGACGTCGTCGGGGACGCCGAGGCGGTAGTCGTGGCGGACGACCGGGGCGAAGTGGGAGACGGCGAGGAGGGGGGTGCCGTCGGCGTCGCGGCGCAGGAAGGCGAGGACGTTGTCGTCGGCCGCGTCCCCCACCACCCAGGCGAAGCCCGAGGGGTCGGTGTCCCGCTGCCACAGGGCCGGAGTCGCGCGGTACTGGGTGTTGAGGTCGCGCACCAGGTCGCGTACGCCCCGGTGACCGGCGGCGGCGCCGTACGACGGGTCGAGCAGCCACCAGTCCGGGCCGTGCGCCTCGGACCACTCCGCACCCTGCGCGAACTCCTGCCCCATGAAGAGCAGTTGCTTGCCCGGGTGGGCCCACATGAAGGCCAGATAGGCGCGCAGGTTCGCCCGCTGCTGCCACCAGTCGCCCGGCATCTTCGACACCAACGACCGCTTGCCGTGGACCACTTCGTCGTGCGAGATCGGCAGGACGTAGTTCTCGCTGTACGCGTACACCATCGAGAACGTCATCTCGTGGTGGTGGTACTTGCGGTGCACGGGGTCGTGGCTCATGTACTCCAGCGAGTCGTGCATCCAGCCCATGTTCCACTTCAGCCCGAACCCCAGGCCGCCGAAGCCGCTCGGACCCCGGTGATGGGTGGGCCGGGTCACGCCGTCCCAGGCGGTGGACTCCTCGGCGATGGTCACCACGCCCGGACACCGGCGGTACACCGTGGCGTTCATCTCCTGGAGGAACGCCACCGCGTCCAGGTTCTCCCGCCCGCCCCGCTCGTTCGGCGTCCACTGACCGGGCTCGCGCGAGTAGTCGAGGTAGAGCATCGAGGCGACCGCGTCCACGCGCAGCCCGTCGATGTGGAACTCCTCGCACCAGTACACCGCGTTCGCCACAAGGAAGTTGCGCACCTCACGGCGGCCGAAGTCGAACTCCAGCGTCCCCCAGTCCGGATGCGCGGCCCGCAGCGGATCGTGGTGCTCGTACAGCGGGCGCCCGTCGAACTCCGCCAACGCCCACTCGTCACGCGGGAAATGCGCCGGCACCCAGTCCATCAGCACCCCGATGCCCGCCTGATGCAGCTTGTCCACCAGGTACTTGAAGTCGTCCGGGGTGCCGAGGCGGGCGGTCGGGGCGTAGAAACCGGTGACCTGATAGCCCCAGGAACCGCCGAAGGGATGCTCCGCGACCGGCATCAACTCCACGTGGGTGAAGCCGAGATCCTTCACGTACGCGGTGAGCTGGTCGGCCAGTTGCCGATAGGTCAACCCGGGCCGCCAGGACGGCAGATGGACCTCGTACACCGAGAACGGCGCCTCGTGCACCGCCCGTTCACCGCGCCGCGCCAGCCACTCCGCGTCGCCCCACTCGTGGTGCGAGACCTCCACCACCGAGGAGGTCGCGGGCGGCACCTCGGTGCGCCGGGCCATCGGGTCGGCGCGCAGGGTGTGCGAACCGTCGGGCCGGGTGATCTCGAACTTGTACAGCTCGCCCTCCCCGACCCCGGGCACGAACAGCTCCCACACCCCGCTGGAACCCAGCGAGCGCATCGGATACCCGGTCGCGTCCCAGTAGTCGAAGCCCCCCGCGACCCGCACACCCCGCGCGTTCGGCGCCCACACCGAGAAACGGGTGCCGGTCACGCCCTGGTGGGTCATGACCCGCGCGCCGAGCGCCTTCCACAGCTCCTCGTGCCGGCCCTCCCCGATCAGATGCAGGTCCAGGTCACCGAGGGTGGGCCAGAAGCGGTAGGGGTCCTCGGTCTCGTGCACGGTGCCGTCGTAGGTGACCAGCAGCCGGTAGACCGGCGCGTCGGGCAGCGGGAGCAGGGCGGAGAAGAACCCGTCGCCGTCGTCGTGCAGCGGGGCGCGGACCTCCCCTATGGCCACGGTCACCGCCTGGGCGTACGGGCGGAAGACGCGGAAGGCGATCCCGCCGGGGACCGCGTGGGCGCCGAGGACGGCGTGCGGGTCGTGGTGGGTACCGAGCAGCAGCCGCGCGCGGTCGTCCGGGCCCAGGGCGGGGGAGACGGCGGGCGGGGCGGGCGGGGGAGCGGTTTCGGTGCGCGGCGCGGGCACCCGGGGGGCGTCCTGGGGCGCGCGGGCCCTGGGGACGGTCCGGGCGGTCTCCGGCGCCTTCGGCTCGACACGCTCAACCTGCTCGACAGCCTCAACCGGCTTGACAGCCTTGGCAGGTTTCGCGGACTTGGCCGGCTTCGCGGACTTCGCCGCCCCACCGGTCTGGTTCTTGGCGGACTTGTTCTTCGACGTGGCTCGCTTCTTGGGCGTCACGGACGGTTCTCCCGGGCGGGTCGGGTGAGGGGGAGGTCGGTCGGGGCCGGTCAGGTCGGGTCCGGTGCGGCCAGGCGGTGGACGGCCGAGAGCGGGACCGGCAGCCACTCGGGGCGGTGCCGGGCCTCGTAGACGACCTCGTAGACCGCCTTGTCGGTCTCGTAGGCGCGCAGCAGCACCGGATCGGTGCGCGGATCGCGGCCCGCGACCTCGGCGTAGCCGGAGCAGTAGGCGGACCGGCAGGTGTGCGCCCAGCCGGGCGCGGGCGGACGGGCCGAGTGGGCGGCGTAGTCGAAGGAGCGCAGCATCCCCGCGACATCGCGCACCACCGGCTGCGGCAGCCGCCGTTCGGCCAGCGGCCGGGACGGCTCGCCCTCGAAGTCGATCAGCGACCAGGACCCGGACGGCGAGCGCAGGCACTGGCCCAGATGCAGATCGCCGTGCACCCGCTGCGCGGTCCAGGTACGGCCCTCGGCGGCCAGCGCGGCCAGCGCCGCGTAGGCCGAGCGCAGCCCCGGCTCGTACGGCCGCAGCACGGGCACCGCCTGTACGGCCGCCGTCAGCCGCTCGGTCATGCCGTCCACCAGCTGCCGCAGCTGGGCCTGGCCGAGGGTGACCGTGGGCAGCGCGCGGGCGAGCGCGGTGTGCACCTCGGCGGTGGCCCGGCCCAGCGCCCGCGCCTCGGCGGCGAAGTCCTCGCCCTTGGCCAGCTCGCGCAGGGCCAGCTCCCAGCCGTCGGCCGCGCCGCTGACGTAGGGCTGGAGGACGGCCAGGACGTACGGCTCCGCCTCCAGCTCGGTGTGCAGCCAGGCCACCGGCGCGGGCACCCGGGCGCAGCCCTCGCGGGCCAGGGCGAGCGGTAACTCCAGATCGGGGTTGACGCCAGGGGTGACCCGGCGCAGCAGCTTCAGGATGAACGTATCGCCGTACACCACCGAGGAGTTGGACTGTTCGGAGGTCAGCAGCCGGGCCACCAGACCGTCCCGGATCTCCTGCCCCTCCGCCCGCTCGAAGGCGAGGGCGCCCACGCGGGCCCGGGTGCGCAGGGCCTCCAGGAGCACTTCGGCGGGCCGGGGGTCGTGCAGGGCCTCGTACACCGTGCGTCCGGCGAGCGGACCCGAGGCCACATGGCCGATCAGCGCGGGCGCGAGCCTCGGCGGCAGCGCCTCGCGCACGCCTATCAGGAGCTGGTAGCAGTCGCCGGGCTGCGGCGGGGCGCCGGGCGCGGCGGGCTGGTGGACGCGCAGCAGCAGGTGGTACAGGCCCAACCGGCCCTCGGGGGGCAGTAGTTCGGTGGCCGATACGAGGGTGAACCCGGTGACCGGGCGCCCCTTCCCGGCGAACCACCGCTGCCGGGGCAGCCATTCGCGCAGCAGGGGGTCGAGCGAGGCGAGGAGGGGGGCGGTGGTGCCGTGGGGGATGGTGCCGGACGGGGTGGTGCCGGAGGGGGTGGTGCTGGACGGGGTGGTGCCGGAGGGGGTGACCGTTTCCGCCATGGGCGTCACGTCCTTTCCCCGTTCGTCGTCGGGGTGTTACTCAACCGTGCCCCGGGTGGGGCGACGGAAACCGCCCGCCGCCCCACTCCGGCCGCACTACGCGGCGTCCTCGCGGAGCCGGAACCAGTAGAAGCCGTGGCCCGCGAGGGTCAGCAGATAGGGCAGTTCACCGATCGCCGGGAAGCGCACCCCGCCGATCAGCTCGACCGGGTGACGCCCGGCGTAGGCCCGCAGATCGAGCTCGGTGGGCTGCGCGAACCGCGAGAAGTTGTGCACGCAGACCACGAGGTCGTCCTCGTACTCCCGCAGGAACGCGAGGACCGCCGGGTTGGACGACTGCAACTCCGTGTAGGTGCCCAGTCCGAAGGCGAGATTCTGCTTGCGGATCTCGATCATCCGCCGGGTCCAGTGCAGCAGGCTCGACGGCGAGGACATGGACGCCTCGACGTTGGCGACCTGGTAGCCGTAGACCGGGTCCATGATCGTGGGCAGATAGAGCCGGCCCGGATCGCAGGAGGAGAAGCCCGCGTTGCGGTCCGGGGTCCACTGCATCGGCGTGCGCACCGCGTCGCGGTCGCCGAGCCAGATGTTGTCGCCCATGCCGATCTCGTCGCCGTAGTAGAGGATCGGCGAGCCGGGCAGGGAGAGCAACAGGGCGGTGAACAGCTCGATTTGGTTGCGGTCGTTGTCGAGGAGGGGTGCGAGGCGGCGGCGGATGCCGATGTTGGCGCGCATACGCGGGTCCTTCGCGTACTCCGCCCACATGTAGTCGCGTTCCTCGTCGGTGACCATCTCCAGGGTCAGCTCGTCGTGGTTGCGCAGGAAGATGCCCCACTGGCAACTCGACGGGATCGAGGGCGTCTTGGCGAGGATCTCGGAGACCGGGTAGCGCGACTCACGCCTGACCGCCATGAAGATCCGTGGCATGACGGGGAAGTGGAACGCCATGTGGCATTCGTCGCCGCCCGCCTGGTAGTCGCCGAAGTAGTCGACGACGTCCTCCGGCCACTGATTGGCCTCCGCCAGCAGGACCTTGTCGGGATACTGCGCGTCGATCTCCTTGCGCACGCGCTTCAGGAAGTCGTGCGTGGCCGGGAGGTTCTCGCAGTTGGTGCCCTCCTGTTGGTACAGATACGGCACCGCGTCAAGGCGGAACCCGTCGATGCCGAGGTCCAGCCAGAACTTCAGCGCCGAGATCATCTCCTCCTGGACGGCCGGGTTCTCGTAGTTGAGGTCCGGCTGGTGCGAGAAGAAGCGGTGCCAGTAGTACTGCTTGCGTACCGGGTCGTACGTCCAGTTCGACGCCTCGGTGTCGACGAAGATGATCCGGGCGTCCTGGTACTGCTTGTCGTCGTCGGCCCAGACGTAGTAGTCGCCGTAGGGGCCGTCGGGGTTCTCGCGGGACTCCTGGAACCACGGGTGCTGGTCACTGGTGTGGTTCATGACGAAGTCGATGACGACGCGCATCCCACGCTGGTGGGCGGCGTCCACGAAGTCCACGAAGTCCGCGAGGTCGCCGAACTCGGGGAGTACGGCGGTGTAGTCCGAGACGTCGTAACCGCCGTCACGCAGCGGGGACTTGAAGAACGGTGGCAGCCAGAGGCAGTCGACGCCCAGCCATTGCAGGTAGTCGAGCTTGGCGGTGAGGCCCTTGAGGTCCCCGATGCCGTCGCCATTGCTGTCCTGGAAGGAACGGACCAGGACCTCGTAGAAGACGGCGCGTTTGAACCACTCCGGGTCGCGGTCCCGGGCTGGAGTGTCCTCGAACGTGTCCGGGACGGGCTCGTTGACGATCATATGGTGGGTGACCCTCCGATCTGCGGGTTGGACGGTCGCAGAACCGAGAACACATGCGCGGGTCGACGACCCGGTTCGAGTCGCACATAGTTGGCCCTGCCCCAGTGATAGGACTCGCCGGTGAGCAGGTCGCGCACCGGCACCGACTCGTGCCAGTCGAGGCCGAGTTGCGGCATGTCCAACGAGATGGTGGCCTCCTGGGTGTGGTGCGGGTCTAGGTTCGCGACCACCAGAACCGTGTTCGAACCGCTGCGTTTCGAATAGGCGATCACCGATTCCTTGTCCGTCCCGTGGAAGCGGAGGCCGCGCAGCCGGTGCAGCGCCGGGTTCTGCCTGCGGATCTCGTTGAGGCGGGCGACGAGAGGCGCGATGGTGCGGCCCTCACGGGCGGCGGCCTCCCAGTCGCGGGGCTTGAGCTGGTACTTCTCCGAGTCGAGGTACTCCTCGCCGCCCGGCTTCAACGCCTGGTTCTCACACAGCTCGTAGCCGCTGTAGATGCCCCAGGAGGGGGAGAGGGTGGCGGCGAGGACGGCCCGGACCTCGAAGGCGGGGCGGCCGCCGTGCTGGAGGTAGGCGTGCAGGATGTCCGGGGTGTTGGGGAAGAAGTTGGGCCGCATGTAGGCGGCCGCGTCCCCCGAGAGTTCGGTCAGATACTCCGTCAGTTCCTGCTTGCTGTTCCGCCAGGTGAAGTACGTGTACGACTGCTGGAAGCCGATCTGGGCGAGGGTGTGCATCATCGCGGGGCGGGTGAAGGCCTCGGCCAGGAAGAGGACGTCGGGGTCGGCGCGGTTGATCTCGCCGATGACGCGCTCCCAGAAGACGACGGGTTTGGTGTGCGGGTTGTCCACGCGGAAGATCCGTACGCCGTGGTCCATCCAGTGCCGCAGGACACGCACGGTCTCGGTGACCAGGCCGTCCATGTCGGCGTCGAAGGCGATCGGATAGATGTCCTGGTACTTCTTCGGCGGGTTCTCGGCGTAGGCGATCGTGCCGTCGGGGCGGTGGTGGAACCACTGGGGGTGCTTGTCCACCCACGGGTGGTCCGGGGAGCACTGAAGGGCGAAGTCCAGGGCGATTTCGAGGCCCAACTCCCGTGCCCGGCCCACGAAATGATCGAAGTCCTCCAGCGTGCCGAGCTGGGGGTGGACGCTGTCGTGACCGCCCTCCGGCGACCCGATCGCCCACGGCACGCCCACGTCGTCCGGGGTCGCGTTGAGGGTGTTGTTGCGGCCCTTGCGGTGGGTGGTGCCGATGGGGTGGACCGGGGGGAGGTAGACCACGTCGAAGCCCATCTCGGCGATGGCTTCCAGCCGGCGTTCTGCGGTGCGGAAGGTGCCGTGGGGTTGTGCGGGGGTGCCCTCCGAGCGGGGGAAGAACTCGTACCACGACCCGTACAGCGCGCGCTCCCGCTCCACCAGCAGCGGCATCGGATCGGACGCGGTGACCAACTCCCTTACGGGATAACGCTCCAGGACCTCCACGACCTCGGGCTCCAGCGCCGCCGCCAGCCGCCACGACGCGGGGCGGTCCTCAGCGCGAAGCCCCGCCACCGCCTCCAGCACGGCCTTCCGCCACTCCTCCGGCACCCCGGCCGCGGCCCGCTCGTACAGCCGGGCGCCCTCGTCCAGCACGAGGCCGGTGTCGATACCGGCGGGAATTTTGATCCCGGCCGTGTGCCGCCAGGTGGCGATCGGGTCCGACCACGCCTCCACGGTGTACGTCCAGCGCCCCGTCGCGTCCGCGCTCACGTCGGCGCCCCACCGGTCCGTCCCGGGAGCCAGCTCCCGCATCGGCGTCCAGGGGCCGGTACGCCCGTCTGGGCCGCGCAGGACGACGTTGGCGTTCACGGCGTCGTGCCCCTCCCGGAACACGGTGGCACTGACCTGGAACACCTCCCCGACGACGGCTTTGGCGGGCCGCCGCCCGTGCTGCACGACGGGGCGTACGTCCAGGACGGGGATGCGGCCTACGACGGTCGGGGGTTCCTCCGGGTGGGCTTGGGCATCGAAGGCGGGAGGCGGGGCGACTACGGGTTCCGCGTGCGGGGTCGGGGGCTGCGTGGCTACGGGGCCGGTGGGTGAGGCCGGGGGGAGCGTGGTGAGGCTCTCGGCGGACGGGGTCGGGGGGCGCGCGGATACGGGTTCGGCAGGTGAGGCCGAAGGCTGGGCGGCGTCGGTCCCGACGGGCGGGGTCGGGGGGCGCGCGGCAACGGCTTCAGCGTGTGAGTCCGAGGGGCGCGCGGCGACGGATTCGGCACGCGGGGACGAGGGGCGTGCATGCCCGGCCCCCCCTGCCCCCGCCTGCGCGGCGGCGCCGGCCCGTGTCGTCTCCGGCGATCCGGGCTGGGCTCGCGTGGCCTCGGTGCGAGCGGTTGCCGGTCCGCCCCGTCCGGACTCGCTGCGCGTCGTCTCCGGCTCTGCGGGCACCGTCCCCGGCTCCCCGGGCTCAGCCCGCGTCGCCTTCGCCGGTGTGGCCTCCGCGCTCGGCCGCTTGGGCAGCGCGCGTGGCGTTATCGCCTGGTCGGCCTCCGTCATCGGCTGTCCGGCCCCCGCTCCCTCCGACTTCAGACGCCCGGCCGTAGCGCGCTTCAAGCCTGACCGTCCGGCCCCGGCGTGTTCGCTGCCCGGCGGTCCCGGCTGCGCCCGGGTGGCCTTCGGGAGGGCGGTCGTCGGGTCCAGCCGGCCGGGATCGCGGCGCGTCGTCTTCGACTGCGCGGGTCCTGCCTCCGGCTGTCCGGGCTTGGTGCGCGGTGCTTCTGTCTCCCGCCGGGCGGCTCCGGCCCGTTCCGCTTCCGGGTGTCCGGTCTCGGCGCGCTCCGCCGCGGGCGGTTCGGGCCGGCCCCGCCTCGCCTCCGGCCCCAGCCGTTCGCGGTCGGTTCGGGGGGCCTTCTTCGGCGCGGCTTTCGTCTTCGGCCGGGCGGGCGGCGCCGGCTGGGCGGTCTCCGGTTCCGGATGTCCGGCTCCGGAGGGTCCGGCTCCGGAGGGTCCGGGCTCGGTGTGCTCCGCCCTCGGCGGGCCGGGCTCGGGGCGCTTGGGCTCCGCTCGTTCCGTCCCCCTCGCCCCGGCGCGCTGCGGCATCTCCCGTCCGGGCTCGGTGTGCTCCGCGGGCGGCGATTCGTGGGGCCTCGGGTCGTTTCTGGCGGGGGGCTGGGGCGATGGCGTGTGGTGCTTGGCGGGCATGACCGCTCCTGTCCGCGTCAACGTGGCTATGGGCGGATGGACATGGGGAGGTGGGTCCTGCGGTGGTGCTGTGGTGCGCCTGTGGGGTCGTACCGGAGGAGCCTTCCCACCCGGTTCGGGTGGGCAATCCGGCACTTTGTTAACTACTCGCGCGTATGTCTACGTCCAAGACCGGCCCCTTTTCCCCATTCCCGCCCGGCGTGCCTTGACTCCCCAAGAGCTGGTCATCAACCGGCCCTGGCCGCAACAGGGTTGACTCCTGCCCAGGACGCCCCGTCAGACACGCCCACCGGCGGCGCCGCCCGCGTATTCGGCCGGAAGCCGCCGGTGCCCCCGGGTAAAGCCATGTCACCGTTTGCGCCACGTTCCGACCGCTTCACCCGGATGCGTCCCCACCGACCCCCCGGTAACCACTACCGTCGAGGATGACGACGAGACGCACAGCGCTGTGCGTCTCACCTAGCGACGCGTCCGAGGTGGAATGTGAAGGCCATCCGTCGGTTCACCGTCCGTCCCGTTCTCCCCGAACCCCTGCGCCCGCTGAGCGATCTGGCGCGCAATCTGCGCTGGTCCTGGCATGTGGAAACGCGCGATCTGTTCCAGGCGGTGGACCCCGAGCACTGGGCGGCCGCCGGAGGCGACCCGGTGCGGCTGCTGGGGCGGGTGAGTCCCGTGCGGCTCGCCGAGCTGGCCGAGGACCGGAGGTTTCTGCGCCGGCTCGCGGCGGTGGCCGGGGACCTCGGGGACTATGTGAGCGGCGACCGCTGGTACCAGCACCAGGGCGACGGGCTGCCCGCAGCCGTCGCGTACTTCTCGCCCGAGTTCGGCATCACCGCCGCGCTGCCCCAGTACTCCGGCGGCCTCGGCATCCTCGCCGGCGACCACCTCAAGGCCGCCAGCGACCTCGGTGTCCCGCTGATCGGGGTCGGGCTGCTCTACCGGCACGGCTACTTCCGCCAGACCCTCTCCCGCGACGGCTGGCAGCAGGAGCACTACCCGGTGCTGGACCCCAACGAGCTGCCCGTCACCCTGCTGAAGGAGGCCGACGGCACCCCCGCGGGCGTCCGGCTCGCGCTGCCCGGCGGCCGCGCCCTGCACGCCCGGATCTGGGTGGCACAGGTCGGCAGGGTCCCCCTCCTGATGCTCGACTCCGACGTGGAGGAGAACGACCTCGGCGAACGCGGCGTCACCGACCGGCTCTACGGCGGCGGCAGCGAGCACCGGCTGCTCCAGGAGATGCTGCTCGGCATAGGGGGTGTACGGGCGGTGCGGACGTACTGCCGGCTCACCGGACACCCCGAGCCCGAGGTGTTCCACACCAACGAGGGGCACGCCGGATTCCTCGGCCTGGAGCGGATCGCCGAGCTGTGCGAGGGCGGGCTCGACTTCGACGCGGCGCTGGAGACCGTGCGCTCCGGCACGGTGTTCACGACGCACACCCCCGTCCCGGCCGGGATCGACCGCTTCACCCAGGAGCTGGTCGCGCGGTTCTTCGGGCCGGACGGGGAGCTGCCCGGTCTCGATGTACGGCGGATTCTCGCGCTCGGCACCGAGACGTACCCCGGCGGCGAGCCGAACCTGTTCAACATGGCCGTGATGGGGCTGCGCCTGGCCCAGCGGGCCAACGGCGTGTCCCTGCTGCACGGTCAGGTGAGCCGGGAGATGTTCGCCGGGCTGTGGCCCGGGTTCGACACCGAGGAGGTGCCGATCACCTCCGTCACCAACGGGGTGCACGGGCCGACCTGGGTGGCGCCCGAGGTGCTGCGGCTCGGCGTACGGCAGCTCGGCGCGCAGCGGGCCGAGGACGCGCTGGCCACCGGCGGTTCCGAGCGGTGGGACGCGGTGGCCGACATCTCCGCGCAGGAGATCTGGGACCTGCGCCGCATCCTGCGCGAGCAGCTCGTGTTCGAGGTGCGGGACCGGCTGCGGGCCTCCTGGCGGCAGCGCGGGGCGGCCGGGGCGGAGCTGGGCTGGATCGACGGGGTGCTCGACCCGGACGTGCTCACGATCGGGTTCGCGCGGCGCGTGCCGTCGTACAAACGGCTCACGCTGATGCTGCGGGACAAGGTGCGGCTGACCGAGCTGCTGCTGCATCCGGAGCGGCCGGTGCAGATCGTCGTCGCGGGCAAGGCGCATCCGGCGGACGACGGCGGCAAGCGGCTGGTGCAGGAGCTGGTGCGGTTCGCGGACGATCCGCGGGTGCGGCACCGGATCGTGTTCCTGCCGGACTACGGCATGGCGATGGCGCAGAAGCTCTACCCGGGCTGTGACGTCTGGCTGAACAACCCGCTGCGCCCGCTGGAGGCGTGCGGCACCTCCGGGATGAAGGCCGCGCTCAACGGCTGTCTCAATCTCTCGGTGCTGGACGGCTGGTGGGACGAATGGTTCCAGCCGGACTTCGGCTGGGCCATCCCGACGGCGGACGGCGCGGCCACCGACCCCGACCGGCGGGACGACATCGAGGCGGCGGCCCTCTACGAGCTGCTGGAACAGCGGGTCACCCCGCGCTTCTACGAGCAGGGGCGGGGCGGGCTGCCCGACCGCTGGATCGAGATGGTGCGCCAGACCCTGACGCTGCTGGGTCCGAAGGTGCTGGCCGGGCGCATGGTCCGGGAGTACGTCGAGCGGCTCTACGCCCCCGCCGCCCAGGCCCATCGCGCCCTCGACCCCGGTACGGCGCGGGACCTGGCCGGCTGGAAGTCCCGGGTGCGGGCCGCGTGGCCCGGGGTCAGCGTGGACCATGTGGAGACGACGGCGCCCGTGGCGACGGCCGAGCTGGGCACGAGCGTCGGACTGCGGGTGCGGGTCGGCCTCGGCGATCTCACCCCGGACGACGTGGAGGTCCAGGTGGTCTCGGGGCGCGTGGACTCCGGCGACCGCATCACGGACGCGAGCGCGGTTCCGCTGAAGCCGGTCGGCAACCCCGACCTGGAGGGCCGCTGGCTCTACGAGGGCCCCCTCTTCCTCGACCGCACCGGCCCCTTCGGCTACACGGTCCGCATCCTCCCGGCCCACCGCCTTCTCGCCTCCCCGGCGGAGACGGGCCTGGTGACGGTGCCGCCGGAGGACGTGGTGGAGACGACGGGAGTGGTGCTGCGGTAACGGGGTGGGCAGGGAGGGCAGCCGCCGCTAGAGTGTAAAGAACACGTCAAGTAGGCGGCTGCCGTGCGCTGTTCGGCCGGCGGCCCCGGGGGAGGGCGAGCGGCCCATGAGGCGCCTGCGGAACGGGGTGGTGTGGCTGTGGCGGCTCGTGGCGTCGCCCGCCGTCTTCATGACGGTGCCGCTCGTCCTGTGCCTGTGGCTGGCGGCCAAGCCGCTGGGGATGTCCCTCCCTCTCCGTGAGGTTCTGCTGCCCGCGCTGCTGGTCTCCGTGGGCGCGGAACTCGGTGGGCGGCGCCGGGAGCGCGGGGCCGCCCGCGAGAGCCGTGCCGCCCGTCCTTCGCCCGACCCCGCCACGCCCACCTCGGAGCCGCGCACCCCATGACCTGGCAGTGGATCTTCCTCGTCGCGTTCTCGCTCACCGTGCTGCCCCTGGGGCTCGCCCTCGTCACGGACAAGGTGCCGGAGCGCCTGCGGTCCCGGCTCGCGCCGGTGCGACCGCGTGGCTGGGCGTTTCTCGCCCTCTACGCCGGGGTGCTGATCAACTCCGTTCCCCGGCTGGCCGGTGCCCCGTCGTCCGTCCTGATGGCGGCGACGGTCGCCGGGGGGCTTGCGACGCTGAGCGGGCTCGCCCTGATCGCCGTCGCCGGCCGGCGCACCCGAGGGGCGGGCGCGTGAACCGGGCCGTGTGGCCCGCGCTGTCCATGGTCGTCTGGTGGTCGGCGGCCGGGGTGGTGCTGTGGCTGGTGGGGCCGGTGTTCGGGTGGTCCCCGCCCTTCCTCGGCTGTGTGCTCTCCGGGCTGTTCCTCGGCGGGATCGGTGAAGTCGCCGACCGGCTGCGGCGGCTGTGGAAGGGGCGCCGGGCCGCGCGGACGTGAGGGTCTACGCCTCGTCCTCGTCCGTGCACAGCCGCTTGAGGGTCTTGCCACAGCGGCGGGCGTAGGCGTGCTGGAGGGCGCGGGTGGCCGGGCCGGCCGCGTGGGCGTACCACTTGGCGGGGCGGCTGTAGGCGGCGACGGTGAGCCAGACGGTGCCGTCGCCGGTGCGGGAGACGACGAAGGCCTCCTCGCCGTGTTCGGGGTGGCCGGGGAGGGTGCCGTAGGCCCAGCCGACGCGGCGGGGTTCGTCCGTGGTCCAGACGATCCGGCAGGGGGCCTTGATCAGGCCCGCGAGGCCGACCGTGACGTCCACGCCGGGGGCCGCGCGGTCGGCGTCGGTGTCGATGGTGACGCCCATCGCGCGGTGCATCTCCCAGGTGAGCACCGCCTGCGCGGCCCGGTGGAAGAGGGCCGTGCCCTCGCCGATGCGGGTGCGGACGTAGAGGTGGTGGAAGCCGGGCGGGCAGACGGTGAGGTCGTCGCGCGTCGCGCCGACGGGTTCGTACGTGTAGGGCGCCGAGGACATGGGTCACAAGAGTAGGGCGCCCACCGGAAGAGCTCCTTCCCGGGGGCGCCCTGGCTCAAGTGGCCCTGGACTAGCTGACGTTGACCGCCGACCAGGCCGCCGCCACCGCGTTGTACTCGGCGCTGCCGGAGCCGTAGAGGGCCGAGGCGGCGCTCAGGGTGCCGGTGCGGGCCGACTTGTAGTTGGTGGTCGACGTGAAGTACGTCGTGAGCGCCTTGTACCAGATCTGCAGCGCCTTGGCGCGGCCGATGCCGGTGACGGTGGAGCCGTTGGAGGTCGGGGAGTTGTAGGACACCCCGTTGATCGTCTTCGCGCCGCTGCCCTCGGCGAGCAGGTAGAAGAAGTGGTTGGCGACGCCGGAGGAGTAGTGGACGTCCTTGCCGCCGACCGAGGAGGACCAGTAGTCGGCGGAGCCGCCGTCCTTGCTGGGCTTGTCCATGTAGCGCAGCGGGGTGCCGTCGCCGTTGATGTTGATCTTCTCGCCGATGAGGTAGTCACCGGGGTCCGAGGCGCTGTTGGCGTAGAACTCCACGCCGGTGCCGAAGATGTCGGAGGTGGCCTCGTTCAGGCCGCCGGACTCGCCGCTGTAGTTGAGGCCCGCGGTGTTGGCGGTGACGCCGTGGCTCATCTCGTGGCCCGCGACGTCGAGCGAGGTCAGCGGGTGGTTGTTGCCCGAGCCGTCGCCGTAGGTCATGCAGAAGCAGCTGTCGTCCCAGAAGGCGTTGACGTACGAGCTGCCGTAGTGGACCCGGGAGTAGGCGCCGACGCCGTTGTTCTTGATGCCGTTGCGGCCGAAGGTGTTCTTGTAGAAGTCCCAGGTCTCCTGCGCGCCGTAGGCGGCGTCGGCGGCGGCCGTCTCGTCGGTGGTGGAGCTGGAGGCGGTGCCGGTTCCCCACGTGTTCGTGGTGTTGGTGAACAGGGTGCCGGTGCCGGAGCTGGTGGTGTGCTTCAGGTTGTACGTCTTGTGGTTGCCGCGCGAGGCGTCGGTCAGCGAGTACGTCGAGCCCGACAGCGAGGTGGTGAGGCTGACGGTGCCGGAGTACAGCGTCTTGCCGGTGCCGGTGGCGTTCTCGATGCCCTGGTACTCGAAGAGCTTCTTGCCGGTGGCCGCGTCGGTGATGACGTGCAGCTGGTTGGGGGTGCCGTCGTCCTGGAGGCCGCCGACGACGGTCTCGTAGGCGAGGACGGGCTTGCCGGAGCCGGCCCAGATCACCTTGCGGGCGCCGTCGGCCGCGGACTTGGCGGAGCCGAGCGTCCTGGCGGCGCCGACGGCCTGCTTCTCCGCCTTGGCGGGGGTGATCTGCGGCTTGAGCGAGGCCACCTTGATGGTGGTCTTGGTGGCGCGGGTGACGCCCTCGGCCTTGCCGGACTTCGCGGTGTGGACGACGAGGTCGCCGCCGAGCACGGGGAGGCCCGCGTAGGTGCGCTCGTAGCGGGTGTGGACGGTGCCGTCCGCGTCCTTCACGACGTCTCTGACGACCAGCTTCTCCTTGGCGCCGAGGCCTATCCGCTGGGCGGTCTCGGGGGCGTCGGTCTGCGCCTGCTGGATGAGGCCCGTGCGGGCGGAGGCCGACAGGAGGGTGGGGGCGCCGGCCAGGGGCTTGACGGCGGCCACCTCGGTGGGCTGGGCGCTGGCGGTGGTGGCCAGGCCGGTGGAGATGAGGGCACCGGCGGCGACGGCCGTGGCGATGGCGAGGGTGGTGCGCTTGTGACGCGCGTAGAGGGGGCTCACAGTAGCTCCTTCACGTGGGGGAGTCCGGCCGGCGTGGGGTCACCGTCCGGGGTGGTGCGTAGGGAAGTTGCTGTGCTGCTGCGGCGGGTGGGGGAAGCGTGGCACCACGGACGCGTACATGTCAGGACCCCGAGGTGATGTTGGCTGAAAACAGGCGTCCGATAGTTGTTGCGGCCGTGTGAACGGGTGCCGTCCGGGGCGTCGAAACCCCGGACGGCACCGGGTTCACCGGGCCGTCGGCCACGGCCCGGCCGCTGTTTACGGGAAGGTCACCTTCCAGCCGTTGATCCGGCCGGTGTCCTGGGCCGCCTTGTCCTGGACCTTCAACGTCCAGGTGCCGTCGGCCGGTTCGGCGGAGGCGTTCACCACGTAGGTGTCGTCCACGTCGTCCGCCGAGTCGGAGGGACTGGTGTCCTTCAGGCGGTAGGAGGTGCCCGAGGGGCCGAGCAGGTCGATCACCAGGTCACCGCGCCAGGTGTGGGTGATGTCCACCGTGACCCGCAGGTTGGCCGGCGCGTTCCCGCCCCGGCCCGCGACCGTGATGGCCGAGGTGACGGCGGGCCCGTTGTCCGGGATCGCCACCTGCGTGGTGCTCTCGTACGACGTGCCGGTCTCGCCGCCGGGCCGGGTGCCGACCCCGACGCCCGCCCACGCGTCCTGCACCGCCGTGTACTCCGGGCTGTCCGTGCCGTACAGCTCCCCGGCGGCGGCCAGGGTGCCGGTGCGGGCGGCCTTGTAGTTGGTGGTGGAGGTCCACTTGGTGGTCAGCGCCCGGTACCAGATCTGGAGCGCCTTGTCCCGGCCGATGCCGGTGACCGGGAGGCCGTCGGCGGTGGGGGAGTCGTAGCTCACGCCGTCGACGACCTTGGCGCCGCTGCCCTCGCTCAGCAGGTAGAAGAAGTGGTTCGCCGGGCCCGACGAGTAGTGCACGTCGATCCCGCCGAGACCGGAGTACCAACTGTCCTTCGACGCACCGTCCTTGCTCGGCTTGTCCATGTAACGCAGCGGGGTGCCGTCGCCGTTGATGTCGATCTTCTCGCCGATGAGGTAGTCACCGGGGTCGGAGGCGTTGGCCGCGAAGAACTCCACACCCGTGCCGAAGATGTCGGAGGTCGCCTCGTTCAACCCGCCCGACTCACCGGAGTAGTTGAGCCCGGCCGTGTTCGACGTGACGCCGTGGCTCATCTCGTGACCGGCCACGTCGAGGGCGGTCAGCGGGTCGGCGTTGTTCGCGCCGTCGCCGTAGGTCATGCAGAAGCAGGAGTCGCTCCAGAAGGCGTTGATGTACGCATTCCCGTAGTGCACACGGGAGTAGGCGCCCACGCCGTCGTTCTTGATGCCGGTGCGGCCGAACGTGTCCTTGTAGAAGTCCCAGGTGACCGCCGCCCCGTAGTGCGCGTCCGCGCCCGCCGTCGCCGCGTCGGAGATCGTGCCGTTGCCCCAGGTGTCGGAGGACTGGGAGAACAGGGTGCCGGTGCCGGAGGAGCCCCGGTTCAGGTTGTACGTCTTGTGGCCGCCGCGCGCGCCGTCGGTGAGCGTGTACGACGAACCCGACTGGGTGGTGGTGAGCGGGACCTGGCCGCTGTACTGGGTGTTGCCGACGCCGGTCTCTATGCCCTGGTACTCGTACAGCTTCTTGCCGGTGGCCGCGTCGGTGATCACGTGCAGCTCGTTGGGGGTGCCGTCGTCCTGAAGGCCGCCGACGACCGTCTCGTAGGCGAGCACGGGCTTGCCGGAGGCGGCCCAGATCACCTTGCGCACGCGGTCGGCGGCGGACTTGGTGCCGCCCAGGGTCTTCGCGCGGCTCACGGCCTGCTTCTCGGCGGCGGCCTTCGTGATCTCGGGGGTGAGACCGGCGACCTTGAGGGTGGCGCCGGTGGCCCGGATGACGCGCTTCGTCGCGCCCGACTTCGTGGTGTCCACGATCAAGTCGCCGCCGAGCACGGGGAGTCCGGCGTAGGTGCGCTCGTAGCGGGTGTGCGTGGTGCCGTCGCCGTCCTTGATCACGTCGCGGACGGCCAGCTTCTCCTTGGCGCCGAGCCCGATGGAACGGGCGGTGGCGGCCGTGCCGGTGTCGGCGTGGCGGATCAGCTCGGTGCGCTGGGAGGGGGTGAGCCGTACCGCCGTGTGCGCGGGGTCGGCCTTGCGGGGATGCGGGGCGGCCGGGGCGGCGCTCGCCACACCCGACTGGACGGCGGCGGCCAGCAGGGCGGCGACACCGGCGAGGGCGACGACGGCGGTACGGCGGGGGGAGGGGGCGGGACGTCTGCGGGAGGAACTGCTGCTCAACACTGACTCCTTCTGCGCGGCCGCCGGTCGTGCGGCCAGGGGAGACCGGACGTTGGTCGAGCGCCCGGGCAGAACAGGGCTGTGCGCGGAACCTGTACGCGTGCGGGGGCCGGCCCACGTGGTGCGCCACGAGAGCTGTGGGGCTGCTGTGAGCCGGTGCGACAAGGTTGTCAGGCGAGCGGGACGGCTGTCATGACCGCATCGAAAACTTGGCCGGAATGGGCTTCGTGGCGGGGGG
This sequence comes from Streptomyces sp. NPDC005435, assembly GCF_040703155.1. NCBI lineage: Bacteria > Bacillati > Actinomycetota > Actinomycetes > Kitasatosporales > Streptomycetaceae > Streptomyces > Streptomyces sp. NPDC005435. Next base: position 391,941 of record NZ_JBEXEQ010000002.1, read on the forward strand.
CTCGGGGTGGGGCGCTCGGGGTGGGGGCGGGTCGGCGGGTCGGCGAGCCGCGCCCGCGCCGGTCAGCGGTCCGCCAGGCTCTCCCGCCAGGCCCGGTGCAGGTCCGCGAACCTGCCCGTTCCCTCGATCAGCGACTTGGGCTCGCCGTCCTCCACGATGCGGCCGTTCTCCATCACCAGCACCCGGTCCGCGATCTCGACCGTGGAGAGCCGGTGGGCGATGACCACGGCGGTGCGGCCCTGGAGGACGGTCGCCATCGCCCGCTGCACCGCGCGCTCGCCGGGGATGTCCAGCGAGCTGGTCGCCTCGTCCAGGATCAGGACCGCCCGCGCGAAGGAGACCAGTTGGCGCTGCCCGGCCGAAATACGGCCCCCGCGCTTGCGGACGTCGGTGTCGTAGCCCTCGGGGAGGCTGCTGATGAACTCGTGGGCGCCGATCGCCTTCGCCGCGCGCTCGACGGCGGCGCGGTCGGCGTCGGGGCGGCCGATGGCGATGTTGTCCGCGATCGTGCCGGAGAACAGGAAGGACTCCTGGGTCACCATCACGACCGCGCACCGCAGTTCGGGCGTGGACAGCTCACGCAGGTCCACCCCGTCGAGCGAGACCCGGCCGCCGGAGGGGTCGTAGAAGCGGGCGACCAGCTTGGCGAGGGTGGACTTGCCCGCGCCGGTCGAGCCGACGACGGCCACCGTCTGGCCGGCCGGGATCGTGAGGTCGAAGCGGGGCAGCACCTCGCCGCCGGTGCGGTAGCCGAAGCCGACCCCCGCGAAGACGACCTCGCGGCCGGTGAACCCGTCCCGCACCGGCGGGAGTTCACGCGGCGACTCCGGCTCGGGCACCGACGGCGTCTGGGCCAGCAGTCCGGCGATCTTCTCCAGTGAAGCCGCCGCCGCCTGATAGGAGTTGAGGAACATGCCGAGCCGGTCGATCGGGTCGTACAGCCGCCGCAGATACAGCACCGCCGCCGCGAGCACCCCGAGCGCGAGCGAGCCGGTGGCCACCCGGTAGGCGCCCCACAGCACGATCGCCGCGACCGTGGTGTTGGCGACAAGCCGGGAGCCGGTCACGTAACGGGCCATCTCCAGCAGGGTGTCGCCGTTGCGCCGCTCGTAACTCCGGTTCAGCACACCGAAACCGGCGTCGTTCGCGTCCTCGCGGCGGAAGGCGCGCACCGGGCGGATGCCGTTCATCGTCTCCACGAACTTGACGATCACCGAGGCCATCGCCGTCGAACGCGCCCGGTACGCCCGCCCCGCGCGCCGCTGGTAGATCCGCACCAGCACGTACAGCGGGGCGAACGAGCCCACCGCGACCGCGCCGAGGCCGAGGTCCAGCCACAGCAGCAGGGCCGCGATGTAGACGAACGACAGCACCACGCTGACCAGTTCCTGCAAGCCCTCGTCGAGGAGTTCGCGCAAGGCCTCCACGTCCGCCGTGGCGCGGGAGATCAGCCGGCCTGAGGTGTACCGCTCGTGGAAGTCGACGCTCAGCGCCTGCGCATGCCGGAAGATACGGCCGCGCAGGTCCAGCAGCCCCTCCTGGCTGACCCGCGCGGACGCCTCCGTGAAGGCGAACTGGAAGCCGCCGGAGCCGAGCGCGCACAGCGCGTACCCCACCGCGACGGCGAGCAGCGGCCCGTGGTCGTGCCGCCCGAGCGCGGGGACGGCGGTGTCGATGGCGTACGCCACCAGCAGCGGGCCGGTCTGCGCGGCCGCCTGCTGGAGGAGCAGCAGGAGGACGGCGAGGGCGACGCGGCCCTTCATGGGGGCGAGGAGCGAGCGCAGCAGGGCGCCGGTGGCGCCGTCCGGGGCGGGCAGGACGTCACGGTCGAAGGGGTCGCCGGCCGGGGCGTCGGAGGGCGGACCGTCCGCGTGCGGGGCGGACCCGGGTTCCGGCAGGTCGTCGCCCGTGCCGGGCGCGGCGGACGCGGTCGTCGTCATCGGCGGTCCTCGGGGGCGTGGGGGGCATCAGGGGTGGACTCGCCCGACATCAGCCGGGCGTACTCGGCGTTCGTGCGCAGCAGTTCGCGGTGTGTGCCGACGGCGGTGATCCGGCCGCCGGAGAGCAGCGCGACCCGGTCGGCCAGCAGCACCGTGGAGGGGCGGTGGGCCACGATCAGCGCGGTGGTGTCCGCGAGGACCTGCCGCAGCGCCGCCTCCACGGCCGCCTCCGTGTGCACGTCCAGCGCGGAGAGCGGGTCGTCCAGGACCAGGAACTCCGGGCGCCCGACGACCGCGCGGGCCAGCGCCAGCCGCTGCCGCTGGCCGCCGGAGAGGCTCAGCCCCTGCTCGCCGACCCGGGTGCCGGGGCCCTCGGGCAGCTCGTAGGCGAAGTCGGCGCGGGCCACCGCGAGCGCCCGGTCCAGGTCCGTACGGTCCGCGTCCTTGCCCGCGCCCATCAGCACGTTCTCGGCGACGCTCGCGGAGAACAGCGTCGGCTCCTCGAAGGCGACGGCCACCCGGGCGCGCAGCTCCGCGCGGGACATCGCGGTGATGTCGGTGCCGTCCAGGGTGATCCGGCCGTGGGTCACCTCGTACAGCCTCGGGACGAGCGCCGTGAGCGTCGTCTTGCCGCTGCCGGTGGCCCCGACCAGCGCCATCGACTCGCCGCGCCGGATGTGCAGATCGACCCCGGCCAGGAGGGGAGGGGAGCCGGGCGGCACGTCGGGGTGCCGGAAGCAGACGCCCTCGAACCGCAGGCCGTCCGCCGCCAAGTCCGAGCGGAGAGCGTGGGGTTGGGGCGCGTCCGCGGCGTCCTCCGGCGACTCGTCCATCACCTCGAAGTACCGCTCCGTCGCCGTCGCCGCCTCCTGGGTCATCGCCAGCAGGAAGCCGATGGACTCCACCGGCCAGCGCAGCGCCAGCGCGGTGCTGAGGAACGCCACCAGCGTGCCCGCCGACAGGCCGCCGTCCGCCACCCGCAGCGCGCCCAGGACCAGCGCCGCGCCGATCGCCAGCTCGGGCAGCGTCATGATGACCGCCCAGATGGCCGCGAGCAGCCGCGCCTTGCGCAGCTCGGTGTCGCGCAGCGCGACCGCCAGCTCCCGGAAGGCGCGGGCCTGGCTGTGGTGGCGCCCGAAGCCCTTGACCACCCGGATGCCGAGCACGCTCTCCTCGACCAGCGTCGTCAGATCGCCCACCTGGTCCTGGGCGCGCCGCGACGCCAGCGCGTACCGCCGCTCCACGACCACACAGGTGGCCAGCACCGGCACGGCCGGCCCGAGGACGACCAGGCCCAGCTGCCAGTCCTGCACCAGCATGATCACCACACCGGCGGTGATGGTCACCGAGTTGACGATCAGGAACGTCAGCGGGAAGGCGAGGAACATCCGCAGCAGCATGAGGTCGGAGGTGCCCCGGGAGAGCAACTGGCCCGAGGGCCAGCGGTCGTGGAAGGACACCGGCAGCCGCTGGAGGCGCCCGTAGAGCGCGGCCCGCAGATTCGCCTCCACCCGCGACAGCGGCCGTGCCACCAGCCACCGCCGCAGCCCGAACAGCAGCGCCTCGGCGACCCCGAGCAGCAGCAGCCACAGCGCGCCGCGCCACACCCCCGCCGGGTCGCGATGGGCCACCGGACCGTCCACCAGCCACTTCAGCACGAGCGGGATGACCAGACCGGTGCAGGAGGCGACGACCGCCACGACGACGGCGGTGCCCAGCCGGGCCCGCGCGGGCCGGACGTACGGCCACAGCCGCAGCAGGGTGCGCACGGTGGAGCGCCGGATCTCGGGGTGCGTGTGTGGAGTGGCCATCATCGCGAGCGTACGGACGCGGACCGCCGCGGCCCACCGGGTTTTTACCGGACCCGTATCCGTCCCCGGTCCTACGACCAGCGGGTTTACGGGAAAGCGCACGGAGGTCGTAGCCCAGGATCAACCGATCGGATGATGCCGTTTCCAGCGCGACGGCCGATGCGGCGGGCACCTTCCGCCCGCGAATCTCGGAGCATGGCATCCGTCATCGAAGTCACCGACCTGCGCAAGTCCTACGGCGGCCGCGCCGTCGTGGACGGCATCTCCTTCACGGTCGAGGAGGGCGAGATCTTCGGCGTCCTCGGCCCCAACGGCGCCGGCAAGACCACCACCGTGGAGTGCGTGGAGGGGCTGCGCGTCCCCGACGCGGGGCGCGTCCGCGTCACCGGGCTCGACCCCGTCGCCGACCACGCCGAGGTCGCCCGCGTCCTCGGCGCCCAGCTCCAGCAGAGCGAGCTCCAGCCCAAACTCACCGTGCGCGAGGCACTAGAGCTCTACGCCTCCTTCTACCCGGCCCCGGCCGACTGGCGGACCCTGGCCGAACGCCTCGGTCTCACCGGCAAGTTGAGCACCCGCTTCGCCAAGCTCTCCGGCGGACAACGGCAGCGGCTGTTCATCGCGCTCGCGCTGATCGGCGGCCCGCGCGTCGTCGTCCTGGACGAGCTGACCACCGGGCTCGACCCGCGCGCCCGCCGGGACACCTGGCAGCTCATCGAGGAGGTCCGCGCGAGCGGGGTCACCGTCCTGCTCGTCACCCACTTCATGGAGGAGGCCCAGCGCCTCTGCGACCGCATCGCGGTGATCGACAAGGGCCGGGTGGCCGCCCTCGACACCCCCGCCGGACTCATCCGCCGCTCGGCCGGCGCGACCGTCATCGGCTTCACCCCGTCCGCCCCGCTGGACGACGCCGACCTCTCCGCCCTCCCCGGCCTCGCCTCCGTCGCGCACAAGGACGGCCGGATCACGCTCTCCGGCACCGACGAGACGGTCGACGCCGTCCTCACCCTGCTCGCCCGGCACCGCGTCACCGCCCACCAGCTGCGCGTGGCCGACGCCACCCTCGACGACGCGTTCCTGGACCTCACCAAGGAGGCCGCCCTGTGAACACCGCCATCCTCGACACCGCCGTGCTGCGCACCGAGTTCCGCCTCTTCCGCCGCGAACCCGGCGCCGTCTTCTGGATCCTGCTGTTCCCCACCCTGCTGCTGGTGATCCTCGGCTCGATCCCCAGCTTCCGCGCCAGCGACGACGGGCTCGGCGGACAGCGGCTGATCGACGTCTACGTGCCCGTCGCCGTCCTCATCGCCCTGATCATGGCCGGGGTCCAGTCGATGCCCCAGGCCCTCACCGGCTACCGCGAGCGCGGCATCCTGCGCCGCATGTCCACCACCCCCGTACGACCCGCGGCCCTGCTGACCGCCCAGATGACCGTGCAGGGCGCGGCCGCGCTGTGCTCGGCGCTGCTCGCGCTCGCCGTCGGCCGCGTCGGCTTCGGCGTACGGCTGCCCGGGCAGCCCCTCGGCTATCTGCTCGCCCTCGCCCTCGCGGCCCTGGCCGCCCTCGCGCTCGGCTCGCTCGTCGCCGCGCTGTCCGCCACCACGAGGATCGCCGGGGCGATCGGCACCATGGTGTTCTTCCCGATGATGTTCTGCGCCGGACTGTGGGTGCCCGTGCAGTCCATGCCGCACACCCTCGCGCGGATCGTCGGTCTCACCCCCTTCGGCGCCGCCGCCCGCGCGCTCGGCGAGGCCGCCACCGGGCACTGGCCCGGCTGGGAGCACCTCGGCGTGCTCGCGGTCTGGACCGTCCTGCTCACCTCGGCGGCCGCCCGCTGGTTCCGCTGGGAGTGAGCACGGCCGTGCCCGACACTGAGGGGATGACACAGGCGGCGGAGCACGACCGGCGGGCCTTCTTCGACACCTGGGGGCCCTACGCCCTGCTCGCCGTCGGGGTGCTGACGGCGGCCGGGTCGGCCCGGCTCGTCGGCATGGACCGGGCCGACCTGTACGTCTCCGGCGTGCTCGTGGTGTTCGGTCTCCTCCTGCAACTGGCCTGGGGGCGCGTCGACCGCGGCCGGCCGGGGCCGAGCCGCACCGGGGCGGCCTTCTACTTCGCGCGGTGGGCCAACGGGTTCGTCCTGACCTGGCTCAACCCGTTCTTCGCCTTCTACGCCGTCACCGGGTACTACAACGGGGCGCGCCGGCTGCCGCCCCGGCTGGTGATGCCCGGCCTGTGCCTGACCGCCCTCACCATGGCGGGCAGCGAGGTCGGCGGCATGCCGCCGCGCGGACTCGTGCTCTGGCTGGGCCTCGTGGTGGTGTTCGGGGTCAACGTCGGTCTGGTCGCCCTCTTCACCCGGTTCAACCAGCAGGAGGAGGCCCGCGTCCGCGAGCAGGCCGACACCATCGCCGAACTGGAGCGCACCAACACCGCGTTGCAACAGGCGCTGGACGAGAACGCGGCCCTTCACGCCCAACTCCTCGTGCAGGCACGGGAAGCGGGGGTCGCCGACGAGCGGCGCAGGCTCGCCGCCGAGATCCACGACACCATCGCCCAGGGGCTGACCGGCATCATCGCCCAGCTCCAAGTCGTGTCCAACGCCAAGGACTTGCCGACCGCCCGCACCCACCTGGAGCGTGCCTCCGCACTCGCCCGGCACAGCCTCGGCGAGGCCCGCCGCTCGGTGCACAACCTGACGCCCGTCGCCCTCGCCGCCGACGGACTCCCCGAGGCGCTGAAGAAGACGGTCACCGAGTGGGGCGAACGCACCGGCGTCCGCGTCGAGTTCACCGTCACCGGCACCGCAGAACAGCTCCACGAGGAGGTCGCGGCGACCCTGCTGCGCATCGCCCAGGAAGCCCTGTCCAACGCGGCCCGGCACGCCCGCGCCCAGCGTCTCGGCGCCACCCTCTCCTTCATGGGGGACGAGGTCGTCCTCGACATCCGCGACGACGGCACCGGCTTCGACCCGGCCGGCCTGCCGCCCCGCACCCGTACCGGAGGCTTCGGCCTGGACGGCATGCGGGCCCGCGCCGAACGCATCGCGGGCACCCTCACCGTCGAGTCAGAGCCGGGCCACGGCACGGCCGTCTCGGCTCGCGTACCGTTGGTGCGCGATGACCGCTGACACCCCGATCACCCTGCTCGTCGTGGACGACCACCCCGTCGTACGCGACGGCCTGAGCGCCATGTTCGCCTCCGCGCCCGGCTTCACCGTGCTCGGCGAGGCGGCCGACGGCGTCGAGGCGGTCGAACGCGTCGCCGCCCTGGACCCGGACGTGGTCCTGATGGACCTGCGGATGCCCGGCGGCTCCGGCGTCGACGCCATCCGCGAGCTGACCCGGCGCGGCGCCCGCGCCAAGGTCCTCGTCCTCACCACCTACGACACCGACTCCGACACCCTCCCGGCCATCGAGGCGGGCGCCACCGGCTACCTCCTCAAGGACGCCCCGCGCGACGAGCTGTTCACCGGTGTCCGCGCCGCCGCCGAGGGCCGCACCGTGCTCTCCCCGGCCGTCGCCTCCCGCCTCGTCTCGGCGGTCCGCGCGCCCGCCGCCCCCGGCAAGGAACCGCTGTCCGCCCGCGAACGCGAGGTCCTCGCCCTGGTCGCCCGGGGCACCTCCAACCGCGAGATCGCCCGCGAACTCTTCATCAGCGAGGCGACCGTGAAGACCCACCTCACCCACCTCTACACCAAGCTCGGCGTCAAGGACCGCGCGGCGGCGGTCGCGGCGGCGTACGAGCGGGGCATCCTCGGGTAGAGCCTCAACAGGCCGTGCCCGTAAGGGATTTCAGAGCGCCCGCAGCAGCACCACCGACCGTGCCGGAAGCGTGATCTCCGTCCCCGCCGGATGCACCGCGCCCGGCGCACCGGTCTGCTCCTCCAGCGAGGTGTCGACCACCACCTCGTACGACCGCGCCCACGGCGCCCCCGGCAGCGTGAAGCCCACCGGCTCCCCGCCCGCGTGCAGCACGGCGAGGAAGCTGTCGTCCAGGACCGGAGCGCCCCGTTCGTCGCGCCCCGGGATGTCCCGGCCGGACAGATACATGCCGAGCGTGGCCGCCGGGGCGTACCAGTCGCCCTCCGTCATCTCCTTGCCCCGCGCGGTGAACCAGGCCAGGTCCCGCAGCCCGTCCGCCGAATGCGCGCGCCCGGAGAAGAAGGCGCTGCGGCGCAGCACCGGGTGCCGGTGGCGGAGCGCGATCAGCCGCGCGGTGAGGTCGAACAGCGGGCGCCACTCCGGGTCGTCCTTCAGCGACCAGTCCACCCAACTGGTCGCGTTGTCCTGACAGTAGGCGTTGTTGTTGCCGCCCTGCGTGCGCCCGAACTCGTCCCCGGCGACCAGCATCGGCACCCCCGTGGACAGCAGGAGCGTGGTCAGCAGGTTCCTCAACTGCCGTCTGCGCAGGGCCCGTACGTCCTCGTCGGCCGTCTCGCCCTCCGCCCCGCAGTTCCAGGAGCGGTTGTCGTGCGTGCCGTCGCGGCTGTCCTCGCCGTTGGCCTCGTTGTGCTTGTGCTCGTACGACACCAGGTCGCGCAGGGTGAACCCGTCGTGCGCGGTGATGAAGTCGACCGAGGCGTACGGGCGGCGGCCACCCCAGGCGTACAGGTCGCTGGAGCCGGAGAGCCGGTAGCCCATCTCCCGTACGTCCGGCAGCGCGTGGCGCCAGAAGTCGCGCACGGTGTCGCGGTAGCGGTCGTTCCACTCGGTCCACAGCGGCGGGAAGGCGCCCACCTGGTAGCCGCCCGAGCCCACGTCCCACGGCTCCGCGATCAGCTTGACCCGGCGCAGCACGGGGTCCTGCGCGATGACCGCGAGGAACGGCGAGAGCATGTCCACGTCGTGCATCGAGCGGGCCAGCGCGGCCGCGAGGTCGAAGCGGAAGCCGTCCACGCCCATCTCGGTGACCCAGTAGCGCAGCGAGTCGGTGATCAGGCGCAGCACCTGGGGGCGGACCACGTGCAGGGTGTTGCCGCAGCCGGTGTAGTCGGCGTAGCGGCGCGCGTCCTGCTGGAGGCGGTAGTAACCCCGGTTGTCGATGCCCTTCAGGGACAGTGTGGGGCCCAACTCTCCTGCTTCGGCGGTGTGGTTGTAGACCACGTCGAGGATCACCTCGATGCCGGCCGCGTGCAGCGCGCGCACCATCCGCTTGAACTCGCCGACCTGCTGTCCCGCCGTACCGGAGGCGGAGTAGGCGGCGTGCGGGGCGAAGTAGCCGATGGAGTTGTAGCCCCAGTAGTTGGTCAGGTCCCGGCGCAGCAGATGGTCCTCGTGCGCGAACTGGTGGACCGGCAGCAACTCGACCGCCGTCACGCCCAGTCGGGTCAGGTGCTCGATCGCGGCCGGGTGCGCGAGCCCGGCGTAGGTGCCGCGCAGCTCCTCCGGGACGCCCGGGTGCAGCTTGGTGAAGCCCTTGACGTGCAGCTCGTAGATGACCGAGTCCGCCCACGGGGTCTTCGGGCGGCGGTCGTCGGACCAGTCGTCGTCATCGTGCACGACCACGCCCTTGGGCACGAAGGGCGCCGAGTCCCGCTCGTCGCGCACGGTGTCCGCGACCCGCTGGTCCGGCCAGTCCCGGACATGGCCGTACACCTCCGGCGGCAGCGTGAACTCCCCGTCCACCGCGCGGGCGTACGGGTCGAGCAGCAGCTTCGCCGGGTTCCAGCGGGCGCCGGTCCAGGCGTCCCAGCGGCCCTCCACCCGGTAGCCGTACCGGGTGCCCGGCAGCACGCCCGGCACGAAGCCGTGCCAGATCTCGTGCGTCAGCTCGGTCAGCCGTACCTGCGTCTCGCGGTCCCGCTCGTCGAACAGACAGAGCCGGACCGCCTCCGCCCCGCCCGCCCACAGCGCGAAGTTGGTGCCCGCCACCCCGTCCGGACCGGTGCGGAACCGGGCCCCCAGCGGGGTCGACGACCCCGGCCACACCGGCGGGGCCGGCGGCCCCGCGCGATGGCCCCCGCGCACCACGGCGGGCACCGGGCCGCCCTGTGCGGGCGGCTGTCCGGCCCGCGCCCGCCGCTCGGCTGCGCTCGTCACCAGTCGGCCCCTCTTTCACGGCTCGGTCCCGGGGCGCGCACGGCCGTACCGGGCGGCCTGCCGCGTCCCGGGGCCCTCCCGCAGTGCCCGGTGCCGGGCGATGTCCGCGGCGGCGGCCTCGCGCACGAGGGCCTTCATCGACGTACCGCGCTCCTTG
>NZ_JBEXEQ010000003.1:0-245208 GCF_040703155.1 Streptomyces sp. NPDC005435
GTCCCCGGCGCGGTGGGGCGCGCCCAACCCCCCGCCCAGCCAAACCAACACTACCGGGGCCCCCCCCCCGGCCGGCCCCCCCCCCACTGGCATGACCGCCTCCACGAAGCGAAGGCGCTCAGTCCTCCGAGCCGTCCGCGTCCTCGCCGCCCTCCGACGACGCGCCCGGCGCCTCCGGCTTCGGCGGCTTGGGCGGCCGGGTCCGGCCGCTCGGCGCGTCCCGCCGGAAGGGCCCGCCGTCCGAGCCGTCCGCCGTGGCGTGCCCGCCCGGCGGGACGTCGCGCCGGCGCAGATAGCGCTCGAACTCGCGGGCGATCGCCTCGCCGGACGCCTCCGGCAGCTCGGCGGTGTCCCGCGCCTGCTCCAGCGTCTGCACGTACTCCGAGACCTCGCTGTCCTCGGCCGCCAGCTGGTCCACGCCCACCTGCCAGGCACGCGCGTCCTCGGGCAGCTCACCCTGCGGGATGCGCAGGTCCAGCAGATCCTCAAGACGGTTGAGCAGCGCCAGGGTCGCCTTCGGGTTGGGCGGCTGCGACACGTAGTGCGGCACCGCCGCCCACAGCGACACCGCCGGCACCCCGGCGTGCGTGCAGGCCTCCTGGAGGACACCGACGATGCCCGTCGGACCCTCGTACTTCGTCTCCTCCAGGTCCATCCGGCGCGCCAGCTCCCCGTCCGAGGTCACCCCGCTGACCGGGACCGGCCGGGTGTGCGGGGTGTCGCCGAGCAGCGCGCCCAGGATCACCACCAGCTCCACGCCCAGCTCATGGGCGAAACCGAGGAGTTCGTTGCAGAACGAGCGCCAGCGCATCGACGGCTCGATACCGCGCACCAGCACCAGGTCACGGGGCTTGTCACCGCCGACCCGGACCACCGACAGCCGTGTGGTCGGCCAGGTGATCTTGCGTACGCCGCCCTCCATGAAGACCGTGGGCCGGTTGACCTGGAAGTCGTAGTAGTCCTCGGCGTCCAGCGCGGCGAAGACGTCGCCCTTCCACTCGCGTTCCAGATGCGCGACCGCCGTGGAGGCGGCGTCACCGGCATCGTTCCAGCCCTCGAACGCGGCCACCATGACTGGGTCGATCAGCTCGGGAACACCCTCCAGCTCGATCACCCAGTGCCTCCTTCCGACGTGCTCTCGCCTGACCACCCAACCTTACGGCGTCCGGCCGGAGCGCCCGCAGCCCCCTGGACGGGGGTTGAACGGATCACTGCCCCGAACCCCGGCCCGGAACACCCCGCACGCGCGGTGAGCCGGGCCGGGGGAGCCGGCGGGCTACCGCTGGTCGAGCAGGCCCCGCACCCCGGCGCGTATCTCCTCGGTGTCCAGGCCGCGGATCGTCAGGGTGGTACGGCGGCGCAGCACGTCGTCCGCCGTCTCGGCCCACTCGTGGTCGCGGGCCCACACCACCTGCGCCCAGATCTCCGGGGCGTCGGGGTGGACGCGCTCGGCGAGTTCGGGGTGCTCGTTGGCGAGGCGGGCGATGTCGAAGGCGAGCGAGCCGTAGTGCGTGGCCAGATGCCGGGCGGTGTCGGCGGCCATGCGCGGCCCCGGCGCCGGACGGTCCACCAGGAGCCGGTGGGCGACCGCGCGCGGGTTGGCCACACCGGGCAGCGGCAGCCGCTTGGGCAGCGTGGAGACCGGCTCGAAGTCGTCGCCGAGCGGATGGCCCGGCAGTTCCTGAAGCTTCCTCATGACCGTACGGCCGATGTGCCGGAACGTCGTCCACTTGCCGCCCGCGACGGACAGCATCCCGCCCCGGCCCTCGGTGACCACCGTCTCCCGCTTCGCCTTGGCGGTGTCCCCGGGCCCGCCGGGCAGCACCCGAAGGCCCGCGAAGGCGTACGTCATCAGCTCACGCCGGAGCTGGTTGTCCCGCACCGAGAACGCGGCCTCGTCCAGGATCTGGGCGATGTCCTTCTCGGTGACGGACACCTCGCCCGGGTCGCCCTCGTACTCCTCGTCGGTCGTGCCGAGCAGCAGCATGTCCTCCCAGGGGAGGGCGAAGGTGATCCGGTACTTGTCGATGGGCGTCGCCAGCGCGGCCTTCCAGGGCGCGGTGCGCTTGAGCACCAGGTGCGCGCCCTTGGACAGCCGGATCGACGGCGCCGCACCCGGGTCCTCAAGGCGGCGCAGATGATCGACCCAGGGCCCGGTGGCGTTGAGCACCAGCCGGGCGTTCACCCCGAACTCCTCGCCCGACACCCGGTCCCGCAGCTCGGCACCGGTGACCCGGCCACGCGTGAAGCGCAGCCCCGTCACCTCGGCGTGGTTGAGGACGACCGCGCCCGAATCGACGGCCGCGCGGACCGTCATGAGCGCCATGCGCGCGTCGTTCATCTGGTCGTCGCCGTACACGGCCACGGCCTTCAGGTTCTCGGTGCGCAGCTCGGGCACGTCCCGCGCGGCCCGGGACGGCGAGAGCAGATGCCCCACGCCGTCCCCGAACGCGGAGAGCGCCGAGTACGCGAACACGCCCGCGCCGAGCTTCGCCGCGCCGTGCGGCCCGCCCTTGTACACCGGGAGGTAGAAGGTGAGCGGGTTCGCCAGGTGAGGGGCCACCTGGCGGGAGACCGCACGGCGCTCGAAGTGGTTCTCCGCCACCAGCTTCACCGCGCCGGTCTGCAGATACCGCAGGCCGCCGTGGAGCAGCTTGGAGGAGGCGGAGGAGGTGGCGCCGGCGAAGTCACCGGCGTCGACCAGCGCCACCCTGAGCCCGGACTGCGCGGCGTGCCAGGCGGTGGAGATGCCGAGGATGCCGCCGCCGATCACCAGGAGGTCGTAGGACGCCCTGGAGAGCTGCTCCCTGGTCTCGGCCCGGCTCGGGTTGGACCCGGAGGCGGGGCGCGTGCCCAGGGTGGGTACGGGCGGCAGGGTGGTGGGACTGGTCATGTCGGGTACTTCACTCCTCGTCAGAGCCGGATGGGCGGTCCTTGAAGGCCGCTCAGCTCTCGTCTTCGAGCCAGCCCATGGTCCGCTCCACGGCCTTGAGCCAGCTCTTGTACTCACGGTCGCGGGTCTCCGCGTCCATGCGGGGGGTCCACTCGGCGGCCCGGCGCCAGTTGGCGCGCAGTTCGTCGGTGCCGGCCCAGAAGCCGACGGCGAGACCGGCGGCGTAGGCGGCTCCGAGACACGTGGTCTCGGCGACCATGGGGCGCACCACGGGGGCGTCGAGCACGTCCGCGAGCTGCTGCATCAGCAGGTTGTTCGCGGTCATGCCGCCGTCCACCTTGAGCGTGGTCAGCTCCACGCCGGAGTCCTTGGTCATGGCGTCCGCGATCTCCCGCGTCTGCCAGGCCGTGGCCTCCAGGACGGCGCGCGCGAGGTGCGCCTTGGTGACGTACCGGGTCAGGCCCGCGATCACACCGCGCGCGTCGGAGCGCCAGTGCGGGGCGAACAGGCCGGAGAAGGCCGGTACGAAGTAGGCGCCGCCGTTGTCCTCGACCGAGAGCGCGAGCGTCTCGATCTCGGCGGCGGTGGAGATGAGGCCCATCTGGTCGCGCATCCACTGCACCAGCGAGCCGGTGACGGCGATGGAGCCCTCCAGGGCGTACACCGTCGGCTGGTCGCCGATCTTGTAGCCGACGGTGGTCAGCAGACCGGCGTAGGAGTTGATGATCTTCTCACCGGTGTTCATCACCATGAAGGTGCCGGTGCCGTACGTGGACTTGGTCTCGCCCTCGGAGAAGCAGGTCTGGCCGAACAGGGCCGCCTGCTGGTCGCCGAGCGCGGAGGCCACCGGGATGCCGCCGAGCAGCTCGCCGAGGCTGCCGCCGGTCACCTCGCCGTAGACCTCGGCGGAGGAGCGGATCTCGGGCAGGATCGCCAGCGGCACGCCGATGGACTCGGCGATCTTCGGGTCCCACTCCATGGTGTGCAGGTTCATCAGCATGGTGCGCGAGGCGTTGGTGACGTCGGTGACGTGCTTGCCGCCGTCCGTGCCGCCGGTCAGGTTCCAGATGACCCAGCTGTCCATGGTGCCGAAGAGGATGTCGCCGGCCTCGGCGCGCTCGCGCAGGCCCTCGACGTTGTCGAGCAGCCAGCGGGCCTTGGGCCCGGCGAAGTAGGAGGCCAGCGGCAGCCCGGTCTCGCGGCGGAAGCGGTCCTGGCCGACGTTGCGGCCCAGCTCCCGGCAGAGGGCGTCGGTGCGGGTGTCCTGCCAGACGATGGCGTTGTGGACGGGCTCACCGGTGTTCTTGTCCCACAGCACGGTGGTCTCGCGCTGGTTGGTGATGCCGATGGCCTTGATGTCGTCGCGGGTGATGCCGGCCTTCTCGACGGCTCCGGCGACGACCTCCTGGACGTTGGTCCAGATCTCGTTCGCGTCGTGTTCGACCCAGCCCGGCTTGGGGAAGATCTGCTCGTGCTCCTTCTGGTCGACGGAGACGATCCGGCCGTCCCGGTCGAAGACGATGCAGCGCGAGGAGGTCGTTCCCTGGTCGATCGCCGCGATGAACGGGCCTGCGGTGTGGGCGTCGGTCACTGTGTGCTCCTGGGAGATCCGAGGTGAGGGTGCGGTGCGTGCGGTGTGTACGGCGCGTACTCGAATGATCGGCGCTTTTGCGGCAAACCGTTACTCATCAAGCAAAAGCGACGTTGTAGATGCCCGCAGCGATCGCGCCGCCGATCAGTGGACCGACGACCGGGATCCACGCGTAGCTCCAGTCCGAACCGCCCTTGTTGGGCAGCGGCAGCAGGGCGTGCACGATGCGCGGGCCCAGGTCGCGGGCCGGGTTGATCGCGTACCCCGTCGGGCCGCCGAGCGAGAGACCGATACCGACGACCACCAGCGCGGTGATCAGGGCGCCCAGGGCGCCGAGACCGTTGCCCTTCTCGTTCAGGCCCTGGGTGAGGACCGCGAGCACCAGCACCAGGGTGCCGATGATCTCCGTGAGGAGGTTCTGCACGGCGTTCCGGATCTCCGGGCCGGTGGAGAAGATGCCCAGGACCGGCCCCGCGGCCGCCTCCTCGGCCTCGACCGCCTTGAGCGTGTCCTGCGCGCCGGGCCCGCCGACGATCTCCCGGTCGGTGAGGTGGGCGTGGAACTGGCCGTAGTACGCCACCCAGACCAGCGTCGCGCCGATCATCGCGCCGAGCAGCTGACCGCCCCAGTACACGGGGAGGTTGCCGAAGTCCTTGTCCTTGATGGCGAGCGCGAGCGTCACCGCCGGGTTCAGGTGTGCGCCGGAGAGGGGCGCGGAGGTGTAGACCGCCGTCAGAACGGCGAAACCCCACCCGAAGGCGATGGCGAGCCAGCCGGCCCCGCGCGCCTTGGAGGCCTTCAGCGTCACGGCGGCACACACACCGCCGCCGAGCAGGATGAGTATGGCGGTACCGATGGTCTCGCCGATGAAGATGTCGGAGCTGGACACCCGCGACTCCTTTGTCCTTCGTCCAGGGAAAGCCGAACCCCGCGTCCCTTCGGGGGTTCTCGTGCCCTCGGGGGTGAGAGCGGTGTCGGTCCTGGGCGCTGTCACACCCTAACGCGCATTACCGGTAAGTGTTCGACAATGCCGACCGATGGACGGGAGTCTCGCTTTGGGGTCGTCCATGCGTCAAGGGTTCTGTAATCGAAAACGCGATCGTTATTGATCGGCGGGGGTTATCGCCCGGAGCGGCCGGAGCGGGGCGTGAGGGCGCGTCCGCGAGCGTCCGCGAGCGTGCGCGCATGCGTGTGACCGCCCTGGGCGCCGTCGCGCCCGGGCGGTGATCTACGGCAGGGCGGGCGCGGGCCCGCCTCAGAAGCGGGCCGCGCCCAGGTCCCGGGAGACCGCGCGGGCGCAGTCGCGCACCGCCGCGATCAGTTCGGGGCGCAGCTCGCCCTCGCGGCACAGGCGCTCCACGGCGCCGGTGATGCCGACCGCGCCGACCGGCATACGGCGGCGGTCGTGGATGGGGGCGGCGATGGACGCCATGCCCTCCCAGGTCTCCTCCACGTCGGCCGCGTAACCCCGGGCGCGCGTGAGGTCGAGGATGTGCTCGAAGTCCCCGGCGCCGCACACCGTACGGTCGGTGAAGGACTTGCGCGGGGCCTCCAGGGCCTCGCTGTGGGCCACCGGGTCGTACGCGGCGAGCACCTTGCCGAGCGCCGTGGAGTGCAGCGGCTGCATGGCGCCGATCTCCAGCACCTGCCGGCTGTCGTCGGGCCGGAAGACGTGGTGCACGATCAGCACGCCCTGCTGGTGCAGCACGCCCAGGTGGACGCTCTCGCCGCTGGAGCGGGCCAGATCGTCGGTCCACACCAGCGCGCGGGCCCGCAGCTCGTGCACGTCCAGATAGGTGGTGCCCAGCCGCAGCAGCTCCGCGCCCAGCTGGTAGCGCCCCGACGCCTCGTCCTGCTCGACGAAGCCCTCGTGCTGGAGGGTGCGCAGGATGCCGTGCGCCGTGCCCTTGGCCAGGCCCAGCGACGAGGCGATGTCCGACAGGCCGAGCCGCCGCTCGCCGCCCGCGAGCAGCCGCAGCATCGCGGCCGCCCGTTCGAGCGACTGGATGTTCCGTGCCATCCCCGTCCTACCTCCGTCCGCTCCGGCCGCCGTCGGGCGACACCTCGGGTGACTCTGCGGGTGACACCTCAGGCATCGTTCGACAATGCCGAACACTACCGGTCCATGCCGACCTCCCGCCAATGACCGCGCCGTACCGGCACGGCGCGCGGACCCGGTCGCGCTTCCCGGAGGGACCGGTTCCGCCGTCCGCGTCCGTGTGGTGGACGCCGGTGCCCATCCAAGCCCACCGGCGGTTAGTCTGACGCCGTGCCCCTCGCCCGGCTCGCCGGCGCAGGGCGCATAGCCGACAGCCGTCGCATCCCAGGGAGCCCCTTCATGGCCTCGTCGCCGACGTCCCCGCACGCCGACCTCCGGACCCGTGTGTCCGCGCTCCGAGAGGCACTCGCCACCCGCGTGGTGGTCGCCGACGGAGCGATGGGCACCATGCTCCAGGCCCAGGAGCCCACGCTCGACGACTTCCAGCAGCTCGAAGGCTGCAACGAGATCCTCAATCTCACCCGCCCCGACATCGTCCGTTCGGTCCACGACGCCTACTTCGCCGTCGGCGTCGACTGCGTCGAGACCAACACCTTCGGCGCCAACCACTCCGCCCTCGGCGAGTACGACATCCCCGAGCGCGTCCACGAACTGTCCGAGTCCGGCGCCCGCGTCGCCCGCGAGGTCGCCGACGAGTACACCGCGAGCGACGGGCGCCCCCGCTGGGTCCTCGGCTCCATCGGCCCCGGCACCAAGCTGCCCACCCTCGGCCACGCCCCGTACACCACCCTGCGCGACGCCTACCAGCGCAACGCCGAGGGTCTGGTCACCGGCGGCGCCGACGCCCTGCTGATCGAGACCACCCAGGACCTCCTCCAGACCAAGGCCGCCGTCCTCGGCGCCCGGCGCGGCCTGGACGCCCTCGGCCTGGACCTGCCCGTCATCGTCTCCGTCACCGTCGAGACCACCGGCACCATGCTGCTCGGCTCCGAGATCGGCGCCGCGCTCACCGCGCTCGAACCGCTCGGCATCGACATGATCGGGCTGAACTGCGCCACCGGCCCCGCCGAGATGAGCGAGCACCTGCGCCACCTCGCCCGCAACGCCCGCATCCCGCTGTCCTGCATGCCCAACGCGGGCCTGCCCGTCCTCGGCAAGGACGGCGCCCACTACCCGCTCACCGCGCCGGAACTGGCCGACGCCCAGGAGACCTTCGTCCGCGAGTACGGCCTCTCGCTCGTCGGCGGCTGCTGCGGCACCACCCCCGAGCATCTGCGCCAGGTCGTCGAGCGCGTCCGGGACCTCACCCCCACCGAGCGCAGCCCGCGCCCCGAGCCCGGCGCCGCCTCGCTCTACCAGTCGGTGCCGTTCCGTCAGGACACCTCCTACCTGGCCATCGGCGAGCGCACCAACGCCAACGGCTCCAAGAAGTTCCGCGAGGCCATGCTGGAGGGCCGCTGGGACGACTGCGTGGAGCTGGCGCGCGAGCAGATCCGCGAGGGCGCCCACATGCTCGACCTGTGCGTGGACTACGTCGGCCGCGACGGCGTCACCGACATGGCCGAACTGGCCGGACGCTTCGCCACCGCCTCCACCCTGCCGATCGTCCTCGACTCCACCGAGGTCGACGTCCTCCAGGCCGGCCTGGAGAAGCTCGGCGGCCGCGCGGTCATCAACTCCGTCAACTACGAGGACGGCGACGGCCCCGAGTCCCGCTTCGCCAAGGTCACCCGGCTCGCCCGGGAGCACGGCGCCGCACTGATCGCGCTCACCATCGACGAGGAGGGCCAGGCCCGCACCCCCGAGAAGAAGGTCGAGATCGCCGAACGGCTCATCGACGACCTCACCGGGAACTGGGGCATCCGCGAGGAGGACATCCTCGTCGACACCCTCACCTTCACCATCTGCACCGGCCAGGAGGAGTCCCGCGGAGACGGCATCGCCACCATCGAGGCCATCCGCGAACTGAAGCGGCGTCACCCGGACGTGCAGACCACCCTCGGCCTGTCCAACATCTCCTTCGGCCTCAACCCGGCCGCCCGCATCCTGCTCAACTCCGTCTTCCTGGACGAGTGCGTCAAGGCCGGCCTGGACTCCGCCATCGTCCACGCCTCCAAGATCCTGCCCATCGCCCGCTTCAGCGAGGAAGAGGTGCGGACCGCCCTCGACCTCATCCACGACCGCCGCGCCGAGGGCTACGACCCCCTCCAGAAGCTGATGGCGCTGTTCGAGGGCGCCACCGCCAAGTCCCTCAAGGCCGGCAAGGCCGAGGAACTGGCCGCCCTGCCGCTGGAGGAGCGCCTCAAGCGCCGCATCATCGACGGCGAACGCAACGGTCTGGAACAGGACCTGGACGCGGCACTCCAGGACCGCCCCGCCCTCGACATCGTCAACGACACCCTCCTGGACGGCATGAAGGTCGTCGGCGAGCTGTTCGGCTCCGGCCAGATGCAGCTGCCGTTCGTCCTCCAGTCCGCCGAGGTCATGAAGACCGCGGTCGCCCATCTGGAACCGCACATGGAGAAGTCGGACGCCGAGGGCAAGGGCACCATCGTGCTCGCCACCGTCCGCGGCGACGTCCACGACATCGGCAAGAACCTCGTCGACATCATCCTGTCCAACAACGGCTACAACGTCGTCAACCTCGGCATCAAGCAGCCCGTCTCCGCGATCCTGGACGCCGCCGCGGAACACCGCGCCGACGTCATCGGCATGTCCGGCCTCCTGGTCAAGTCCACCGTGATCATGAAGGAGAACCTGGAGGAGCTGAACCAGCGCGGCCTCGCCGCCGACTACCCCGTCATCCTCGGCGGCGCCGCCCTCACCCGCGCCTACGTCGAACAGGACCTGCACGAGATCTACGAGGGCGAGGTCCGCTACGCCCGCGACGCCTTCGAGGGACTGCGCCTCATGGACGCCCTGATCGGCGTCAAGCGCGGCGTCCCCGGCGCCAAGCTGCCCGAGCTGAAGCAGCGCCGGGTCCGGGCCACGGCCGCCGTGGAGGTCGAGGAGCGGCCCGAGGAGGGCCACGTCCGCTCCGACGTCGCCACCGACAACCCCGTCCCCGCTCCGCCCTTCTGGGGCACCCGCGTCGTCAAGGGCATCCAGCTCAAGGAGTACGCGTCCTGGCTGGACGAGGGCGCCCTCTTCAAGGGCCAGTGGGGCCTGAAGCAGGCCCGCGCCGGAGACGGCCCGACCTACGAGGAGCTGGTGGAGACCGAGGGCCGCCCCCGGCTGCGCGGCCTCCTCGACCGGCTCCAGACCGAGAACCTGCTCGAAGCCGCCGTGGTGTACGGCTACTTCCCCTGCGTCTCCAAGGACGACGACCTCATCATCCTGGACGAGCGCGGCAACGAACGCACCCGCTTCACCTTCCCGCGCCAGCGCCGGGGCCGCAGGCTCTGCCTCGCCGACTTCTTCCGCCCGGAGGAGTCGGGGGAGACCGACGTCGTCGGCCTCCAGGTCGTCACCGTCGGCTCCCGCATCGGCGAGGAGACCGCCCGCCTCTTCGCCGCCGACGCCTACCGCGAGTACCTCGAACTCCACGGCCTGTCCGTGCAGTTGGCCGAAGCGCTGGCCGAGTACTGGCACGCGCGCGTGCGTTCGGAGCTGGGCTTCGCGGGCGAGGACCCGAACGAGATCGAAGACATGTTCGCCCTCAAGTACCGCGGCGCCCGCTTCTCCCTCGGCTACGGCGCCTGCCCCGAACTCGCCGACCGCGCCAAGATCGCCACACTGCTCGAACCCGAGCGCATCGGTGTCCACCTGAGCGAGGAGTTCCAGCTCCACCCCGAGCAGTCCACGGACGCGATCGTGATCCACCACCCTGAGGCGAAGTACTTCAACGCACGCTGACGGACGGGGCGGGACGACGCTGACGGGCACGCCGGAACGCCCCCTGGCCTGCGGCGCGGGCTTTTCCGGTGTACCCCGGCGCGCCCCGGATAAACGAGGCGATTCGCCGCGCGGAGTCGTACACTGGTCGGTCCATCGCAGGCCGGCTCCCTGTCCGGGGGCCGGCCTGCGCGTCCCTCAAGGAGGTGCGCCCGGATGACCAGTACAGTCCCCGTGCCCGGCCCCGCCGCTCGGGCAACGCAGACCACCACGGCCGAGGACTACGCCCTACAGGCGGTCCTGCTGGACATGGACGGCACCCTGGTGGACACGGAGGGCTTCTGGTGGGACGTGGAGGTCGAGGTCTTCGCCGCCCTCGGCCACGCCCTCGACGACTCCTGGCGACATGTCGTCGTCGGCGGCCCCATGACCCGCAGCGCCGGATTCCTCATCGAGGCCACCGGCGCCGACATCACCCTCGAAGAGGTCTCCGTCCTGCTCAACGACGGCTTCGAGCGGCGCATCGGCCGCTCCCTGCCGCTGATGCCCGGCGCCGCCGACCTCCTCGCCGAACTCCACCGGCACCGCGTCCCCACCGCCCTGGTCTCCGCCTCCCACCGGCGCATCATCGACCGTGTGCTGACCGTCCTCGGCCCGCACCACTTCAGCCTGTCCATCGGCGGCGACGAGGTCTCCCGCACCAAGCCGCACCCCGATCCCTACCTCCTGGCCGCCGCCGGACTCGGCGCCGACCCGGCCCGCTGCGCGGTCGTCGAGGACACCGCCACCGGCGTCGCCGCCGCCGAGGCCGCGGGCTGCCACGTCGTGGCCGTGCCCTCCATCGCCCCCATCGCCCCCGCCCACCGGCGCACCGTCGTCACCTCCCTGGAAGCCGTCGACCTGGCCTTCCTGCGCGGGCTGCTGGCGGACCGTCGGTAGCGGGCGGATCCGGCGACCCGGCCGTCACCCGGCGAATTCCGGTGACGGCCACCGGAGTTGAATTGTGAGGTTCGCCACTCCGAAGGGTCTGGACATCACGGAGCCGGTGTGCCGACCACCCCGAAAGCGGGGTGGTCGGCCGGTCTTTGTGTCCCAGTTGATGATCCATTGCACCAATCCTGCCGCTGTCGGTTTTTCGGTGCGTCCACACCCGGTTTCACTGCGTGATGAGCCCTCAACTCGGGCACTCGTCGGCCGTTCCGCAGGCGCGGACTAATGTCGTCGCGACAACATCGCAGCAACTCCCGTGAACCGCCGCGCCACCCCCGTTGCCGGGTCCACGGAACCGAACGTTCTGGAGAAAGTCCCGCATGAACCGCAAGACTCTGGTGCTGCCGGCAGTGGCCGGCCTGCTTACGCCGGTGCTCGCCGCGTGCGGTGGATCGGACAGCGGGAGCCAGGGCGGCAAGCCCATCGTCGTCGGTACCACGGACCAGTTCACGGCCACCTCGGACGCCCCCGCGCCGCTCGACCCCGCCTACGCGTACGACGTCGGCACCTGGAACGTCCTCCGCCAGACCGTCCAGACCCTCATGACCCAGCCCAAGGGCGAGGGCAACCCGGTCCCGGAGGCCGCCGAGAGCTGCGGTTTCACCGACTCCGGCAACGAGCGCTACGCCTGCAAGCTGCGGGACGGCCTGAAGTTCGCCAACGGCGACCCGGTCACCGCCGCGGACGTGAAGTTCTCCATCGACCGCGCCATCCACCTCAAGGCGGAGAGTGGCGTCTCCGCCCTGCTCAACACCGTCGACACGGTGGAGACCCAGGGCGACCGCGACGTCATCTTCCACCTGAAGACGGCCGACGCGACCTTCCCGTACAAGCTCTCCACCCCGGTCGCGGGCATCGTCGACCCGAAGATCTACTCCGCCGACAAGCTGCGCAACGGCTTCCAGGTGGACGGCTCCGGCCCGTACACCTTCAAGGCCGAGATCAAGAACAACGCGGTCGTCAGCGCCACGTACACGAAGAACCCGAACTACAAGGGCAGCACCACCCTCAACAACGACAAGGTCGAGATCCGGTCCTTCGCCAGCGCGCAGGCCATGGGCGTCGCCCTCGACCACGGCGACATCGACGTCATGACCCGCACCATGACGCCGTCGCAGATCCAGAAGCTCGACGCCGGCTCCGACCAGAACGCCGAGCTCGTCGACATGCCCGGTCTGGAAATCCGCTACCTGGCGTTCAACACCAACGCCACCAGCGTCAAGGACAAGGCCGTCCGCCAGGCCATGGCCCAGGTCATCGACCGCGGCGAGCTCGTCTCCAAGGTCTACGGCACCCAGGCCGAGCCGCTGTACTCGCTCGTCCCGGCCACCCTCGCGGGCCACTCCAACTCGTTCTTCAACAAGTACGGCGACCCGAGCGTCCCGAAGGCCAAGGAGCTGCTCACCAAGGCCGGCGTCACCGCCCCCATCAAGCTGACGCTGCACTACACCACCGACCACTACGGCTCGGTGACCAAGCAGGAGTTCGAGATCCTGCAGAAGCAGCTCAACAACAGCGGCCTGTTCGACGTGAGCATCCAGGGCCACCCCTGGGCCACCTTCCGCCCCGCGGAGCAGAAGGGCGCCTACGACGTCTACGGCATGGGCTGGTTCCCCGACTTCCCCGACGCCGACAACTACGTCGCGCCCTTCCTCGACAAGGACAACTTCCTCGGCTCGCCCTACACGAACAGCACCATCCAGCGCACTCTGATCCCGCAGAGCCGCCGCGAGGCGGACCGGCTGGACGCGGCCAAGACCCTGACGACCATTCAGGACACCGTCGCGGAGGACGTCCCCGTGCTGCCCCTGTGGCAGGGCAAGCAGTACGTTGCCGCACGGGACGACATCACGGGCGTCTCCTACGCCCTGAACTCCTCCTCGACGCTTCAGCTGTGGGAGCTCGGCCGTGGCGTGAGCGGCTGACGGCTCCCTCCCCGGGGCCGGGACGGCGGCCCCGGGAGGACCCCGACGAGAAGGCACATGCTGTGAACATGCGCACCCACTGGCCAGTCCTGCCCATCGCGGCGGGGCTGGCCTGCGGCCTGTTGACCGGCTGCGGCACGAACGGCGACGGCTCCGGGACCGAAGGCCACCGCGTGGTGATGGGGATGTCCGACGACGTCCTCGCCACCGACCCGGCCTCCGGCTACGACCCCGGCTCGTGGCTGTTGTTCGACAATGTCTTCCAGTCCCTCCTGAGCTTCCCCAAGGGAGGCACCCTGCCCGAGCCCGAACTCGCCAAGTCCTGCGGGTTCAGCGACACCCGGGCCACCGTCTTCAAGTGCGAGCTGAAGGACGGCCTGAAGTTCAGCAACGGCGACTCGCTCACCTCCGAGGACGTCAAGTTCTCCTTCGACCGGATGCTGAAGATCAACGACGCGGGCGGCCCCGCCGTCATGTTCCCCTCGCTCGGCAAGATCGAGACCCCCGACGAGCACACCGTCGTCTTCCACCTCACCGTCCCCGACGCCACCTTCCCCAGCAAGGTGGCCTCCGGCGCCGGATCCATCGTCGACCACCGCCAGTACCCGGCGGACCGGCTGCGCGGCGACCACAAGGCCATCGGCTCCGGCCCCTACACGCTCGACTCCTTCGACAAGGGCCAGGCGGTCTTCTCCGTCAACTCCCGCTACAAGGGCACCGCCGACGTCAAGAACGCGGGCGTCACCCTCAAGTTCTTCCACGGCAACCAGGCCGAGCTGAAGAAGGCCCTCCTCGGCGGCTCCGTCGACATCGCCTACCGCGGCCTGAGCGCCGCCGACATCGACGGCATCGACAAGCAGGACGGCACCAAGGGCATCGACGTCGTCGAGGGCAGCAGCGCCGAGGTCCAGCACCTCGTCTTCAACATGAAGAACCCCGTCGCCGGAAAGCTCGGCGTCCGCAAGGCCATGGCGTACCTCATCGACCGCGACGCCCTCATGCGCGACGTCTACAAGAACACCGCCACCCCGCTCTACTCGATCATCCCGGCCGGCATCATGGGCCACAACACCGCCTTCTTCGACAGCTACGGCGAGCGCCCCTCCAAGGCCAAGGCCGCCCAGGCCCTGCGCGCCGACGGCATCACCGGCAAGGTCAAGCTCACCCTCTGGTCCACCCCGGTCCGCTACGGCCCCGCCACCGACGCCGAACTCAAGGCGCTTGCCGCCCAGCTCAACGCCAGCGGCCTCTTCGAAGCCGACGTCAAGTCCGTCGCCTACGACCAGTACGAGAAGGACATAGCCGCCGGAAAGTACGGCGTCTACGTCAAGGGCTGGGTGCCCGACTACCCCGACGCCGACAACTTCACCGCACCCTTCTTCGGCAAGGGCAACGTCCTCGACAACCACTACGACAACAGCAGGATCACCCGCACCCTGATCCCCGGCACCGCCGCCCAGAGCGACCGCACCGCCACCGACCACTCCTTCGCGGAACTCCAGGACATCGTCGCCCAGCAGATCCCCGTCCTGCCCGTCTGGCAGGGCAAGCAGTACGCCGTCGTCCGCGACGGCGTCTACGGCCTCGAATACTGCCTCGACGCCTCCACCGTCTTCCGGTTCTGGGAACTCAGCAAGAGCTGACGCCCCGCCTGACGACCCGCCGGCCACCACGCGCCGGACACACCAAGGGCGCCCCTCCACCAGGAAGGGCGCCCTTCGCCGTCGTACCCGCCGCCGCTACTGCTGCGCCCCCGGACGCACCAGCCCGCTCTCGTACGCGTACACCGCCGCCTGCACCCGGTCGCGCAGCCCCAGCTTCGTCAGCACATGCCCCACATGCGTCTTCACCGTCGTCTCGCTGACGAACAGATCCGCCGCGATCTCCGCGTTCGACAGCCCCCGCGCCACCAGCTTCAGCACCTCGACCTCACGGTCCGTCAGCGTGTGCAGCGTGTCCCGCACCGGCTCCTCGCCCGAGGGCAGATGCGTCGCGTACTTGTCCAGCAGCCGGCGCGTGATGCTCGGCGCCAGCATCGCCTCACCCGCCGCCACCACCCGGATCGCCTGCACCAGCTCGTTCGCCGGGGCGTCCTTCAGCAGAAAGCCGCTCGCCCCCGCCCTGAGCGCCTCCACCACGTACTCGTCCAGATCGAACGTGGTCAGCACCAGCACCTTCGCCGGACCGTCCCGGCCCGGACCGGTGATCTGACGCGTCGCCTCCACCCCGTCCATCCGGGGCATACGGATGTCCATCAGGACCACATCCGGCTGCAGCGCGCGCACCTGGTCGAGAGCCTGCAGACCGTCCCCGGCCTCACCGACGACCGCGATGTCCGGCTCGGCCTCCAGGATCATCCGGAAGCCCGTACGCAACAGCGGCTGGTCGTCCACCAGCAGGACACGGATCGCCACGTGACAACTCCTTCGCTAGTCGGACCCCATTCTGCCCAACGTCCCCGCCCCGGACTCCGCCGCCCTCACCGGCAGCGGATACGGCGGGGGAGTACCACCGAACTCCGGACAGCACGCCTGGTGGTCGCACCAGCCGCACAGCTTCGTCGGGCGCGGCCGCCACTCACCCGTCTCCGTCGCCCGCGAGATCGCCTCCCACAGCGCCAGCAGCCGCCGCTCCATCCGCTCCAGATCCCCCGGCACCGGGTCGTACGTCAGCACGTCCCCGCTGCCCAGATACACCAGCTGGAGCCGCCGCGGCACGACCTGCTTCAGCCGCCACACCACCAGCGCGTAGAACTTCATCTGGAACAGCGCGCCCTCGGCGTACTCCGGCCGGGGCGCCTTGCCCGTCTTGTAGTCGACGATCCGCACATCACCGCTCGGCGCCACATCCACCCGGTCGATGATCCCGCGCAGCCGCAGCCCCGACTCCAGCTCCGCCTCCACGAACATCTCCCGCTCGGCGGGCTCGAGACGCGTCGGATCCTCCAGCGTGAACCAGCGCTCCACCAGCCGCTCCGCCTCGCCCAGCCAGCGCGCCAGCCGCTCGCCCTCCGGATCGTCCGCGAACAGCTCACCGATCTCCGGCCGGCTCTCCCGCAGCCGCTCCCACTGCCCCGGCACCAGCGCCTTCGCCCGGGGCGCCGTACGCTCCACCGCCGGAGCGTCGAAGAGCCGCTCCAGCACCGCGTGCACCAGCGTGCCCCGCGTCGCCGCCTCGCTCGGCTTCTCCGGCAGCCGGTCGATCACCCGGAACCGGTACAGCAGCGGACACTGCATGAAGTCACTCGCCCGCGACGGCGACAGCGACGAGGGCGCCGCCGGGGCACGCCGGGCCCCCGCCGCGTTCGTGATGTCACCGGCCTGCGCCGGCAGGGGCACCGTCGCGCACACCGGTGCCGTCCCCGAGTCCTCACTGCTGCTGTCCATGACCACAGACCATAAGGCCCCCCACTGACAGTGACCCACTCCCGCCGGCGTCACCGGCGGCCCGGCGGGGCAAACACAAGGGGTGCCGAGGGGTACCGCGCCACCCCGGCCGCATACCATCGACCCGAGACCCTTGTGCCCACAGGTGCGAGGACGCTTCGAACGAGGGGACACCGTGGACGTGAGCGGCGGGAACGGGCAGCCGGGGTCCGGCAGCGACGAGCCGGCCGGCCACCGCCAAGGCCCTGCGACCCCCAGCCCCAGCCCCGGCCCCGGAAACCCGGACCCCGGCCGGGAACCGGACCACGACACCCACGCCACGGACGCATCGGACAGCGCGGACGGCGCGGCCCCCGCACCGCCCCGGCAGGCCCCCCAGGACCCCGCCCCCGGCGACACCCCCGGCCACGACCACCGCACCCTCGCCCACACCCCCGCGACCGGCGACAAGAACGGCCCCGGCCCCGGCAAGGGCGAACCGCCCCAGCCCCCCGCCGAACCCGGCGGCGGCATCCTCATGGGCCGCCCGTTCGGCGTACCCGTCTACGTCGCACCCAGCTGGTTCCTCGTCGCCGCCCTCATCACCTGGGTCTTCGGCGGCCAGCTCGACCAGGTCCTGCCCGAACTCGGCGCCGCCCGCTACCTCGTCTCCCTCTTCTTCGCCGTCGCCTTCTACGCCTCGGTCCTCGTCCACGAACTCGCCCACACCGTCGCCGCCCTCCGCTTCAAACTCCCGGTCCGCCGCATCCAGCTCCAGTTCTTCGGCGGCGTCTCCGAGATCGAGAAGGAAGCCGAGACCCCCGGACGCGAGTTCGTCCTCGCCTTCGTCGGACCCCTGCTCTCCCTGATCCTCGCCGGGCTCTTCTGGCTCGCCATGAAACCCGTCGAGCCCGGCACCGTCCCCGGCGTCCTGCTGGCCGGACTGATGATCTCCAACCTCATCGTCGCCATCTTCAACCTGCTCCCCGGCCTCCCCCTCGACGGCGGCCGCATGCTCCGCGCCGTCGTCTGGAAGATCACCGGCAAGCCCATGACCGGCACCGTCGCCGCCGCCTGGGTCGGCCGCGCCCTCGCCCTCACCGTCCTGATCGGGCTGCCCCTGCTCAACCACTCCCGCTTCTTCGGCGGCGACGCCGACCTCGGCAGCATGGACACCCTCACCGACGCCCTGCTCGCCGCGATCCTCGCCGCCATCATCTGGACCGGCGCCGGAAACAGCCTCCGCATGGCCCGGCTGCGCGAACACCTCCCCGAACTCAGCGCCCGCACCCTCACCCGCCGCGCCGTACCCGTCGAGACCGACACCCCCCTCTCCGAGGCCCTGCGCCGCGCCAACGCCGCCGGAGCCCGCGCCCTCGTCGTCGTGGACCCCGACGGCACCCCCCTCTCCCTCGTCCGCGAGTCCGCCATCGTCGGCGTCCCCGAACACCGCCGCCCCTGGGTCGCCGTCAGCGGCCTCGCCCAGGACATCACCGACGGCATGCGCGTCTCCGCCGAACTCTCCGGCGAAGAACTCCTCGACACCCTCCGCGCCGCCCCCGCCACCGAATACCTCGTCGTCGAGGAGACGGGCGAGATCTACGGCGTCCTGTCCGCGGCCGACGTGGAGAAGGCCTTCGTGAAGGCGATGGCCCGCCCCAGCTGACCTCGCGTGTGGTCGGCACGCCGTCCCGCTGCCGGTAGGCTGGTCGTATGTCCGAACCGACCGGTGCCGCCCGCAGGCGCGGGCCCTTCAAGGTCGGGGACCAGGTTCAGCTGACCGACCCCAAGGGCCGTCACTACACGTTCACGCTCGAAGCCGGGAAGAACTTCCACACCCACAAGGGTTCCTTCCCGCACGACGAACTGATCGGCGCTCCCGAGGGCAGCGTTGTCCGCACCACCGGCAACGTCGCCTACCTCGCGCTGCGCCCCCTGCTCCCCGACTACGTCCTGTCCATGCCCCGAGGGGCAGCCGTCGTCTACCCGAAGGACGCGGGACAGATCCTCGCCTTCGCCGACATCTTCCCCGGCGCCCGCGTCGTCGAGGCCGGCGTCGGCTCCGGCTCGCTCAGCAGCTTCCTGCTGCGCGCCATCGGCGACCAGGGCATGCTGCACTCCTACGAGCGCCGCGAGGACTTCGCCGAGATCGCCAAGCAGAACGTCGAGCGCTACTTCGGCGGCGAACACCCCGCCTGGCAGCTCACCGTCGGCGACCTCCAGGACAACCTGTCCGACACCGACGTCGACCGCGTCATCCTCGACATGCTCGCCCCCTGGGAATGCCTGGAGGCCGTCTCCAAGGCCCTCGTCCCCGGCGGCATCCTCTGCTGCTACGTCGCCACCACCACCCAGCTCGCCCGGACCGTCGAGTCCATCCGCGAGATCGGCTGCTTCAACGAGCCGACCGCCTGGGAGACGATGATCCGCAACTGGCACATCGAGGGCCTCGCCGTCCGCCCGGACCACCGCATGATCGGCCACACCGGCTTCCTGCTCACCGCCCGCCGCCTCGCCGACGGCGTCGAGCCCCCCATGCGCCGCCGCCGCCCCGCCAAGGGCGCCTACGGCGAGGACTACGCCGGACCCAACGCCGACGGCGGCTCCGGCCGCTGACCGGCCCCCGCCCCCTCCAACGCGAAGGCGCCGCGACCGAGTTCCACGATCCCGTACGGAACTCGGCCACGGCGCCTTCCGCTTGACCCCGCACCACAAAGTCCGCCCCCGCGACCCACCACGTCCGCCACCACTGGAAACCGGCCCCCACCCCGCCGTTCCCCCCGCACAGTGACCTGTGGCACCATGCTGGCCACCCCCTCGGCACAGCCCTCACAGGAGACACTCCTAGTGCAGCAATCCGCCGTCCCGGAGCTCGCCCACGCCCACCCCCAGCCCATCCACTGGGTCGGCACCGCCACCGCGGTCGCCGGGGTGATCGCGCTGTGCTCCCTCGTGCAGCCCGGCCCGGCCACCGCCGCCCAGGCGACCCCGGCGACACCCGCGCCCGCGCCCGCCCGCACCACCGCCGCGCCACCCACCACCGAGGGCGTGGCCTTCCCGCTGGAATGCGGCCCGGTCACATCCGTCGTCGCCAAGAAGGCCACCGGCGACCTCGACGGCGACGGCAACCCCGAGACCGTCGCCGTCGTCCACTGCGACGCCCCCATGGGCACCCCGCCCGACGGCGTCTACGTCCTCACCCGGAACCCCGACGGCACCGGCTCCCGCGTCGTCGCCACCCTCGTCGACCCCAAGGACCGCATCACCGTCACCGACCTCGCCGTACGCGCGCGTGCCGTGACCGCCACCCTGCTCGGCTACTCCACCGACGACGTGCCCCGGTGCTGCCCCGACGTGAAGAAGCCCGCCCAGTGGCAGTGGAAGGGCAACGCGTTCATACGCTCGACGCCGACGGCGTCCCACAGCGTCTGACCGCGCCGCCTCCCGCCCCCGCCCGTACGCGCATACACGCGCGCGCGTGCCGCCGGCTCCCACCGGTACGCACGCGCGCCCCACGATGCCGGGTCCTCCCGGCCGTCACCTCAGTCCGCGTCGGGGCCGTACACCTCGACCTTGTCCGAAACGCGGCGTACATGGATGCACGCCCCCGGACACTCCTTCGCCGAGTCCACCACGTCCGTCAGCAGCGGCAGCGGCACACCCGTGGTGGCCCCCACCTCCTGGAGCAGCTCGTCGTCGGCGCTCTTCACATAGGCCAGCCCGTCGATGTCCAGCTCGAACACCTCCGGCGCGTACTGGACGCAGATGCCGTCGCCGGTACACAGGTCCTGGTCGATCCAGACCTCCAGCGCCTCGCCGCCCGGGGCCTCCTGCTGCACGGTCACCTCTCCTGCCGTCGGTTCGCCGGGCGACGGCCCGGGGGCGCGCCCCGGCCCGGTCGGTACCGGCCGCTCATGAACACCCCGACCCTACCTCCCGCCCGCTTTTCCCTCCTGTGCGCCGGGGTGCGGGGGTTTCTCCCCGCGCGCGGTCCGGCCGTCGGCACGCGGTCGCGCGCCCCCAGGCACCGGCGAATTCCAGCCGCCCGGGAGCGGTCCCCGAAAGCCCCTCGTATCACCCCAGCCGCCCACATCATCGCTCTGTGTGATCATCGTACGAACTCTCGTACTCCTGCCCGGGAACCGGCCCGGCGACCCGCACCGGACAACTCCAGCCACTCCTGAAGGGTCTTGACCACACCCGGCACGGAACAAGCGGCTTCCGAATCACGTTGAGTGGGTATCCCCTCCGTGCGAGAGGGAGCGCACCGGGTGACCGACGACACACCTTGACAGTCTTTGTGATCTAGGGGTTTCAATCGACACCCACCCAGGTAGGGTCTGGAAGCGTCCAGCTCCCCTTGGAGGAGGTGAGGACCGTGGCAGCCCACGACGACGACATGAACCGCGGCATCCGCCCGGGACGAGGGTCCGACGACCCGTCCGGGCAGATCGCCTACCTTGAGCAGGAGATCGCCGTCCTGCGACGCAAGCTCGCCGACTCTCCGCGGCACACGAGGATTCTCGAGGAGCGGATCGTCGAGCTGCAGACCAACCTGGCCGGCGTCTCCGCGCAGAACGAACGCCTGGCCAACACACTCCGTGAGGCCCGCGACCAGATCGTGGCCCTCAAGGAAGAGGTCGACCGGCTCGCCCAGCCCCCGGCAGGCTTCGGAGTCTTCCTCCAGGCCAACGAGGACGGCACCGCCGACATCTTCACCGGCGGCCGCAAGCTCCGCGTGAACGTGAGCCCCAGCGTCGAACTCGACGAACTCAGGCGCGGCCAGGAGCTGATGCTCAACGAAGCTCTCAACGTGGTCGAGGCCATGGAGTTCGAGAGCGTCGGCGACATCGTCACCCTCAAGGAGATCCTCGAGGACGGCGAACGCGCCCTGGTACTGGGCCACACCGACGAGGAACGGGTGGTCCGGCTCGCCGAACCCCTGCGGGGCATCACCATCCGCCCCGGCGACGCCCTCCTGCTCGAACCCCGCTCCGGCTACGTCTACGAAGTCGTCCCCAAGAGCGAGGTCGAGGAACTCGTCCTCGAAGAGGTCCCCGACATCGGGTACGAGCAGATCGGCGGCCTCGGCGGCCAGATCGAGGCCATCCGCGACGCGGTCGAACTGCCCTACCTCTACCCCGACCTCTTCAAGGAGCACGAACTCCGCCCGCCCAAGGGAGTCCTCCTCTACGGACCCCCCGGATGCGGCAAGACGCTCATCGCCAAGGCCGTCGCCAACTCGCTGGCCAAGAAGGTCGCCGAAGTCACCGGCCAGGCCGCCGGCAAGAGCTTCTTCCTCAACATCAAGGGCCCCGAACTCCTCAACAAGTACGTCGGCGAGACCGAGCGCCAGATCCGCCTCGTCTTCCAGCGAGCCCGGGAGAAGGCCAGCGAGGGCACCCCCGTCATCGTCTTCTTCGACGAGATGGAATCCCTCTTCCGCACCCGTGGATCGGGCGTCAGCTCGGACGTGGAGAACACCATCGTCCCCCAGCTGCTCGCCGAGATCGACGGCGTGGAAGGCCTGCAGAACGTGGTCGTCATCGGCGCCTCCAACCGTGAGGACATGATCGACCCCGCCATCCTGCGCCCCGGCCGCCTCGACGTGAAGATCAAGATCGAGCGCCCGGACGCCGAAGCCGCCAAGGACATCTTCGGCAAGTACCTCACCGAACGCCTCCCGCTGCACTCCGACGACCTCGGCGAGCACGGCGGCGACAAGTCGATGACCGTCCAGAGCATGATCCAGACGGCCGTCGAGCAGATGTACGCCGAATCCGAGGAAAACCGCTTCCTG
This sequence comes from Streptomyces sp. NPDC005435, assembly GCF_040703155.1. Taxonomy (NCBI): domain Bacteria; kingdom Bacillati; phylum Actinomycetota; class Actinomycetes; order Kitasatosporales; family Streptomycetaceae; genus Streptomyces; species Streptomyces sp. NPDC005435. Next base: position 22,398 of record NZ_JBEXEQ010000003.1, read on the forward strand.
GAAGTCACCTACGCCAACGGCGACAAGGAAGTCCTCTACTTCAAGGACTTCAATTCCGGCGCCATGATCGAGAACATCGTGGGCCGCGCCAAGAAGATGGCGATCAAGGACTTCCTCGAAAAGACCCAGAAGGGCCTCCGCGTCTCCCACCTCCTCCAGGCCTGCGTGGACGAGTTCAAGGAGAACGAGGACCTGCCCAACACCACCAACCCGGACGACTGGGCCCGCATCTCCGGAAAGAAGGGCGAGCGGATCGTCTACATCCGCACCCTCATCACCGGAAAGCAGGGCGCGGACACCGGACGCTCCATCGACACGGTGGCGAACACCGGTCAGTACCTGTAAAAGGCCGGCCGGCTGCGGGTGCCCCCGGCGGGGCACCCGCAGCCGCCTGCTTTTTCCGGACCGCCACCGCAGCAGGCAAAGACGCAAATGATCTCCACACCAGCGCAAAGGCGTTCTAGGCTCTTTCCTACCGCCGAGTCGCGCAGTGCGGGGACGGGCACCGCACACGCACCGGAGCGCCAGCGGTACGCGAGCGGCGCCCACCACCGAGGGTGCCGCCGGGCAAGGAGGGCCGCATGACCGTACGGCGAGTAATGGGCATCGAGACGGAGTACGGCATCTCCGTCCCCGGCCACCCCAACGCCAATGCCATGCTCACCTCGTCCCAGATCGTCAACGCCTACGCGGCGGCGATGCACCGGGCCCGCCGGGCCCGCTGGGACTTCGAGGAGGAGAACCCGCTGCGCGACGCGCGCGGCTTCGACCTCGCACGGGAGGCCGCCGACTCCAGCCAGCTCACCGACGAGGACATCGGCCTCGCCAACGTCATCCTCACCAACGGCGCCCGCCTCTACGTCGACCACGCCCACCCCGAGTACAGCGCCCCCGAGGTCACCAACCCCCGCGACGCCGTCCTCTGGGACAAGGCGGGCGAACGCATCATGGCCGAGGCCGCCGAACGCGCCGCCGCGCTGCCCGGCGCCCAGCCCATCCACCTCTACAAGAACAACACCGACAACAAGGGCGCCTCCTACGGCACGCACGAGAACTACCTGATGAAGCGGGAGACCGCCTTCTCGGACATCGTGCGCCACCTCACGCCCTTCTTCGTCTCCCGTCAGGTCTTCGCGGGCGCCGGACGCGTCGGCATCGGCCAGGACGGCCACGAACACGGCTTCCAGCTCAGCCAGCGCGCCGACTACTTCGAGGTCGAGGTCGGCCTGGAGACCACCCTCAAGCGGCCCATCATCAACACCCGCGACGAACCCCACGCGGACGCGGAGAAGTACCGCCGGCTGCACGTGATCATCGGCGACGCCAACCTCTCCGAGATCTCGACCTACCTCAAGCTCGGCACCACGGCGCTGGTCCTCTCCATGATCGAGGACGGATTCATCGCGGTGGACCTCGCGGTCGACCAGCCCGTACGCACGCTCCACCAGGTCTCGCACGACCCCACGCTCAAGCGCCTCGTCACCCTGCGCAGCGGCCGCACACTGACCGCCGTCCAGCTCCAGATGGAGTACTTCGAGCTGTCGCGCAAGTACGTGGAGGAGCGCTACGGCGCCGACGCCGACGACCAGACCAAGGACGTCCTCGCCCGCTGGGAGGACACGCTCACCCGGCTCGAGAACGACCCGATGAGCCTCGCCGGCGAGCTGGACTGGGTCGCCAAGCGGGAGCTCATGGAGGGCTACCGCCGCCGCGACAACCTCGACTGGGACGCCGCCCGGCTGCACCTGGTCGACCTCCAGTACGCCGACGTACGCCCCGAGAAGGGCCTCTACAACCGTCTGGCGGCCCGGGGACGCATGAAGCGCCTCCTGACCGAGGACGAGGTCGAGCGGGCGCGCACCAAGCCGCCGGAGGACACCCGGGCGTACTTCCGCGGGCGCTGCCTGGAGCAGTACGCGGACGACGTGGCCGCGGCGTCCTGGGACTCGGTCATCTTCGACCTGCCCGGCCGTGACTCGCTCCAGCGGGTGCCGACCCTGGAACCGCTTCGCGGAACGCGAAATCACGTCAAGGAGCTGCTGGACCGCTGCCGTACGGCGGACGAGCTGGTCAGGGTGCTCTCCGGCAATTGAAACCCCTGGCAGGGGCTGTGATTGGGTTCCTTTCGCAGGGTGGAAAACCCGGCGCCAGGGAATCATCGAGATGGTCCCCGTACGTTCCCTGAACTACGGGGCCGATGTCGGACCCGGCTTGTAGGGTCTGATCATCACCGAACGGCGAACTGAGCGGGGTGAGGGTTATGGCGACCAAGGACACCGGCGGCGGCCAGCAGAAGGCCACACGCTCCACCGAAGAAGTCGAAGAGCAGACACAGGACGCACAGGGCTCCGAGGACCTCAAGGAGCGCCAGGAAAAGCTGAGCGACGACGTGGACTCGGTCCTGGACGAAATCGACGATGTCCTCGAGGAAAACGCCGAGGATTTCGTGCGCTCCTTCGTGCAAAAGGGTGGCGAGTAAAGGCCGATTGGTCAATTCGCCTTCGATGTGAAGGGTGCGGGGGAATCGGGTGGTTGAGGAACCGAACGCGAAACGCTGCGGGAAGTGTGAGCGGGAGCTGACTCCCGCAGCGTTCGCGCGGGACCGCAACCGACGCGACGGCCTGCAGGCGTACTGTCGGGAGTGCGTGGCGAGGTACAGCGCCGCGCATTACCGGCGCCGCCGGGAGGCCATGGGGAAACCGGTCCGGGAAAACGTGGACGTGCCGCCCGGTCACAAGCTCTGCCGGGCGTGCGGTGAGGTCAAGCCGCACAGCGAATGGCATCGCAACGCGACCGCGTCCGACGGCCTGTCCACCCGGTGCCGGTCCTGCCGGGCCACCCGAGGGCGGCAGGACCATCTCAAGCGCAATTACGGTCTCAGCGAGCCCGAGCGGGATGCCCTGGCCGCCTCGCAGGGCGGCGTCTGCTGCATCTGTCTTTCCGCTCCGCCGGCGCATGTGGATCACTGCCATGAGACGGGTAGGGTCCGAGGCGTACTGTGCTTCAGTTGCAATGCCGCGCTGGGGCAGTTCAAGGATCGGCCCGATGTCATAAGGCGGGCTGCCGAATACGTGGAAGGAAACGCGTGGAAGCCAACACTCGTAGCACCGGGCGTCTACCGGCTGCCTTCCTGACGCCTGGGTCGTCCTCCTTCATGGACTTCTTGTCCGACCACCAGCCCGAGCTGCTGCCCGGGAAGCGGACGTTGCCGCCGACGCAGGGTGTGATCGAGGCCCCGCACGGCACGACCATCGTGGCCGTCACGTTCCCCGGGGGCGTCGTGCTCGCCGGTGACCGCCGGGCCACCATGGGCAATGTCATCGCGCAGCGGGACATCGAGAAGGTGTTCCCGGCGGACGAGTACTCGGCCGTCGGTATCGCCGGCACCGCCGGTCTCGCCGTGGAGATGGTGAAGCTCTTCCAGCTGGAGCTGGAGCACTTCGAGAAGGTCGAGGGCGCCCAGCTGTCGCTGGAGGGCAAGGCGAACCGCCTGTCGACCATGATCCGCTCCAACCTCGGCATGGCCATGCAGGGCCTGGCCGTGGTGCCGCTGTTCGCGGGGTACGACGTGGACCGCGACAAGGGCCGCATCTTCTCCTACGACGTCACCGGCGGCCGCTCCGAGGAGCACAACTTCGCGGCGACGGGCTCCGGCTCGGTCTTCGCGCGGGGTGCGATGAAGAAGCTGTTCCGGGACGACCTGAGCGAGGACCAGGCCACCACCCTGGTCGTGCAGGCGCTGTACGACGCGGCCGACGACGACTCGGCGACCGGTGGTCCCGATGTAGCCCGCCGGATCTACCCCATCATCACCGTGATCACCGAGGACGGCTTCCGCCGGCTGACCGAGGACGAGGCGTCCGAGATCTCCCGCGCGGTGCTCCAGCGGCGCATGGAGGAGCCGGACGGCCCGCGGGCCGCGCTGCTCTGAGGGCGGGCCGGGCTTCGTCCCGGCCGGTCCTCTTCATCCGAGGTGATCCAGTGACCATGACAGAAAGGGACGGATAACCGGTGTCGACGCCGTTCTATGTCTCACCCCAGCAGGCCATGGCGGACCGCGCCGAGTACGCCCGCAAGGGCATCGCGCGCGGTCGCAGCCTGGTGGTCATGCAGTACGCCGACGGCATCGTGTTCGTCGGCGAGAACCCGTCCCGTGCGCTGCACAAGTTCAGCGAGATCTACGACCGGATCGGCTTCGCGGCCGCCGGCAAGTACAACGAGTACGAGAACCTGCGCATCGGTGGTGTGCGGTACGCGGACCTGCGGGGTTACACCTACGACCGGGACGACGTGACCGCGCGTGGTCTGGCGAACGTGTACGCGCAGACGCTGGGCACGATCTTCTCCTCGGCGGCCGAGAAGCCGTACGAGGTGGAGCTGGTGGTGGCGGAGGTCGGTGAGACGCCGGAGGGTGATCAGATCTACCGGCTGCCGCACGACGGTTCGATCGTGGACGAGCACGGTTCGGTCGCGGTGGGCGGCAACGCGGAGCAGATCAGCACGTTCCTGGATCAGCGGCACCGGGACGGGATGACGCTGGCGGAGGCGCTGAAGCTGGCGGTGCAGGCGCTGTCGCGGGACACCAACGGCAGTGAGCGGGAGATCCCGGCCGAGCGTCTTGAGGTGGCGGTGCTGGACCGTACGCGTCCGCAGAAGCGGAAGTTCAAGCGGATCGTGGGCCGTCAGCTGGACCGTCTGCTGGCGGCGGACGGTGCGGCGACGGAGGCGGAGAGTTCCGTGGAGGAGGGCTCCGAGGAGGAGTGATCCTTCCCGGACTCTGGTGAAGCCCCGGCCGGTTCTCCGGCCGGGGCTTCCGCGTGTCCGGGCACGGTGGCGCCCGGACGTCCTCAGACGGCCCTGGCCGGGCCTGTGGAGCCCCGTACGACGAGTTGGACGGGGATGTCCCCGTTCGTGGGTGCGCGGCCGTCCAGGACGGCGAGGAGGGCTTCCATGCCGCGTTCGCCGAAGAGTTCGGCGTCGAGGCGGACGGTGGTGAGTTCGGGGTCGATGGCGGTGGCGAGGGCGAGGTCGTCGAGTCCGGTGACGGAGATGTCGTCGGGGACGCGCAGGCCGAGGCGGCGCAGGGCTTTGTAGGCGCCGGCGGCGAGTTTGTCGTCGTCGCAGACGACGGCGGTGGGGCGGGGTCCGGGCGCGGTGAGGGCGGCTTCGGTGGCGGCGCGGGCGTCGTCGATGGTGATGGGGGCGGTGGTGGTGCGCAGGCGGGTGCCGGGTACGGCGGCGAGGCGGTCGGCGAGTTCGCGGGCGCGGGCGCGGAAGGTCCAGGAGGGGATGTCGGCGGCGAGGTGGAGGAGGTGGCGGTGGCCGAGGCCGAGGAGGTGTTCGGTGACCTGGCGGACGCCGTCGGCGATGTCGAGGTTGACGGTGGCGGCGCCGAGGCTGCCGTGGGGGTCGCTGTCGAGCATGACGAGGGGGAGCTGGTCGCCGCGGATGGCGGTGAGGGCGTCGGCGGCCATGGAGGAGGCGATGACGCCGTCGAGGGCGGCTTCGGCGGAGGCGAAGGGGTCGCGGGCGGGGCCGACGCCTTCGGGGGAGGGGTAGAGCACGACGCCGAAGCCGTGGCGGGCGGCGACGCGGGCGGCGCCGGTGTAGACGCCGGCGAAGAATTCGGTGGTGAGGGCGGGGACGACGAGGAGGATGGTGCGGGTGCTGCCGAGGCGGAGGTTGCGGGCGGCGAGGTTGGGGCGGTAGCCGAGGGTGCGGGCGGCTTCGCGGACGCGTTCGGCGGTGGTCTCGGAGACGCGGCCGCGCCATTTGTCGCCGAGGACGAGGGAGACGGCGGCCTGGGAGACTCCGGCGGCCTGGGCCACGTCACGGCTGGTCGGGCGCGTGCTGCTGCTGCGTGCCACCGTGGGCCTGCTCCTTCGTGTGGACGGGTGAACAGCGCTCATGGTACGTATGAATGCGTTAGTTATACGTAACACTTCGGAGGCGTCGAGGCGGCCCGGAGGGGCTTGGGCGAAGGGCTGCACATGGCGACGGGGTATCTGGAGATCCTGCGGGCGAAACACGCGGTGAGGCTGCTCACGGGCACGCTGGTGGGTCGGCTGCCCAACGCGGTGGCGTCGATCGCGCTGCTGCTGTTCGTGCGGGCCGAGGGGGGTTCGTACAGCCTGGCGGGGGCGCTGGCGGCGGTGTACGGCGTGGCGAACGCGGTGGGGCAGCCGCTGCTGGGCCGTCTGGTGGACGTCCACGGGCAGCCCCGGGTGCAGCTTCCGGCGGCGGTCCTGTCGGCGCTGGCCATGGCGGGGTTCGCGTTCGCGGGGATCGGCCCGCTGCCGCTGGCGTACGTCCTGGTGGCGGCGTCGGGGCTGTTCACGCCGCCGCTGGAGGGCGGGCTGCGGGCGCTGTGGCCGGCGGTGCTGCGCCGGGAGGACCAGGTGCACACGGCGTACGCGCTGGACGCGGTGGCGCAGGAGGTCATGTTCACGGCGGGGCCGCTGCTGGTGACGCTGTGCGTGTCGCTGTGGTCGGAGCGGGCGGCGCTGCTGGTGCTGAACGCGCTGGGCGTGCTCGGGGCGCTGTCGGTGGTGCTCTCGCGGCCTTCGCGGGAGTGGCGTTCGGAGCCGAGGGAGGCGCACTGGCTGGGTGCGCTGCGTTCGCCGGGGCTGCTGGCGCTGCTGGCGGCGTTCCTGTTCGTGGGGATCGCGATGGGGTCGATCGCGGTGGCGGCGGTGTCGTACGCGGACGGTCACGGTGGTGACGCGGTGTACGGCTGGATGATGGCGGCGGTCGGTCTGGGCGCGCTGGTGGGTGGCACGGTGTACGGGGCGCGGCGCTGGGCGGGGGCGCCGGAGCGGCGGCTGCGGGTGCTGGTGGCGCTGCTGGCGGTCTGTTACGTGCCGCTCACGCTGATGCCGGGTCCGGTGCCGATGGTGGTGCTGTCGGTGCTGGCGGGTGTGTTCCTGGCGCCGTGCATCGCGTGTGCGTTCGTCATCGTGGACCGGCATGCTCCGGCGGGGACGGTCACGGAGGCGTTCTCGTGGCTGGTGACGACGTTCGTGGTGGGCGCGTCGGTGGGTACGGGGGTGGCGGGTCCGGTCGTGGAGGCGGGCGGCGCCCTGTGGGGTTTCGCGGTGCCGGGTGTGGCGGGGGCCGTGTCGTTGCTGGTCCTGCTGGCTACGGGGCGGGTGCTGACGGCCCCCGCGGTGGGCGGGGTTGTGGTGGTGTCCTCGGAAAATGATCCGAATCGTGCTGCCCAACCCCGTTTCAGTTCAGGGGATCGGGCGTAATGTTCATGCATGGACCGCCGCATTTTCGGGCTGGAGAACGAGTACGGCGTCACGTGCACGTTCAGGGGACAGCGGCGCCTGTCTCCTGACGAGGTGGCGCGGTACCTCTTCCGCCGTGTCGTGTCATGGGGCCGCAGCAGCAATGTCTTTCTGCGAAACGGCGCCCGGCTGTATCTCGACGTGGGTTCACATCCGGAATACGCGACACCCGAGTGTGACAATGTGACTGAGTTGGTCACTCACGACAAGGCCGGCGAGCGCATTCTCGAAGGACTCCTGGTGGACGCGGAACGACGCCTGCATGAGGAGGGAATCGCGGGCGACGTCTACCTTTTCAAGAACAACACCGACTCGGCGGGCAATTCGTACGGGTGCCACGAGAACTATCTGGTGGCCCGGCACGGGGAGTTCTCCCGCCTCGCGGACATTCTCATCCCGTTCCTGGTGACGAGGCAGTTGCTGTGCGGCGCGGGCAAGGTGCTCCAGACGCCGCGGGGTGCGGTGTACTGCGTCAGTCAGCGGGCGGAGCACATCTGGGAGGGCGTGTCGTCGGCGACGACGCGTTCGCGGCCCATCATCAACACCCGTGACGAGCCGCACGCGGATGCCGAGCGTTACCGGCGGCTGCACGTCATCGTGGGTGACTCGAACATGTCCGAGACGACCATGCTGCTGAAGGTGGGCGCGACGGACCTGGTGCTGCGCATGATCGAGGCGGGCACCGTGATGCGGGACCTCACGCTGGAGAACCCGATCCGGGCGATTCGCGAGGTGAGTCACGACATCACCGGGCGCCGCAAGGTGCGCCTGGCCAGTGGCCGCGAGGCGTCCGCGCTGGAGGTGCAGCGCGAGTACTTCGACAAGGCCGTGGACTTCTGCGACCGCCGGGGTATCCGTACGGGCACGGTGGCGCAGGTCCTGGAGCTGTGGGGCCGCACGCTGGACGCGATCGAGACCGAGGAGCTGGACCGGATCGGTACCGAGATCGACTGGGTGATGAAGTACAAGCTCATCGAGCGGTACCGCGAGAAGCACAACATGACGATGTCGCATCCGCGGGTCGCGCAGATAGACCTCGCGTATCACGACATTCACCGTCGTCGTGGGCTGTACTACCTGCTGGAGAGGAAGGGGCAGGCGGCGCGGATCTGCAACGACCTGAAGATTTTCGAGGGCAAGTCGGTGCCCCCGCAGACGACTCGGGCGCGGCTTCGCGGTGACTTCATCCGGCGGGCGCAGGAGCAGCGCCGGGACTTCACGGTCGACTGGGTGCATCTGAAGCTCAACGACCAGGCGCAGCGCACGGTGTTGTGCAAGGACCCGTTCCGTTCGGTGGACGACCGGGTGGAGAAGCTGATCGCGGGAATGTAGCCCTGTCCGCGTGAGGGGTGGTTTTTCCGTGGCCGTCTGACGGATCGCCACACGGGCGCCGTACGTTTACCGTACGGCGCCCTTCTCACGCCGTAGAGTTGCGCGCACGCCAACCGCAAGATCGACCGATTACGAGGCATCTCCGTGCGCCGACGTTCACTGCTCCTTGCCGCCGTTCCCGCAGGACTGGTCACGCTCGCCGGGTGCGGCGACGGGGATTCGAAGTCCAGCAAGGCGAGCGCGTCTCCGTCTCCGTCGGCGTCGTCCGCGCCGCCGCCGAAGATCGTGGACGGGCCGGTGCCGGCGATCACGGCGGGCAAGGAGTTCGGCCAGAAGCCGACGGTGGCGAAGGGCGAGGGGGAGCCGTCGAAGAACCTGGCGGTGCGCACGGTCATCGCGGGCAACGGCCGTACGGTCGCGGAGAACGACTTCGTCGAGGCGAACTACCTGGGGCAGATCTGGAGCTCGGGCAAGGTCTTCGACAACTCCTACGACCGGCAGCCGCTGGTGATCCAGCTGGCGCAGGGCAGCATCATCGACGGCTGGCGGTACGCGCTGACGGGGAAGAAGACCGGCAGCCGGGTGGAGATCGCGGTGCCGCCGACGTGGGGGTACGGCGAGTCGGGAAACTCGCAGGCGGGGATCAAGGGCACGGACACGCTGGTGTTCGTCATCGACGTGATCGACTCCTTCAACTCCAAGAGTTCGGCGAAGGGCGACGCGGTCCCGCAGAACGACGCGGCGCTGCCGAAGGTGGCCACGAACACCGACGGCGCCACGCCGAAGGTGACCATCCCGAAGTCGGCGCCGCCGAAGAAGCTGGTGTCGAACTACGTGCTGGAGGGCGACGGGAAGCCGGTCAAGAAGGACCAGACGGTGCTGTGCCAGTTCCAGGGCCTGGTGTGGGACACGGGCAAGGTGTTCCAGCAGACGTACGGCACCGGGCGGCTGAGCCAGTTCTCGGTGGAGCAGATGGAGCAGGTCGTCAAGGGGCTGGCGCAGGGGATCACGGGCAAGAAGGTCGGCAGCCGCGTCCTCGTCGTGGTGCCGCCGGACCTGGCCTACGGCGACAACCCGCCCGCCGGCGGGGACATCAAGAAGGGTTCCACGCTGGTCTTCACGGTGGACATCCTGGCCGCGATGTAGGTCGGCGGGGTGCCCCGTGCGGGGTGGCGGAGCCGGGGGGAATGAAAGACTGTCCGTGTTACGTGTCGTACACAAGCAGGAGCTTTTGACGTGAACATCGACAAGCCGGAGATCGACTTCCCGGGCGGCGAGCCGCCGGCCGACCTCGACATCAAGGAGATCTGGGAGGGCGACGGCGAGGTCGCTCAGGCGGGCGACTTCGTCAAGGTCCACTACGTGGGTGTCGCGTTCTCCACCGGTGAGGAGTTCGACGCCTCCTGGAACCGCGGTACGCCGCTGGAGTTCCAGCTCGGTGTCGGCCAGGTCATCCAGGGCTGGGACAAGGGCGTGCAGGGCATGAAGGTCGGCGGCCGCCGCCAGCTGATCATCCCGGCGCACCTGGCCTACGGCGACCGCGGTGCCGGTGGCGCGATCGCCCCGGGCGAGACGCTGATCTTCGTCTGCGACCTGGTGGGCGTGGGCAAGCGCTGACCCGGTGACTGACCGGATCTGATCGAGGAAGGGCTCGTACCGTGGGTACGGGCCCTTCTTTTTTGACCTTTGCTGTCCGTAATGGCCCTTGTTCTTTGTTCTGGCTTTTGCCGCGCCACCGCTGAGCGGTACGGTCGACGATCGGAAGCACCAGAGGAAGGCGAAGGGCGTCGATGGCCATTGCCAAGGCCGAGCGGCTGATGAATCTCGCGCTGTGCCTGCTCGGCACACGGCGGCCGCTCAGCAAGCGCGAGCTGCGCGAGTCCATCGAGGCGTACCTGGAAGCGGGCTCGGACGACGCCTTCAACCGTATGTTCGAGCGGGACAAGGACGATCTGCGCGAGCTGGGTCTCGTCATCGAGACCGTCGAGAACATCGAGGGCGAGGTCGGCTACCTCGCCCGCAGCGACAGCAACCGGCTGCCGCCCATCACCCTGGACGCCGAGGAGGCCGCCGCCCTCGGGCTCGCCGCCAAGGTCTGGCAGCAGGCCCGGCTCGCCGGCGCCGCCAGCGGCGCCCTGCAGAAGCTGCGCGCGGCCGGACTGCCCGAGGACGTCGACCCCTACGGCGCGCACAGCGCCCTGGAGCCGCGCATCCCGGTGCACGAGGCCGCCTTCGAGCCGCTGATGCTGGCCTGCCGCGACCGCCGCCCGGTGCTCTTCGACTACCGCAAGGCCTCCGCCGCCCACCCCGAGCCCCGGCACGTCGAGCCGTGGGCCCTGGAGTGCTGGCGCGGCCACTGGTACCTCGCGGGCTGGGACCGCGACCGGGGCGCCGAGCGCGTCTTCCGGCTCTCCCGGATCACCGGCAAGGTCCGCGCGCGCGGCACCGGCTTCACCGCGCCCGTGCCCGACGTCGTCACCGTGCGCGAGACCGTGGCCGGCTGGGCGGGCGAGAGCGCCGACCGCTCCGCGCTGATCCGGCTGCGCTCGGGCGCCGGATACCCGCTGCGCGCGAAGGCCGTCAAGGTCCGCGACCTGGGCGACGGCTGGGACGAGCTGGAGATTCCGTACGGGCACGGGCTCGACGCCTGGCTGGTGGAGTTCGGGCCCGACGTGGTGGTGCTGGAACCGGCCGAGCTGCGCGCGGACGTGGTGGACCGGCTGCGTGCCGTGGCCAAGGGCTGATGGGGGAGCGGAGCACAACCATGGCAGGAAAAGCGGTCAGGCCCGCGAGCGCCATCGACCAGACCCGGCGGATGCTGTCCCTGGTGACGTATCTGCGTGAGCGCCCCGGCGCCCGGATCGCGGACGTGGCGCGCGCCTTCGGCATCACCGAGGACGAACTGGTCTCCGACCTCGACGTGCTGCCCATGTGCGGCACCAGCTTCCGGGGCGGCGACCTCCTCGACATCGACACCGACGGCGAGCGCATCTGGTGGCACAACCCCGCCGCCCTCGGCGCGGACGCCGCCGAGCCGCTGCGGCTGGCCGCCGACGAGGCGACCGCGCTCCTGGTGGCCGCCCGCGCGGTGGCCACCCTGCCCGGACTGCGCGAGAGCGACCGGCAGGCGCTGGTGCGCGCCACCGCCAAGGTGGAGACCGCGGCGGGCGACGCGGCCGGGGCCAGCTCACGCCTTTCGGTGACCTTCGAGTCCGAGGGCGGCGTCTTCGCCGACGTGGACCGGGCCATCTCCGAGCGCCGCAGACTCTGGATCCGCTACTACTCCCCGGCCCGCGACGAGCTGACCGAGCGGGAGATCGACCCCATCCGGCTCGTCAGCGTCGGCCACACCTACGTCGAGGCGTGGTGCCGCCGCTCCGAGGCGCGCCGCACCTTCCGCCTCGACCGGGTGGCCGAGATCCGCATCCTGGACGAGCCGTCCGCGCCGCCCGAGATAGCACCCCGCGACCTCTCCGAGGCGCTGGTGCAGCCGGCCGCCGAGGACCCCGAGGTCGTCGTCGAGGTCGGCCCGGGCGGCCGCTGGGTCGCCGAGTACTACCCGCACGACAGCGCCGATGAGCTTCCCGACGGCGGGCTGCGTATCACTCTGCGCACCCCCGATCCGGCCTCGCTCAGGCGGCTCGCCCTGCGGCTCGGCCGCGACGGCCGGATCGTCTCGCCGCCCGAACTGGCCGACAGCGCCCGCCGGGCGGCCCGCGAGGCGCTGGCCGCGTACGAGTCGTACGACACCGGTGACCGCGCCGACGGCCGGCCGGAGGGGGTGTCCGGCGGCGCGGACGGGACGGACCAGCGGGGGGAGCGGGGGCTGTGAGCGAGGTTTCGGTGCCGGAGGCCCGGACGGCGGGCGGCGGCCGGGGGACGGGGATGCGGGGGATGACGGTGGCCGCCGCCTTCGCCGGGATGCGGCGCGTGGTACCGGTCGTGTTCAAGGCGGGCTGCCCGGACTGCCGGGGCCGCTTCGAACTCGCCGCGAGCGCGCTGCGCCTGGCCATCGGGGCCTCCAGCCGCACCACCTTCTACGCCTTCACCTGCCCCGGCTGCGGGGCGGCGGTGCGCAAGCCGGCCGGCGAGCGGATCGTGGAGCTGCTGACCGGCGGCGGGGTGCGGACGCTGCGGCTGCACTCCACCGCGTAGACCGGAGGCCGCACTCCACCGCGTAGACCGTGACCGTGAGCTGCCGGCCGTCCGGAACCGTCTAGGCTCTTCGGCATGTTCTGGCCGATGTTCGCGGTAGCCGTGGGTTTCCTGGGTCTTCTCGTCCTGGGGGTGCTCGCCGTCCGGGTGTTCCTGGCGGCGCGGGGCCTCGGGGAGCAGGTCGCGCGGTCCGCCGACCGCATCGGCCGGGCGGCGGAGGACCTGGAGCGGGCCGCGGTGAGCGCGGCACGGGCCGCCGACACGCTGTGACGTCCGCCATCCCCGGACACCCCGGGCCCCGGCCGTACCAAGGGCGGGGCGCCCCTCCTCCCTGTCGGACGACCGGGGCGGCCAGGTACGCTGCTTCTCGCGGTGCGCGAAACGAGGCTCGCATCGCGGACCGGGACGATGCGCGGGGATCGCTTCGCGTTCACCTCTGAGCGTTACGATCGCCGCGACCACGATCGCTCGGACGCCTGCCCGACTGGTCGGACAAGCCCCCACCCAGCCGCCTCGGTGAGAAGGTAAAGACTTATGTTCGGAAGGCTCGGAGCCCCCGAGATCATTCTCCTCCTCGTCGTCATCATCCTGCTGTTCGGCGCGAAGAAGCTTCCGGACATGGCCCGCTCGCTCGGCAAGTCCGCGCGCATCCTCAAGAGCGAGGCCAAGGCCATGAAGGAAGACGGCGGCAACAGCCAGGCCGGTCCGGCGGACACCGGCGAGCAGCCCCCCGCGCAGCGCACCATCCAGGCCGCCCCGGGCGACGTGAACAGCTCGCGTCCGGTCAACGAGCCGACGGACACCACCCAGCGCTGACCCGCGGCCGGACCCCCGGCCTGCCGCACGAGATGAGGACGTGGGTTGCTCAAGTCTGCCCGCAAGCAGGAGAAGGACCCCGAGGGGCGGATGCCCCTGGCGGACCACCTGCGTGAGCTGCGCAACCGGCTTGCGAAGGCGCTGCTGGCCGTCGCCGTGGTGACGTGTTTCGCCGCCTTCTACTACGACGACATCGTCAATGTCGTCACCAGGCCGATCATGGATTCGGTCGGCTGCACCAAGTCTTTCGCCGAAATGGCCACGGCGCACAAGAACCAGTCCTGTGCGCGGATCACGGTCAGCGGTCTGCTCGGACCGTTCACGCTGGCGCTGAAGGTCTCCCTCATGGCCGGTGTCGTGGGTGCCTCCCCGGTGTGGCTGTACCAGCTGTGGGCCTTCATCTCGCCGGGTCTGCACCGGCACGAGAGGAAGTACGCGCTCGGCTTCGTCGCCACCGGCGCGCCCCTCTTCTTCGCCGGCGCCTACTTCGCGTACAAGGTGCTGCCCACCTCCGCGAAGGTCCTGATCGGGTTCACTCCGGAGGGCGCCGACAACCTGCTGCCCCTGGACGAGCTGCTCGGCGTCGTCATGCGCATGGTGCTCGTCTTCGGGCTCTCTTTCGAACTGCCGCTGCTGCTGATCCTGCTCAACCTGACCGGCGTGCTCACCGGCAAGCGGATGCTCGGCTGGTGGCGCGGGATGATCCTCGGCATCACCGTGTTCGCCGCCGTCGCCACCCCCAGCACCGACCCGCTGACGATGCTGGCGCTCGCCGCCCCGATCTGGGTGCTGTACTTCGGCGCGGTCGCCTTCTCGCTGCTCAACGACCGCCGCAAGGCCCGCCGCCTGGCCGCCGGACCGGCCGACGACGAGGCCTCCGAGCTGGACCTCACCCCCGAGGCCATAGGAGAGGTCGAGCCCCTCCGCACCGGCCGCGCGCTGCCCGAGCAGGCGAGCGGGGAGCGGTCGGGCGACTACGACGACGTGACCTGAGCGCCGCCGCGCATGGAACGCGGCTACGGCACTTTCACCGGATGCCCCCCTCCCACCTGGGACGGGGGCATCCGCGTTTCCGGCCGGCCCCCGGAGCTCCCCGGATCCGCATGGATCCCCCGACTTCCGGATAATGATCGTCCTGTTGTCGGTGTGGCCCGGTACGCTCGAAAGCACGATGACAGAGGACCTCTCACCGGCCGAGCGGTACGCGGCATCCCGAGTGCGGGCCGCCGAGCAGGCCACCGCGCTCGCGGACTTCCGCGAGATGTACGACTTCGGCCTCGACCCCTTCCAGATCGAGGCCTGTCAGGCACTCGAAGGCGGCAAGGGCGTGCTGGTGGCCGCACCCACCGGCTCCGGCAAGACGATCGTCGGCGAGTTCGCCGTCCACCTCGCCCTGGAGCAGGGCAAGAAGTGCTTCTACACGACACCCATCAAGGCGCTGTCGAACCAGAAGTACGCC
This sequence comes from Streptomyces sp. NPDC005435, assembly GCF_040703155.1. Taxonomy (NCBI): domain Bacteria; kingdom Bacillati; phylum Actinomycetota; class Actinomycetes; order Kitasatosporales; family Streptomycetaceae; genus Streptomyces; species Streptomyces sp. NPDC005435. Next base: position 37,449 of record NZ_JBEXEQ010000003.1, read on the forward strand.
GACCTGTGCCGCCGCTACGGCGCCGACAAGGTCGGCCTCCTCACCGGTGACAACAGCGTCAACTCCGACGCCCCGATCGTCGTCATGACGACCGAGGTGCTGCGGAACATGCTGTACGCTGGTTCCCAGACCCTCCTCGGCCTCGGATATGTGGTCATGGACGAGGTGCACTACCTCTCCGACCGCTTCCGGGGCGCCGTCTGGGAAGAGGTGATCATCCATCTGCCCGAGTCGGTCACGCTGGTCTCGCTGTCGGCGACCGTGTCCAACGCCGAGGAGTTCGGCGACTGGCTGGACACCGTGCGCGGCGACACCGAGGTGATCGTCTCCGAGCACCGGCCCGTGCCGCTGTTCCAGCACGTGCTCGCCGGACGGCGGATGTACGACCTGTTCGAGGAGGGCGAGGGCCACAAGAAGGCCGTCAACCCCGACCTCGCCCGCCTCGCCCGCATGGAGGCCACCCGGCCCTCGTACCAGGACCGCAGGCGCGGCCGTGCCATGCGCGAGGCCGACCGGGAGCGCGAGCGCAGGCAGCGCTCGCGGGTGTGGACGCCGAGCCGGCCGGAGGTCATCGAGCGCCTCGACGCCGAGGGCCTGCTGCCCGCCATCACCTTCATCTTCAGCCGCGCGGCCTGCGAGGCCGCCGTCCAGCAGTGTCTGTACGCGGGGCTCCGGCTCAACGACGAGGAGGAGCGGGAACAGGTCCGCGCCCTGGTCGAGGAGCGCACCGCCAACATCCCGCCGGAGGACCTGCACGTCCTCGGCTACTACGAGTGGCTGGAGGGCCTGGAGCGGGGCATCGCCGCCCACCACGCGGGCATGCTGCCGACCTTCAAGGAGGTCGTGGAGGAGCTGTTCGTGCGCGGCCTGGTCAAGGCCGTCTTCGCCACCGAGACCCTGGCGCTCGGCATCAACATGCCCGCGCGTTCGGTCGTGCTGGAGAAGCTCGTCAAGTGGAACGGCGAACAGCACGCCGACATCACCCCGGGCGAGTACACCCAGCTCACCGGCCGTGCGGGACGGCGCGGCATCGACGTCGAGGGCCATGCCGTGGTGCTGTGGCAGCGGGGGATGAGCCCCGAGCACCTGGCCGGGCTCGCGGGCACCCGCACCTATCCGCTGCGCTCCAGCTTCAAGCCGTCGTACAACATGGCGGTCAACCTGGTCGAGCAGTTCGGGCGGCACCGCTCGCGCGAGCTCCTGGAGACGTCGTTCGCGCAGTTCCAGGCCGACAAGTCGGTGGTCGGGATCTCCCGGCAGGTGCAGCGCAACGAGGAGGGTCTGGAGGGCTACAAGGAGTCCATGACCTGCCACCTCGGCGACTTCGACGAGTACGCGCGACTGCGCCGCGAGCTGAAGGACCGCGAGACCGAGCTGGCCCGGCAGGGCGCCAACCAGCGGCGCGCGGAGGCCGCCGTCGCGCTGGAGAAGCTCAAGCCGGGCGACATCATCCACGTGCCCACCGGAAAGTACGCGGGCCTCGCCCTGGTCCTCGACCCCGGCCTGCCCGCCGGACGCACCGGCGGCCACCGCGGCTTCGACCACCACGACGGGCCCCGCCCGCTGGTGCTCACCGCCGAACGGCAGGTCAAGCGGCTGGCGTCCATCGACTTCCCCGTCCCGGTGGAGGCGCTGGACCGGATGCGCATCCCGAAGACGTTCAACGCGCGCTCCCCGCAGTCCCGCCGGGACCTCGCCTCCGCGCTGCGCACCAAGGCCGGGCACATCCCGCCGGAGCGGGCCCGCAAGAAGCGTTCGCAGGCCGCCGACGACCGGGAGATCGCCCGGCTGCGCACGGCCATCCGCGCCCACCCCTGCCACGGCTGCGACGACCGCGAGGACCACGCCCGCTGGGCCGAGCGCCACCACCGGCTGCAGCGCGACACCTCGCAGCTGGAGCGGCGCATCGAGGGCCGTACGAACACCATCGCGCGCACCTTCGACCGGATCGTGGCGCTGCTGACCGAGCTGGACTATCTGCGCGGCGACGAGGTCACCGAGCACGGGCGCCGGCTCGCCCGGCTCTACGGCGAACTCGACCTGCTCGCCAGCGAGTGTCTGCGCGAGGGCGTCTGGGAGGGGCTCAGCCCGGCCGAACTCGCCGCGTGCGTCTCGGCGTTGGTGTACGAGTCGCGTGTCGCGGACGATGCGATGGCACCCAAGCTGCCCTCGGGCAACGCGAAGGCGGCGCTCGGCGAGATGGTGCGGATCTGGGGGCGGCTCGACGCGCTCGAAGAGGACTTCGGGATCAGCCAGACGGAGGGTGTGGGGCAGCGGGAGCCGGATCTCGGGTTCGCGTGGGTCGCCCATCAGTGGGCCTCGGGGAAGGGGCTCGACGAGGTGCTGCGGGAGGCGGAGATGCCAGCGGGGGACTTCGTGCGGTGGACCAAGCAGGTGATCGACGTGCTGGGTCAGATCTCCGCGGCGGCTCCTCCTTCGGAGGGATCGACGGTGGCCAAGAACGCGCGTAAGGCTGTTGATCAGTTGCTGCGGGGTGTGGTGGCCTACTCGTCCGTGGGGTGATCGTCGTCGGGAGGGTGCGGGTTGTGTGCGGCTTGTCGCGCAGTTCCCCGCGCCCCTGAAAAAGAAAGGCCAACTGTCCTTCTCTGTCTTGAGATGTGGCGGTTGGCCTTTCGCATGCCCGAACGTCACTACCTAGTGTGTTCGATTAACTTCCCTGCGTGTAAATGGGGTTGAGGTTACTCCCGGTACCGGGGCGATTTCAGGTGCTTGCCGAATATGACACCGCGATGATCCGGTCGGACTAAGCTCGCCCGCGGCGCACCCGGTTGAGATGAATTCGGGTGCCTGTACCCAAACATACGGTTCGTCCCAGAAGGCATCCATGGTGAGTGTTCAGAAACCTCCCGGTGTCCGTGAACGTCCTTACGCACGCGTGTTGTTGCCACCCGGTCTGCTGATGATCGCCGTGACCGCCGGGGCCGTCGCCCTGGTGCCGGCCGCCGCCCGCATCGCCGTCGCCTGCTGCGGGGCCGTGGCCACGCTGCTGGTGCTCGTCACGGCCGGTGAAGCCGTGCGGCGCGCGCGGGAGTTGCGGGCGGTGCGGGCCGAACATGCCCGGCACACCGCCTACTTGGAGCAGCGCGTCGCCGGCCATGACGCACAGCTCGACCGGCTGACCAACGAGGTGCTGCCGGAGGCGGTACGGCGGCTGCGCGGCGGCGACATCTACCACGAGGTCATGCCCAGAGTCCTCAACAGCCCTGAACTGCGCGACATGCCCCGCTCGCAGCGCGATCTGCTCCGCGCGACCCTGCGCGCCGTGGACCGCGAGATCTCGATGCGCGACGCCTCCGAGCGCGCGTTCGTCACCATCGCCCGCCGCGTCCAGGCCATCGTGCACCAACAGGCCAAGGAACTCAGGGAGATGGAGGAGGACCACGGCCGCAGCCCCGAGGTCTTCGACGACCTGCTGCGCATCGACCACGGCACCGCGCTGATCGGCCGCCTCGCCGACACCATCTCCGTCATCGGCGGCGGCCGCCCCGGGCGTCAGTGGCCCAAGCCCGTGTCGCTGTACAGCGTGCTGCGCGGTGCGATGTCCCGCATCCTGGAGTTCCCGCGCATCAACCTGAGTTCGATCGTCAACATCAACATCAAGGGCACCTCGGTCGAGCCGATCATCCACGCGGCCGCCGAACTCCTCGACAACGCCACGCGCTACTCGCCGCCCACGGCCAAGGTGCACGTCACCGCCGTGGAGGTGCAGAGCGGTGTCGTCATCGAGATCGAGGACGCGGGCGTCAGCCTCAGCGAGGAGTCCCGGGCCCGCATCGAGAAGATGATCGACGACGCCAAGCAGGCGGACGACGCCGACTCCCTCGGTGAGAACCCCCGGCTCGGCCTCGCGGTCGTCGGCCGGCTGTGCACCTCGTTCCACATGGACGTCTCGCTGCGCGCCTCCGCGTACGGCGGCGTCCGCGCCATCCTCATGGTGCCGCGCAACATGACCACCACCGAACCCGGTGTGGGCGTCGCCCACGGCATCGGCGCCACCGCCGTACCCATGCCCGAACTCGGCGCCCTGGAAGGCCCCAAGCGGCCGCCCAAGAAGCGCCGCCCCACCAGCCCCCGCATCCCCGCCGGTGTCTCCCTGGAGGACGACGTCCCCGAGGTCACCGAGTGGACGGCGGGCGGGCTGCCGCAGCGCCGCAGCCGGGTGAAGACCCCGCTCGCCCAGCGGTACGCCGAGCAGGAGGCCATCGAGCGCGCCGAGGCCGAGGGCAGGCCCACCATCTGGTCCCAGCCCAAGCCGGAGCCGGAGCCCGAGATCGACCCCGAGCGGCAGAAGCTGCTCGACCGGGAGCCCGGTCTGTGGGTCGACGCCTTCTGGGAGGGGCTGAAGAAGGACAACCCGGGGGTTCACCCGACCGACTTCACGCGGAACCCGACCGCCTATCTGCATCTGATCAACGACTCGGCCGACACGGAAGCCGGCGACGAGGGGGACCTCAAGTGATCCAGCAGCGCGCGAACTTCGACTGGATGCTCAAGCAGCTGCACGACGGTGTGCCGGGCATCGAGATGATCGTGGTCCTCTCCGCGGACGGACTGCGCATCGCCCGCTACGGCGGCGACCCGGACGCCGCCGACCGGATGGCCGCCGCCTGCGCGGGAGTTCAGAGCCTGGCCGGGGCCGTCGCCCAGGAACTGCCCGGCAGCAGCGGGGAGATGAAGCTCGTCGTCATCGAGATCGACGGCGGCTACTTCTACCTCATGGCCGCCGGCGACAACGCCTACCTCGCGGTGCTCGCCGACGTGGTGTGCGAACCGGGCCGGATGAGCGGCATGATGCGCGACCTCGTCGTCCGGATCGGTGCCCACCTCACCAGTCCGCCCCGGCGGGACGGGCAGACCGTATGACTCCACCGCGACGCACCCGGCGGGCGCCGAAGGAACCGCCCTCCCCGCCGCCCGTGGCCGCCACGCCGGCCGCGCCCGCGGAGGGCGAGGAGAACCCCGGCAACCCGGAGCGGCTGTACGCCCTCACCGGGCTCAGCGACGGCGGACGGATGCACCTCGACCTGGTCACCCTGGTCGTGGCGCGCTCCGCCCCGCCGCGCTCGGGCACCCCCGAGCAGGCGGCCGTGCTCCGGCTCTGCGGCAGCCCCTTGTCCGTGGCCGAACTGTCGGCCTATCTGAAACTGCCGTTCAGCGCGATGACTGTACTGATCACCGAACTGATCACGGCCGAACTGGTGCAGGTGCGCGCCCCGATCGTGCGGCAGGCGAGGCCCGACCGTTCCATCCTCGAAGCGGTGATGCATGGACTTCAACGGCTCTGACTCCCGGAGCGCCCCGATCCCCGGCCCGCGCACCGAGGACCGGCTCCCGCACACGGCGCAGGCCGCCGTGAAGATCGTGATCGTGGGCGGCTTCGGCGTCGGCAAGACGACCATGGTCGGCTCCGTCAGCGACATCCGGCCGCTGACCACCGAGGAGACCATGACCCAGGCCGGCATCGGCGTGGACGACGACTACGGCTCCGACACCAAGACGGCCACCACCGTGGCCATGGACTTCGGCCGCATCGGCATCACCGAGCAGCTGGTGCTCTACCTCTTCGGCACCCCCGGCCAGGAGCGCTTCTGGTTCCTGTGGAACCGGCTCTTCGAGGGCGCCCTCGGCGCGGTCGTCCTGGTGGACACCCGCCGACTCGAGGTCAGCTTCGACGTCATGGGCCGGCTGGAGGAGCGCGGCGTGCCCTTCGTGGTCGCCGTCAACTCCTTCCCGGACGCGCCCCGGCACCCCGTCGAGGAGCTGCGCACCGCGCTCGACCTGGCCGAGAACATCCCGATCGTCGAGTGCGACGTACGACGGCGGGCCTCCAGCAAGGAGGTGCTGCTGACCCTCATGCGGTTCCTGCACTCGCTCGCGCTCTCCGGAGCCCTGGTCTGACCCGCGTCCCACCGACCCGCATCCGTAATCCGCATCCGTCCCGGAGCGACACTGTGACGCCTGAACCCCACCCCCCGACCGGCACCCACGATCCGGCCGCCGGGCCGCCGCCCGGCTGCCCCGCGCACGGCCTCGGGCCCGGCGCCCTGCACCGGCTCCACGGCCCCGGCGCCGAGGACCTGGACGACCTCTACGCATGCCTGCGCGAGCAGTACGGCCCGGTGGCCCCCGCGCTCCTCCACGAGGACGTGCCGATGTGGGTCGTCCTCGGACACGCCGAGAACCTCCAGATGGTGCGCAGCCCCTCGCAGTACAGCCGCGACAGCCGCATCTGGACCCCGCTGCTCGACGGCCAGGTCAAGTCCGACCACCCGCTGATGCCGCACATCGCCTGGCAGCCCATCTGCTCGCACGCCGAGGGCGCCGAGCACCAGCGGCTGCGCGACGCGGTCACCGCGGCGATGGCCACCATCGACCACCGTGAGATGCGCCGTACCATCGGCCGCTACACCCAGGGCCTGGTCAACGCCTTCTGCGAGCGCGGCCACGCCGACCTCGTCCCGCAGTTCGCCGAGCATCTGCCGATGGCCACGCTGTGCGCGATCCTCGGCATGCCCGAGGAGTACAACGACCGGATGGTGCAGGCCGCCCGCGACGCGCTCAAGGGCACCGACACCGCCATCCAGAGCCACGCCTACGTCATGGAGGCGCTCGGCCGGCTCACCCTGCGCCGCCGCGCCCGCCCCGAGAACGACTTCACCAGCCACCTCGTCACCCACGAGGCGGGCCTGACCGACGACGAGGTCCGCGAACATCTGCGGCTCGTCCTCTTCGCCGCCTACGAGGCCACCGCCAACCTGCTCGCCAACGCCCTGCGCATGGTGCTCACCGAGCCCGGCTTCCGCGCCCGGCTCAACGGCGGTCAGATGACGGTGGCCGAGGCCATCGAGCAGTCCCTGTGGGACGAGCCGCCGTTCTCCACCGTCCTCGGCTACTACGCCAAGCAGGACACCGAGCTGGGCGGCCAGCGCATCCGCAGGGGCGACGGGCTGCTGTTCGCACCCGCCCCCGGAAACGTCGATCCCCGGGTACGGTCCGATCCCCGGGCCCAGATGAAGGGCAACCGCTCCCATCTGGCCTTCGGCGGCGGCCCGCACGAGTGCCCGGGGCAGGACATCGGCCGTGCCATCGCCGACGTCGGCGTGGACGCCCTGCTGACCCGGCTGCCCGACATCCGGCTGGACTGTCCGGAGGAGGAGCTGCGATGGCGCTCCTCCATCGCCTCCCGGCATCTGGTCTCGCTGCCGGTGCGGTTCGAGCCCGCGCTCCAGCAGGACGTCAGTCTGCCGCCCAGCCAGTCCCCGGTCCCGCGCCGGCGCGAGGAGTGGCAGGTCTCGGCGCCGGTCAGGGCGGCGGTGCCGGAGCCGCGGCGGGAGACGGTGCCCGTACGGGAGTCCGCGCGGGTCCCGGAGTCCGCCCGGGTCCCGGAGCCGGCCCGGGTTCCGGAGCCGGCCGGTGCCGCCGGGTCCGGGCGGGAGAGCGTGTGGCGGCGGCTGATGCGCTGGTGGGTCGGCGAGTGACACCGGCGGCGCGGGGGCGGGCGGGCCCGGTCCGGGTCAGTCCGCCCCGGCCCACGCGTCGGGTGCGGACCACGCCTGGAGCGTGCGGCCGCTGGTGAACGCGTGCCGCGCCCCCGTCACCGGGTCGGTGAACTCCAGCTCGCGCGCGAGCAGTTGCAGCGGGCGCCGGAAGGCACCGGGTACCTCGGGGGCGGCCACCTCCGGGTACAGCGGGTCGCCGAGGATGGGGACGCCGAGGGTGTTCAGATGGACCCGCAGCTGGTGGGTCTGGCCGGTGCGCGGCAGCAGCCGGTAGCGCGCCAGGCCGTCCCGCCCGCGGTGTTCGGCGCACTCCACCAGCGTCTCGGCGTTCGGCTCGCCGGGCACCTCGAACGCGGCCAGCGTGCCGCGCTCCTTCACGATCCGGCTGCGTACGGTCCGGGGCAGGGCGAGCCCCGGATCGTACGGGGCGATCGCCTCGTACTCCTTGCGCACCAGGCGGTCGCGGAACAGCGTCTGGTAGGCGCCCCGTTCGCCGGGCCGCACCGTGAACAGCACCAGTCCGGCGGTGAGCCGGTCCAGGCGGTGCGCGGCGCTCAGCGCGGGCAGTGCGAGGTCACGGCGGAGCCGGGCGAGCACGGTCTCGGTGACATGGCTGCCGCGCGGGGTGGTGGCGAGGAAGTGCGGCTTGTCGGCGACCACGATGTGCTCGTCCCGGTACACCACCTCCACCGCGAAGGGCACCGGCACCTCCGGCGGATGCTCGCGGTGGAACCACACGTACATCCCCGGCTCGTACGGCGCGTCGGGCGCGACCGGGCGTCCGTCGGCCCCCACGATCAGCCCGGCCTCGAACATCGCGGCGACCGTCCCGGGCCCGGCGCCCGTCAGCCGTTCCACCAGGTGTTCCCGCACGGTGGCCCAGGCCCCGCCGGCCGGCAGCCGCACCCGCACCGGGTCGATTCCCCCGCGCTGGGGGAGCGGGGCGGGCGGGGGCGGGGTACGGCGTCTCATCGGGTCCAAGGGTACGGGGGCGGCCGCCGGTGAAATCCCGGTGCGCCGCGGGCGCGGCGTTGGCAGGATGCCCCGCATGCCGATTCTCGTACCCCCGGTACTGCCCGCCGGAACCCTCGCGCGTCTTGCGCAGCCCGTGATCCCGGCCGATGACGGTCTGCTCCTGCGTCCCTGGCGCGAGGAGGACGCCCCCGGTGTGCACGCGGCCTTCCAGGACCCGGTGCAGCGCCAGTGGCACGGCAGGTTCACCGCGTCCGAGGGCGAGGCCGCGGAGTGGATCGAGCGCTGGCGGCGGGACTGGCCGGGGGAGAGCCGGGCCAACTGGGCCGTGGCCGACGCGGACACCGGCGAGGTGGTGGGCCGGGTAGCGCTGCGCGAGATCCATCTGGAGGACGGCTGCGCGGAGGTCGCCTACTGGACGGTGGCGCGCTCGCGCGGGCGGGGCGTCGCGGTGACGGCCACGCGGGCGCTCACCCGCTGGGCGTTCGAGGAGATCGGCTTCCACCGTCTGGAACTCACGCACTCCACCGCCAACGAGGCGTCCTGCCGGGTCGCCACGAAGTCGGGGTTCGACCTGGAGGGCACCCGGCGCAGCTTCGTCCTGCACCAGGACGGCTGGCACGACATGCATCTGCACGCGCGCGTGAACGAGGGCTGACCCGGCCCTGACGGCGGGCCGGGGGAGGGGTCAGGCCGGGGTGCCGTCGCTCTCCTGCTCGGCCTCGATGCGCGCGTTCCACTCCGGCTTGGAGGCCTGCCAGCCGTCCTCGTTGTGGCCCAGGCGCCAGTACCCGGAGATGGACAGGTCCTCGCGCGGGAGCTGCCGCTCGACGCGCAGCACCCGGCGCAGCTCCTTCACGAAGGACGCCTCGCCGTGCACGAAGACGTGCGGCCGGCCCTCGGGGAACTCCAGCCCCGTGACGGCCTCCACCAGGGCCTCGCCCACGGGCCGCTCGCCCCGGTGCAGCCAGACGACCTCCACGTCGGAGTCGATCTTCTGCTCCTCCTCGGGCCCGGACACCTCCACGAAGGCGTGCGCGCGCGTGCCCGGCGCCAGGGCCTCCAGGGAGCGGGCGATCGCGGGCAGCGCGCTCTCGTCGCCGGCGAGCAGATGCCAGTCGGCGCTGGGGTCGGGGGCGTAGGCGCCGCCGGGGCCCATGAAGCGCAGGGTGTCGCCGGGGCGCACCCGGATGGCCCACGGACCGGCCAGGCCCTCGTCGCCGTGGATGACGAAGTCCAGCGTGAGCAGGCGCTGTTCGGCGTCCCAGTCGCGGACGGTGTACGTACGCGTCACCGGCCAGCGCTCGCGCGGGAGTTCGGCGCGGATGCGGTCCAGGTCGAAGGGCTCGGGGTAGCCGATCCCGGGGTCGGGGGCGAACAGCAGCTTCACGTAGTGATCGGTGCAGGTGTCGGCCGAGAAGTCGGCGAGGCCGTCGCCGCCGACCACGACGCGCTGTACGTGCGGGCTCAGCCGCTCGGTGCGCACCACCTGGGCGGTATGGAGCTTGCGCGGCTTTCGCCCCGGACGCTCTGCCATGACGGCCTCCTGCTGCCTTGGTTAGGTTTACCTAACTTAGCATCCCGATTCAAGGGACACGCTCCGGGCGCGAGGCCGGCCGGATTCGTCCGGGGAATCCCCGGCTCCCGCCGCTCGCCCCGCGCCGTGCGCCGTCACTCGCCGAGTGTGCCCAGCAGCCGCTGCAGGGAACCTCCCAGACCCCAGCGGGCCGCCAGCGCCTCCAGTGCCGCCGGGTCGCGCGGGGTGCGCGGCAGCGCGGTGTCCACGGCGGGCAGCGGGACGTCACCGGCCACCCGGACCACCTTCGGCGCCACCTCCAGATAGCCGCGCGCCTCGGTCAGCCGTCTGCGCTGGGCCGGGGTGAGCCGCGAGGCGGGGTCCTCGGCCGCCGCGACGATCCCGGCCAGGTCGCCGTACTCCGCGAGCAGCTTGGCCGCCGTCTTCTCGCCGACCCCGGGCACGCCCGGCAGACCGTCGCTCGGGTCGCCGCGCAGCAGCGCCAGATCGGCGTAACCGCGCCCGTCGACGCCGTACTTCTCGCGCAGCACCGCCTCGTCGGTGAGCTGGAGGGTGCCGACGCCCTTGATCGGGTACAGCACGCGGATCTCCCGCGCGTCGTCCACCAGTTGGTAGAGGTCACGGTCGCCGGTGACGATGTCGACCGGGCCGTCCGCGTGCGCGGTGAAGGTGCCGATCACGTCGTCGGCCTCGTAGCCGGGGACGCCGACGCGTGCGATGCCGAGTGCGTCAAGGACCTCCTCGATGACCGGGACCTGGGGCGTCAGGGTGTCCGGCACCTCCTCGGTGTCCGGGCCGGACGGCTGCTCCTCGGCGACCCGGTGCGCCTTGTAGGAGGGGATCAGCTCCACCCGCCAGGCCGGGCGCCAGTCGGCGTCCATGCAGGCGACGAGCCGGTCCGGGCGGTGGTCCTTCACCAGCCGGTCGATGAAGTCGAGCAGTCCGCGCACGGCGTTCACCGGCGTGCCGTCCGGTGCCCGGACCGAGTCCGGCACGCCGAAGTAGGCGCGGAAGTAGAGCGAGGCGGTGTCGAGGAGCATGAGTCGTCCGGTCACGCTCGCATCATGCCGTACGGCACCGACAACGCGACGCCCGTCATGTGACCTGGATCACTCTTGTGTTTGTCGCGTAAGCGTCCGGGCAGGCGCCGCCACGGAGTGGAGTAGTTGCTCATGTAAACAACAGAACGACCGCTCGTCTCCCCATCTTGCCGCCGAGACGAGAGGTATGCATGTCCGCCAGACTTGCCGCCGAGCATCTGTACAAGGTGTTCGGACCGGAACCGGACCAGGCAGTACAACGACTCGAACAGGGAGCAGACCGCGAGGAGTTGAGGGCGGAGGGCGTCACCGCCGCCGTCATCGACGCCTCCTTCTCCGTCGAGCCGGGAGAGATCTTCGTCGTCATGGGCCTGTCCGGCTCCGGCAAGTCCACTCTGCTGCGGATGCTCAACGGCCTGCTGGAGCCGACGTCGGGTCAGGTCTCCTTCGACGGCCAGGACCTCACCGCGCTCACCGCGTCCCAGCTGCGCGAGGTCCGCGCCCGCAAGATCAGCATGGTGTTCCAGCACTTCGCGCTCTTCCCGCACCGCAGCGTCCGCGCCAACGCCGCCTACGGCCTCGAAGTCCAGGGCGTACCCCGCGCCGAGCGCGAGCGCCGCGCCGACGAGGCCCTCGCCCTGTGCGGACTGGCCGGCTGGGAGGACTCCTGGCCCGACGAGCTGTCCGGCGGAATGCAGCAGCGCGTCGGCCTCGCCCGGGCGCTGGCCACCGACGCCGACCTGCTCCTCATGGACGAATCCTTCAGCGCCCTCGACCCGCTGATCCGCCGTGACATGCAGGACCAGCTCCTGGAACTGCAGAAGACGCTGCGCAAGACCATCGTCTTCATCACCCACGACCTCAACGAGGCCATGCGCCTGGGCGACCGCATCGCCGTCATGCGGGACGGGCGCGTCGTCCAGACCGGCACCGCCGAGGACATCCTGCTGCGCCCCGCGGACGACTACGTCGCCTCCTTCACCCAGGACGTCGACCGGGCCCGGGTGCTGACCGCCGGGGCCGTGATGGACACCGACGTGCGCGGCGACGAGGCCGACTGCGACTGCGAGACGGCCACGCCGGACACGCCGTTCACCGACCTGTGCGCGATCAGCGCCCGCCTCTCGCACCCCGTGGCCGTCGTGGACGGCTCGCGCGGGCTCGTCGGGGTCGTGCCCCGGCAGCGGCTCGTCGGCTTCCTCGGCGAGGAGGAGGGCGGCCCCGAACCCTGCGACAACCGGCGCGACCAGGGCGGGAAGAAGGTGACCGCCCATGCCTAGGATTCCGCTCGGCAGCTGGGTCAACGACGTCGTCGACTGGCTCACCGGCCACATGGCGTGGCTGTTCGACTTCTTCAAGACCGTCTTCCAGGGCACCTACGACGGCATCGACACCGTCCTCCAGGCGCCCCCGCCACTGATCCTCGCCGGCATCCTCGCGATCGTCGCCTTCTGGCTGCGCGGCACCGTCGCCGGTGTCCTCACCTTCGCGGGATTCGCCTTCATCGACTCCCTCGGGCTGTGGGACGACGCGATGGTCACCCTGGCGCTGGTCCTCGTCGCCACGATCATCGCCCTGGTGATCTCGGTACCCCTCGGCGTGTGGGCGGCCCGCTCCGACCGCGTCAGCGGGCTGATCCGGCCCGTGCTGGACTTCATGCAGACGCTGCCCGCGATGATCTACCTCATCCCGGCCATCCTGTTCTTCGGCACCGGAGCCCCGGCCGGCATCGTCGCCACCCTGATCTTCGCGCTCGCCCCCGGCGTGCGCATGACCGAGCTGGGCATCCGCCAGGTCGACAAGGAACTGGTCGAGGCGGCCGACGCGTTCGGCACCACGCCCCGCGACACCCTGCTGCGCGTCCAGCTCCCGCTGGCCCTGCCGACCGTGATGGCCGGCGTCAACCAGGTCATCATGCTCGGCCTGTCCATGGCCGCGATCGCCGGCATGGTCGGCACCGGCGGCCTCGGCGGCGACGTCAACGAGGCCATCGGCCAGCTCGACGTCGGCCTCGGCTCCGAGGCGGGCATCGCCATCGTCATCCTCGCGATCTACCTCGACCGGATGACCAGCGCCCTTGGCACCCAGGTCTCCCCGATGGGCCGCCGCGCCGCCGCCAAGCTGCGCGCCGCGCGCGGGGTGCGCATCGGCTCCTACCGGCCGCGTCCGGCCGTCGCCGTGATCGGCATCGTCGTCCTCGCGCTGGTCGCGGGCGGCATGGGGATCTTCGGCGGCAGCGGCGGCTCCACCACCACTGCGGACGCCGGGAACGTCGGCCAGGGCAAGAAGATCAGCATCGGCTACATCCCCTGGGACGAGGGCGTCGCCTCCACCTTCCTCTGGAAGGAGATCCTGGAGCGGCGCGGCTACGAGGTGGACGCCAAGCAGTTCGACGCCGGACCGCTCTACACCTCGCTCGCCCAGGGCGACGTCGACTTCGAGACCGACTCCTGGCTGCCCACCACCCACGCGCAGTACTGGAAGAAGTACGGCAAGCAGCTCGACGACCTCGGCTCCTGGTACGACCAGACCTCCCTGGAGCTCGCGGTGCCCTCCTACCTGAAAGGCGTCGACTCCCTCGCCGACCTCAAGGGCCGGGCGTCGCAGTTCGGCGGGAAGATCACCGGCATCGAGTCCAGCGCCGGCGAGATGGCCCTGCTCAAGTCCAAGATCCTGCCCGCCTACGGCCTCGACAAGAAGTACAAGGTCGTCGACAGCTCCACCCCGGCGATGCTCGCCGAGCTGAAGCGGGCCTACGCCAAGAAGCAGCCGATCGTCGTCACGCTCTGGTCGCCGCACTGGGCCTACAGCGACTACGACCTGAAGAAGCTCAAGGACCCCAAGGGCGCCTGGGGCAAGGGCGACGGCGTGCACACCCTCAGCCGCAAGGGCTTCGCGGCAGACAACCCCGTCGTCGGCGAGTGGCTGAAGAACTTCACCATGAGCGAGAAGCAGCTCACCGGCCTGGAAGCCGAGATCAACAAGGCCGGCAAGGGCAAGCAGCAGGACGCCGTCCGCGCCTGGCTCAAGAAGAACCCCGGCGTCGTCGACAAGCTCGCCCCGGTGAAGGACGCCGGCGGCGCCACGCCCGCCGAGGCCAAGCGCCCGGTCAACGTCGCCTGGTTCCCCTGGGACGAGGACGTCGCCGTCACCTACCTGTGGAAGAACGCCCTGGAGCGGCGCGGCTATCAGCTGAACCTGAAGCAGATGGACGTCGGCCCGGTCTACACCGGCCTCGCCTCCGGCGACCTCGACGTCAACTTCGACGCCTGGCTGCCGTACGCCCAGAAGAACTTCTGGGACAAGAGCAAGGACCGGCTCAAGGACCTCGGCACCTGGTACAAGCCCACCTCCCTGGAAGTGGCCGTGCCCTCCTACGTCAAGGGCGTGAAGTCCCTGGCCGACCTCAAGGGCAAGTCCTCCCAGTTCCACGGGAAGATCATCGGCATCGAGCCCGGCACCGGTGAGATGAACCTGCTCAAGACCAAGGTGCTGCCCGGCTACGGCCTGGACAAGGAGTACAAGGTCGTCGACGGCTCCACCCCGGCGATGCTGGCCGAGCTGAAGCGGTCCTACGCCAAGAAGGAGCCCGTGGCCGTGGTGCTGTGGTCGCCGCACTGGGCGTACAGCGAGTACGACCTGACCAAGCTGGCCGACCCGAAGAAGGCGTTCGGCGTGGGCAACACCATCCGTACGATCTCCAGCGAGAAGTTCCCGGAGCGGTACCCGCAGCTCACCAAGTGGATCAAGGGCTTCAAGATGAGCGAGGGCGAGCTGGGCAGCCTGGAGGCGCGGATCACCAAGGCGGGCCAGGGCAAGACCGAGCAGGCCGTGGCCGCCTGGGTGAAGGACCACCCGGAGGTCGTACGCCGCATGACCCCGCAGTGACCGGGGCCCGAGGTGACATGGGCCCCGCAGTGAGCGGGGCCCGCGCACCGCGCTGAGCGCGCGCCCCCTCCCGAGCCCGTGCACGGTAGGAATCCGGCCAACCACACAGCGCGACGCGGAGCCCAGGGCACCGCACACCACCCGTCCGCCCGGCACCGTCCCAGGTGCCGGGCGGACGGCGTGTACCAGGGAACACCACGGGCCGCGAAGGCATTGAACGGTAGGCCGGGGCTGTCCGGCGGGCCCGGTGGAAGGACCGGCCGGACACCGGTCACCGGACAACGGACCCGTGGTCACGGGCCCCACGCCCGCGAGACCGGACCCGGTGGCGTGAACCGTTGTGTTGGCCGTGACCGGTATGACATCGATGCGACAGACGCGCGAAACGGTTTGCCGAACATGCGTAGGGTGCAGACAACCTTGCGGACAACGTTTTTGGACAGGGGTGCCTCCGAATGGGTACCCGGGCAGCCGCGCGACGCCTGAAGGAGGGAGCCGCAGCGATGGGCGACCACAAAGAGCGACAGCCCGTGCGGGTCGGCGCGGCCGTCCGGCGGCGTCGTCGCGCGCTCGAACTCACCCTCGCGGTCGTGTCGGAGCGCAGCGGCCTGTCGGTGCCCTTCCTCAGCCAGGTGGAGAACGACCGGGCCCGCCCGAGCCGCACCTCCCTGGAGAAGCTGGCCGACGCGCTGCGCACCACCGCCGTGGAACTCCTCGCCGCCGCCGACCCCGCGTGCAGCGTCGACGTCGTACGCGCCGAGCACGTCGAGGACGGCGACTTCGCGCCGCGCACCCGCCCGCTGGTGCGCGGACACCATCAGCTGCACGCCTCCGAATTCATCGGCGACCACGACGCGGGCCGCGAGTTCCGGCACCGCAACGACGAGCTGATGTACGTCGCCGACGGCGCCGTGGAGATCGAGGCCGAGGGCCGCGCCTACCGCCTCGGCAAGGGCGACACCCTCTACCTGACCGGCGGGGTACGGCACCGCTGGCGGGCCACCGTGCCGGACACCCGGGTGATCGTGGTGGCCGTCGCCGAGCACATCGAGGCGGTCAAGGACCGGTCCCGCTAGTGCGGGTGGTCTCCCTGGTCCCGTCCCTCACGGAGGCGGTGGCCACGACGCTGCCGGGCGTGCTCGTCGGCGCCACCGACTGGTGCACCCACCCGGCGGACCTGGCCGTCACCCGCATCGGCGGCACCAAGAACCCGGACGTCGCGCGGATCACCGCCCTCGCCCCCGACCTGGTGATCGCCAACGAGGAGGAGAACCGCGCCGCCGACCTGGCCGCCCTGCGCGCGGCGGGCCTGGAGGTGCTGGTCACCGAGGTGCGCACCCTCCCGCAGGCGCTCCGCGAACTGGACCGCGTGCTCACCGCCTGCGGCGCCCGCAGCCGCCCCCGCTGGCTGGACGAGGCCGAGGCCGCCTGGACCGGGCTTCCCGCGCCGGAGACGCCCGCCACCGCCGTCGTACCGATCTGGCGCCGCCCCTGGATGGTCCTCGGCCGCGACACCTTCGCCGGTGACGTCCTGGCCCGCCTCGGCGTCCGCAACGCCTACGCCGGCCACCCCGAGCGCTATCCGCGTATCCCGCTGCCCGAGCTGTGCGCGACCGCGCCCGACCTCGTCGTCCTCCCCGACGAGCCCTACCGCTTCACCCCCGACGACGGCCCCGAGTCCTTCCCCGGACTGCCCTGCGCCCTGGTCAGCGGACGGCATCTGACCTGGTACGGACCCTCACTGGCCGAGGCTCCGGGCGCACTGGCGCGGGCGCTGCGGGCAGCCGTCCACTGAGCAGAGCGCGCAGGGTGCCGGACGCGGCGGCGGCCCAGCCGGCCAGCAGCAGGACGTACAGCGCGCCCGCCAGGACCGCGTACACCGTCAGCCCCGTGTGCCGGGCGAGCGAGGCCGCACCCGTGACACACGTGCCCACTGGGAAGGTGAACGCCCACCACGTCAGCGAGAACCCCATCCCGAGCCGCCGCGCCCGGACCACCTGCGCGGCGGCGAACGCCAGCCACAGCAGCGCGAAGCCCATGACCGGCACGCCGTAGAGCACCGCGAACACCGCGAGCCCGTGCGCGTACGGCTCCGGAACGACCCCGGGCGCCAGGTCCGCGACGGCGCCGGTCGCGGTGGTGGACTGCCCCAGCGGGCCGAGCACCAGGAACAGGGTCGGGGTGAGTGCGAGCGGCAGCGGGCCCATGAGGAGGAGGCGTCCGAGGATCAGCGGCAGCATCAGCAGGGTGGCGAGCAGGCTGAGCCCGAACAGCGCGAAGCAGCCGAGCAGCAGGGTTGCGCGCGGCTGGCCCGGCGGCAGCCACGGTACGAGGGCCGGGCCCAGCGCGGCCGACACCATCGGGGCGACCAGCGGCAGCAGCCAGACCGGGGTGGCCTGACCGGGCTCGATCCGGTGCCGTACGACCATCAGATACGGCACCGCGACCGCCGCCGCGAGCCCGACCGCCGTACCCGCCGTGAAGAGCACGGCGTCGAGCGCGACCGCCGTACCCGGGCCGAGCAGGTACCGGCCCGCCGTGAGGGCGCCCCCGCCGACCGCGAGGAGCGCCATCGACAGACAGCCGTGGAACGGGGCCGTCGCGGGGTCGAGGAGGTGGGCGCGGGCCTGGTCGCGGTGGTGGGTCCAGTGCAGGGCGCGGGCGGCGAGGAGGGCGGCCAGGAGCGCGAGGGACAGCGTCCACGCGGTGGCGAGGACGGCCTGCGGAGGGCGGACGTGCGCGGGCAGTGCGGCGCCCGCTCCGGCGAGGGCGGCGGTGCCCATGACGGCGGAGTACCAGTGGGGGCCGAGGTGCCGTACGCGGGTCGCGCGTGGGGCCGGCGGACAGAGGGCGGGGGTGACCATGGGGCCAGCTTTCCCGCCCGGAACCGGCCCGACCAGGGACCTTGTCTCTATCGGCACATAAGCTGGGTTTATGAGTGAGCGCGAGGTTCCGCTGGCGCACCGGGTGCCCGACCTGGGCGCGCTGGAGCTGCTGCTCGCCGTCGCGCGGCTCGGGAGTCTCGGCGCGGCGGCGCGGGAGCTGGGCATCACCCAGCCCGCCGCCAGCAGCCGGCTGCGGTCCATGGAACGGCAGCTCGGGGTGGCCCTGGTGGACCGCTCGCCGCGCGGCTCGCGCCTGACCGACGCGGGCGCGCTGGTCACCGACTGGGCGCGGCGGGTGGTGGAGGCGGCCGAGGCGTTCGACGCGGGGGCGCGGGCGCTGCGCGACCGGCGGGACTCGCGGCTGCGGGTGGCGGCCAGCATGACCATCGCGGAGTATCTGCTGCCCGGCTGGCTGCTCGCCCTGCACGCCGGACGCCCGGGTACGGCGGTGTCGCTGCTCGCGGGCAACTCGGCGCGGGTCGCGGAACTGCTCCTCGCGGGCGAGGCGGACCTCGGTTTCGTGGAGGGGCTGACCGTGCCGCCGGCGCTGGACTCGGCGGTCGTCGCCCGGGACCGTCTGGTCGTCGTCACCGCGCCGACCCACCCGTGGGCCCGCCGGAGCCGCCCGCTCGACCCCGGGGAACTGGCCGCCACCCCGCTCATCCTGCGCGAGCGCGGCTCCGGCACCCGGCAGGTCCTGCACGCGGCCCTCGGCGGCCTCGCCCGCCCGCTGATCGAGCTGTCCTCCACCACGGCGGTGAAGGCGGCGGCCGTCGGCGGGGCGGGGCCCTCCGTGCTCAGCGAGCTGGCCGTGGGGGAGGAGCTGGCGACCCGGCGGCTGGTGGGGATTCCGGTGGCGGGCCTCGCCCTGCGCCGCGAGCTGCGGGCGGTGTGGCCGACCGGGCACCGGCCGACGGGTCCGGCGCGTGAACTGCTGGCGCTCACGCGGAGTTGAGCCGCACCGGGCTCAGGAGGCCGCCTCCACCAGTTCCCGCACGACCCGCACGTCCTCGCCCATCTCGGGGTGCCACTGCACGGCGAGCACCCACCCCTCGGCCGACGGGAGTTCGACGGCCTCCACCGTGCCGTCGGCCGCGTGGGCGGCGGGGACCAGGCCCCGGCCCAGGCGGTCCACGCACTGGTGGTGGTACGTCGGCACGTGTGCCGTCTCCTCCGGGGCGATCTTGGCGTACAGCGTGCCCGGCACCGGGGTCACCGGGTGCGTGCCGAAGACGCCGGTCTCCACCACGTGGCCGTCCAGGTGCTGCACGAGGGTGCCGCCCAGGGCGACGTTCAGGAGCTGCATGCCCCGGCAGATGCCGAGGAGCGGTACGCGTGCCGCCAACGCCGCCTCGATCAGGGCCAGTTCCCAGGCGTCCCGCTCGGGGGCGGGCGGGCCGGTGCGGGGGGAGCGCTCCGCGCCGTAGCGGGCCGGGTCCACGTCGGGGCCGCCCGCGATCACCAGCCCGTCGAGGCGGGCCACGGTGGCGGCGGCGCGGTCGGGGGTGTCCGGCGGGAGCATGGCCGCGATGCCTCCGGCGCGCTGGACGAGGCGGGGGTAGGCGGCGGGCAGCAGGGCCGCGGGCAGCTCCCACACGCCCCAGCGGGCGGCGCCCTCCAGATAGGTGCTCACGCCGATCAAGGGCGGCTGTCCGGTCACCCGTCGTACAGTCACACTGCGCTCCCGTCGTGCAAAGGTATCCCCTCCTACCTTTGCAGAAGGCGGCTCGCGTGCCGAAGGCGGCTCACGTACAGCGGGCAGCTCGCGTCCAGAAGGCGGCTCGGGTGCGGAGGGCGGCTCACGCCAGGAAGCCCCGCAGCAGGGCCGCCGTGCCCGCGCAGTGCTCGCGCGCGATCTCCCGCGCGGCCTCCGCGTCCCCGGCGAGCACCGCCTCGACCAGGGCGGCGTGCTGGCGCTGGGAGTGCTCAAGGTTGCGGACCAACAGGGGGATGCAGTCCAGGAGTTCGTTCACGCCCGCGCGCACCGCCGCGTACTGCGCGGCCAGCGAGGGCGAGCCGCACAGCTCGGCCAGGGTCAGATGCAGCAGGGTGTCCAGGCGGCGGTAGTCGGCGAGGGGCGCGTCGTGGGTGCGCTCCAGGGCGTGGCGCAGCCGGGCCGCGCCCTCCTCGGTGAGCCCGTGTGCCGCGCACAGCCCGGCCGCGCCGGTCTCCAGCACCTCACGGAAGCGCAGGACGTCCTCGATGTCCACCTCGGCGATCCGGCGCCGCAGCTCGTCCTCGCCGCCCGCGTCCGCGCGGGGCCGTACGAACGTGCCGCCGTAGCGGCCGCGCCGCGATTCGACCAGGCCCTGGTCGTGCAGCACCTTCAGGACCTCGCGCAGGGTCACCCGGCTGATCCCGAGACGTTCGGCTAACTCCCGCTCAGCGGGCAGCCGTTCACCGCCGGGCACCAGTCCGAGGCGGACCACCTGGAGGATCTGCTCCAGGGCCTCCTCGAAGCCGTTGCCCGCGCGGACGGGGCGCAGCACCGCGCCGAGGCGGTCGGCGGGCTCGCGCGCGCCGGCTTCCCGTACGCCGGTTTCCCGTGCGCCCGCTTCCCGTACGTGGGTCTCCCGTATGTCGGTCTCCCGCGGCATCCGGCCGCGCCCCCTTCCCAAGCAATGGTCTCCGGCAATACCTTATGGCCACCTGCCCGGCCACACCGCGCGAAGGAGCCTAAGGAGGCTTTCTGGTGGCAGACCGCACACCCCCGCTGACCGTCGAGGAACTGCGGGCGCTCGTCGCCGGCGGCGAGATCGACACCGTCGTCCTCGCCTTCCCCGACATGCAAGGGCGGCTCCAGGGCAAGCGGTTCGCCGCGCGCTTCTTCCTCGACGAGGTACTCGGCCACGGCACCGAGGGCTGCAACTACCTCCTCGCCGTCGACACCGAGATGAACACCGTCGACGGCTACGCGATGTCCTCCTGGGACCGGGGCTACGGCGACTTCGCCATGCGCCCCGACCCCGCCACCCTGCGCCGGCTGCCCTGGCACCCCGGCACCGCGTTCCTTCTCGCCGACCTCGCCTGGGAGGACGGCTCCCCGGTCACCGCCGCCCCGCGCCAGATCCTGCGCCGCCAGCTCGACCGGCTCGCCGCGCTCGGCTACACCGCCCAGGTCGGCACCGAGCTGGAGTTCATCGTCTTCAAGGACAGCTACGAGCAGGCCTGGGACGCCGACTACCGGGGCCTGACCCCGGTCAACCAGTACAACGTCGACTACTCCATCCTGGGCACCGGCCGCGTCGAGCCCCTGCTGCGCCGGCTGCGCAACGACATGGCGGGCGCCGGGCTCACCGTCGAGTCCGCCAAGGGCGAGTGCAACCCCGGCCAGCACGAGATCGCCTTCCGCTACGACGAGGCGCTGGTCACCTGCGACCAGCACGCGCTGTACAAGACCGGCGCGAAGGAGATCGCCGCGCAGGAGGGCGTCTCGTTGACCTTCATGGCGAAGTTCAACGAGCGCGAGGGCAACTCCTGTCACATCCACCTCTCGCTGGCGGACGCCTCCGGCGGCAACGCGATGGCCGGGTCCGACGGCGGCATGTCCGACGTGATGCGGCACTTCCTCGCCGGACAGCTCGCCACGCTGCGGGACTTCTCCCTGCTCTACGCGCCCAACATCAACTCCTACAAGCGTTTCCAGCCGGGCTCCTTCGCGCCCACCGCCGTCGCCTGGGGCCACGACAACCGCACCTGCGCGCTGCGCGTCGTCGGCCACGGACGCTCGCTCCGCTTCGAGAACCGCCTCCCGGGCGGCGACGTGAACCCCTACCTCGCGGTCGCCGGGCTCGTCGCGGCCGGGCTCTACGGCATCGAGCAGGGCCTCGAACTGCCCGAGCCCTGCGCGGGGAACGCCTACGCCGCCGAGTACGACCACGTACCCGCGACCCTGCGCGAGGCCGCCGACGTATGGGCCGCGAGTCCGCTCGCCAAGGAGGCGTTCGGGGAGGAGGTCGTCGCGCACTACCTGAACATGGCACGCGTCGAACTGGCCGCCTTCGACGCGGCGGTGACGGACTGGGAGCTGCGGCGATCGTTCGAACGGCTCTGAACCGCACATCCCCGACCCCCGTGAACCGGACCCGCGAAAGGTCACCCCTTGACGGACCCGCACGAACTCCAGGTGGTCAACCCCGCCACGGAGGAACTCCTCACCACCGTCCCCGCCGCGAGCGAGGACGACGTGGCCGCCGCCGTAGCCCGCGCCGCCCGCGCCCAGGAGAGCTGGGCCGCCCTCGCCCCCGCCGACCGCGCCCGGCTGCTGCGCCGGTTCGCCGACGCCGTCGACGCGCACACCGAGGAGCTGGCCCGCCTTGAGGTCCGCGAGGCCGGTCATACGATCGGCAACGCCCGCTGGGAGGCCGGCAACGCCCGTGACCTCCTCCTCTACGCGGCCGGCGGCATCGAACGGCTCCTCGGCAAGCAGATCCCGGTACCCGGCGGCTGGGACATCACCTTCCACGAGCCCCTCGGCGTGGTCGGCGTCATCGCCCCCTGGAACTTCCCCATGCCCATCGCGGCCTGGGGCTCCTTCCCGGCCCTCGCGGCAGGCAACGCGGTCGTCCTCAAGCCCGCCGAGACCACCCCGCTCACCGCGCTCCGCCTGGCCGAACTCGCCCTGGAGGCGGGCCTGCCCGAGCATCTCTTCCAGGTGCTGCCGGGGTACGGCGGGACCGCCGGACGGGCTCTCGTTGAGCACCCCGGTGTCGCCAAGATCGTGTTCACCGGGTCCACCCGCACCGGCCGCGAGGTCATGGAACGCTGTGCCCGGCAGGTCAAGCCGGTCACCCTGGAGCTGGGCGGCAAGAGCCCCAACGTCGTCTTCGCCGACGCCGACCTCAAGACCGCCCTCGACCCCTTCTCCTTCCTCGACAACTCCGGCCAGGACTGCTGCGCCCGCACGCGCATCCTCGTGCAGGAGGAGATCTACGACGAGGCCCGCGCCTTCCTCGCCGACGCGCTCGCCGCCGTGGTCGTGGGCGACCCCGCCGACGAGAAGACGCAGATGGGCCCGCTCATCTCCCGCGCCCAGCTGGACCGCGTCCGCTCCTACGTCCCCGACGACGCCCCCGCGCTGCGCGGCACCGCGCCGGACGGGCCCGGGTTCTGGTTTCCGCCGACCGTCCTCACCGACGTACCGCCGGACGGTCCGGCCGCCCGCGAGGAGATCTTCGGGCCCGTCGCCGTCCTGCTGCCCTTCACCGACGAGCGGGACGCGGTCCGGCTCGCCAACGACACCCCCTACGGGCTCTCCGGGTCCGTCTGGACCCGCGACCTCGGCCGCGCCCTGCGGGTGACGCAGGCCGTCCGCGCGGGCAACCTGTCCGTCAACTCCCACTCCAGTGTCCGCTATTGGACCCCGTTCGGCGGCTTCAAGCAGTCCGGGCTCGGCCGGGAACTCGGCCCCGACGCCCTGACCGCCTTCACCGAGACCAAGAACGTCTTCATCAGTACGGAGGGCCCCGCACAGTGACCGAGAACCCCGTCTGCCGCCGCCTGGTCGGCCGTACCGCCGTCGTCACCGGAGCCGGCAGCGGCATCGGCCTCGCCACCGCCCGCCGGCTGGCCTCCGAGGGCGCGCACGTCGTCTGCGCCGACATCGACGAGGCCGCCGGAAAGGCCGCCGCCGAGGAGACCCGCGGACTCTTCGTCAAGACCGACGTCACCGACCCCGAGCAGGTCGAGGCGCTCTTCCAGGCCGCCTTCGACACCTACGGCAGCGTCGACATCGCCTTCAACAACGCGGGCATCTCGCCGCCCGACGACGACTCCATCCTCGACACGGGACTTGAGGCGTGGAAGCGGGTCCAGGAGGTCAACCTCACCTCCGTGTACCTGTGTTGCAAGGCCGCCATCCCCTACATGCGCCGCCAGGGCAAGGGCTCCATCATCAACACGGCCTCCTTCGTGGCCCGGATGGGCGCGGCCACCTCCCAGATCTCGTACACCGCCTCCAAGGGCGGCGTGCTCGCCATGTCCCGTGAACTCGGCGTGCAGTTCGCCCGCGAGGGCATCCGGGTCAACGCGCTGTGCCCCGGACCGGTCAACACCCCGCTGCTGCGGGAGCTGTTCGCCAAGGACCCCGAGCGGGCCGCCCGCCGGCTCGTCCACATTCCGCTCGGCCGGTTCGCGGAGGCCGAGGAGATCGCCGCCGCCGTGGCCTTCCTGGCCAGCGACGACTCCTCCTTCGTCAACGCGAGCGACTTCCTGGTGGACGGAGGAATCTCCGGCGCGTACGTAACACCGCTGTAGCACAAGGGTGTACGGTCCCCGTCCTATGCGACAGCTTCTCGCCTGGACCCTGGCCGCGGCCGCCGCCCTGGCGGCCGCCCCGCCCCTCGCCCCCACCGCCGCGGCAGCCGACTCCAACTGCCCGAGACTGAGCACCAGTTGGTACGGCGACAACCGCGCTCGACTGCAACACGTCATCGACACGTACGGCACCTGCTCCGGACACCGGGGCGCGGTCGCCGCGTTCGACTGGGACAACACCGTCACCAAGAACGACGTCACCGACGCGACCATCTCCTGGGCGCTGCGTCACGACGTCCTGCTCCGCCCGGCCCGCTGGAAGGACACCAGCGCCTGGATGACCGACGCCGCCGACCGCGCGCTCACGGCGGCCTGCGGCACCGGCGCGGGCGTCCCCCTGCGGACCTCGAAGCTTCCCCGCTGCACCGACGAGATCCTGGAAATCCGCGAGAACGCCAAGACGATGAGCGGTGCCCCCGCCTTCGCGGGCACCTGGAACCACCGGCACACCGTCCCGCAGTACGCCTGGGTGCCCCAGCTCTTCGCGGGCCGCACCGTCGGCCGGCTCACCTCCTACGCGAGCGCCGCCCGCCGCGAGGCCCTCGCCGCCCCCATCGGCGCCACCCGCACGCTCGGCACCCACACCGTCCCCGCCTACGTCCGCTACTACGACCAGCAGCGCGACCTCGTCCGCACCCTCCAACGGGCCGGATTCCGCGTCTACATCGTCTCGGCCGGCTCCGAACCCGTCACCGAGGTCTGGTCACGCCCCATCGGTATCGACGCCGCGCACACCATCGCCATCCGCTCGGTCCTCGACCGCCACGGCCGCATCACCTACGCCAACGAGGGCTGCGGCGGCGTCCCGGCCGGCAAGGGCACCGCGATCCCGTACATCGACGGCAAGCGCTGCTGGATCAACCAGGACATCTACGGCATCCACGGCCCCGACGCCTGGAAGAAGCAGCCCGCGGCGAAGCGCATCGCGATCGGCGGCGGCGACGCCGACACCGACGTCACCTTCGTCGGCGACGCCACCGGCGCCCACCTCGTGCTCAACCGCAACAAGGCCGAGGTGATGTGCCGGGCCTACGACAACGCCGACGGCCGCTGGGTCGTCAACCCCATGTTCATCGACCCGCTGCCCCGCAAGACCGACCCGTACCCCTGCTCCACCACCGCCTACAACGCCCCTGACGGCAGCCGCACTCCGGTGCTGCGGCCGGACGGCTCGGTGGTGCCGGACCAGGCGGACACCGTCTACTGACGTATGAACAAGGCCTATTGAGGGAGCGTCAGAGGAAGGTGTGCCCCTCGCCCCGGTAGGTGGGCACGGTCGCCGTGACCGTGTCCCCCTCCAACAGGTGCAGTACGTCGAACCGTTCGCACAGCTCGCCCGCCTTCGCGTGCCGGAACCACACCTTGTCGCCGATCAGCAGATCGTCGGCGGGCGAGCCGAGCAGCGGGGTCTGCACCTCGCCGGCGCCCTCCTGCGGGTCGTAGCGCAGCCCCTCCGGCAGATACGGCTCCGGTAGCCGGTCCCGGCCCGCCGCGCCGGACGCCGGATAGCCGCCGCCCAGCACCGTGACGACCCCGACGCCCGGCCGCCGTACGACGGGCAGCGCGAACAGGGCGGCCGGACGGCCCCTGAAAGACGTGTAGTTGTCGAAGAGGCGGGGCACGTACAGCCCCGAACCGGCCGCGATCTCGGTGACCGCGTCCTCGGCGGCCGTGTACTGCACACTGCCCGTGCCGCCGCCGTTGACGAACTCCAGCTCCGGCGCCACCGCCCGCACGGCACGCACCGCAGCCCCGCGCCGCTCGGCCAGCTCGCGGCGCGCCGCCGCCTGCATCAGCCGGATCGCCCGCGAACGCAGCGGCCGCCCGGCCAACGCGTCCCCGACCCCGGCGACATGACCCTCGTACGCCATGATCCCCACCAGCCGGAACCCCGGCCGCCGCGCCACCGACCGTGCCAGCTCGGCCAGTTGGGCGGGGGAGTGCAGCGGGGAGCGGCGGGCGCCGACGCGCACGCGGCCGCCCAGCAGCTGCAGCGAGGTGTCCAACTCCAGGCAGACACGTATGACTTCGCGACCGCCCTCGCGGGCCGCGTCGATGAGGTCCAGCTGTGCCACGTCGTCCACCATCACCGTGACGGCGGCGGCCGCCTTCGGGTCGGACGCCAGCTCCGCGTACCCCGCGCGGTCGGCGGACGGATAGGCCAGCAGCACGTCGTCGAACCCGGAGCGCGCGAGCCACAGCGACTCCGCCAGCGTGAACGACATGATCCCCTGGAAGCCGTCCCGCGCGAGCACCCGCTCAAGGAGCGCCCGGCAGCGGACCGACTTGCTGGCGACCCGTACGGGTTTCCCCTGAGCCCGGCGCAGCAGGTCCTCCGCGTTGGCGTCGAAGGCGTCCAGATCCACGAGGGCGAAGGGGGCGTCGAGAGCGGCGGTGGCCCGGTCGTACCGGGCCCGGTCGGCGGCACGCGCAGTCATGACGGCAGCCTGCCAGACGCGATTACCACAGGGTAGGGGGACGTTCCGGGCAGATGCCTCCGGGGCGCCGACTGGTTCCGTCCGAAGCCGGGGCAGCCCGTAGAGTGACGGGCACGTACGGCGGAACGCCCCCGGTCGCCTCGGCTGAACAGGGATGCCCGTCCGGCCGTACGGGTATGCGTGCCCGGACGGAACTCGCCCGCCGGGCCGGCCGACCATTCAGAACGGCCCGCGCACGAGCAGTCGGCCCGGGCAACAGGAAACGGGGGGTGCATGAGCACGGAAGCGCGTCGCGCCCCGTCCTCCGAGGCCGACGACTCCGGCAGTGCGTCCACGGGTACGACCGAGAGCGGTGTGGTGCGGGAGCGCGCCGAGGCCGAGCGCTCCGTGTTCACCCCGCGCCCGCGCGCGGAGAGGAAGCCGACGGCCACCGTGCCCGCCCCGGACGCGCCGGCGAGCCCGCCTCCGCCGCCGGCCTCGGCCCGCTTCCCCGATGCGCCGCCCGGCGCGAACCGGGTGGGGGAGAGGGCGCCCTCGCGCCCGGCCGAGCGGGCCGGTGGCCAGGCGCGCCCCGCCGCGCGGGCTGCCGCGCCGACGGCCCCTGCCACGCCGACGGCCTCTGCCGCACCCACGGCCCCCGCCTCGCCGCCCCCCGTTGCCTCGCCGCGTCCCGCCGCGTCGCCGCCTCCCGTCCGGCAGCCCGTCGCTCCCGCCGAGACGCCCGAGGAGACCACGACCCGGCTGCGTCCCGTGCCGCCCGCCCCCAAGGTGCGCGAGGTGTCAACTCCCGTCTTTGGTAACGGAGTTGCCGCAGCCGCTAGGGCGCAGGCAGCCCCCACGGCCCCTGCTGCCCCCGCGCCCCCCGCCTTCACCGCCCCCGACTCCCGTACCGCGTGGAGCCCCACCGCCCCCGCCCCCTCGCCCGACCCCGCCTACTCCTGGACCGCCGGAGCGCCCACGTGGTCGCTCGGGACGTTCGGGGAGCCGGAGCCGTTCGACGGGACGAAGACCTCCGGGGCGATGTCCTGGATGCGGGGCCGTGTCGTAGGCGCCGCCGTCTGCGTCGTCCTCGGGCTCGGGCTCATCGGCGGTGCGGCCGTGGGTAGTTGGCTCACCGGGGAGGAGAGCGTGCCCGCGCCCGCGAGCGCCTATGAAGCCGCCGGCGGCCTCTGGCACAGTGTGCCCGTGGACACGCTCTTCCCGCCCACCCTCGACGGCAAGGGCGCCGGACCCGGCGGCGCCGACCGCACCTGGACCCGCGTCGCCGTCGCCCCCGACAGCGGCTGCGCCGACGCCTTCGACCCGCTGCTGCGCAAGGCCCTCGCCCCCGTCGGCTGCCGCAGACTGCTGCGCGCCACCTACACCGACGCCACCCAGAGCTACGTCACCACCGTCGGCCTCCTCTTCACCAAGGCCGACCCCGCCGCCATGACCTCGCTCGCCAACCGCTTCCGCGGCGAGCACCTGGACCGGCGCACCGACCTGCTGCCCCGCCCGTACGCCGCCAAGGGCACCGCGGCGGCGGAGTTCGGCGATCCGCAGCGCGCCAGCTGGACCATCGACGTGCTCACCGACGCCCCGGCCATCGCCTTCGCCGTCTCCGGCTGGGCCGACGGCCGCACCGTCGACGCGCCCCAGCCCGCGGCGGACGCCGTACGCGCCGGTGCCACCACCGCACCGGCCCAGGCGGGCCTCGGCAACGAGGCACAGGGCCTGGCCGACCGCGTCGAGCGGCGGCTGCGGCAGAAAGTCGGACCGGCCACGGAGAAACCCGCATGAGGCGCCCCACCCGCACCGCCGAAACCGTCAGCCCCGCGCACCCGGGCCGCTCCCCGCGCGCCGCCCGAACCCTGCGCGCCGCCCGTGCCGTCACCCGTCCCGCGCTGAGCCTGCTCGCCGCCGCCTCCCTCGTCCTGCTCCCGGCGACCGCCGCCCACGCGGACGGCATCCGGGCCCAGCAGTGGGGCCTGGACGCGATGCACCTGGACGAGGCGTGGCGTACGACCCAGGGGCAGGGCGTCACCGTCGCCGTCCTGGACACCGGGGTGGAGGACGACCACCCGGACCTCGCCGGGAACGTGCTGACCGGCAAGGACATGATCGGCTTCGGCGCCGGACCCGGTGACCGCGCCTGGGCCCGGCACGGCACCGCGATGGCGGGCATCATCGCCGGGCACGGCCACGGACCCGGGAACGCGGCCGGGGTCATGGGCGTCGCGCCCAAGGCCAAGATCCTCCCCGTACGGGTCATCCTGGAGGACGGCGACCCCGCCCGCGCCAAGGCCCGCACCACCCGCGCCAACGCGCTGGCCGAGGGCATCCGCTGGGCCGCCGACCACGGCGCCGACGTCATCAACCTCTCCCTCGGCGACGACTCCGACTCCGCGCACCCCGAGCCCACCGAGGACGAGGCCGTGCAGTACGCCCTCGGTAAGAACGTGGTCGTCGTCGCCTCCGCGGGCAACGGCGGCGAGAAGGGCGACCACGTCTCCTACCCGGCCGCCTACCCCGGCGTCGTCGTCGCCACCGCCGTGGACCGCTACGGCACCCGCGCCTCCTTCTCGACCCGCCGCTGGTACGCCACGGTCAGCGCGCCCGGTGTGGACGTCGTGATCGCCGACCCCGATCACCGTTACTACGAGGGCTGGGGCACCTCGGCCGCCTCCGCCTTCGTCTCCGGCGCGGCGGCCCTGATCAAGGCGGCCCACCCCGACCTCACCCCCGCCCAGGTCAAGAACCTCCTGGAGGACACCGCCCGCAACGCCCCGGCCGGCGGCCGCGACGACTCACGCGGCTTCGGCATGATCGACCCGGCCGCCGCCCTCAAGTCCGCGACCGGCCTCAAGGCCCAGGGCCTCAACTCGACGGCGTACGGCGGCAAGTACTTCGGCGCCGGCCCCGACACCCCCAAGTCCGCGACCAGCGCGACCGACTGGGCGGCCCCGCTCGCGGGCGGCACGGGCGGGGTCCTCCTGGTGGCGGCGGCGGTGCTGTGGCGCACCCGCCGCGAGAACAACACCGGGAGCCTGATCCCCTAGGGGGTTTCCATGTCCCACGTGCTTCCGGGCGTCTCCGGGGTAGGAGTCGCTGCCGGTGCCGGACCGCCGGCGACGACGGAGACCACGGAGAGGACGGCCCCGTGACCGAATGGCAGCTTCCCGAGACGTTCCCCAGCACGTCGGGCGATGTCCGCTGGGGGCGCCTCGGAGACCCCGGCCGGAACCCGGTCGTGCTCCTGCACGGCACCCCCTTCTCGTCGTACGTCTGGCGCGGTGTCGCCCGCGCGCTCGCCCGCCGCCACGAGGTGTTCGTGTGGGACATGCCCGGTTACGGGACGTCGGAGAAGGCCCCCGGGCAGGACGTCTCCCTGGCCGCCCAGGGCAAAGTCTTCACCGAGCTGCTGGCGCACTGGGGCCTCGCTGAGCCCCTAGTGGTCGCCCACGACTTCGGGGGCGCCGTCTCCCTGCGGGCGCATCTGCTGCACGGCGCCCGCTACCGCGCGCTCGCCCTGGTCGACCCGGTCGCGCTGGCCCCCTGGGGGTCCCCGTTCTTCCGGCTCGTGGGCGGGCACCCCGAGGTCTTCGAGCAGTTGCCGCCCGCCCTGCACCGGGCGCTGGTCCGTGAGTACGTGAGCTCGGCCAGCAGCCCGGGCCTGCACCCCGCCGTCCTCGAACGGCTCGTCGAACCCTGGCTCGGCGACCCAGGCCAGGCCGCCTTCTACCGCCAGATCGCCCAGGCCGACCAGCGCCACACCGACGAGATCCAGGACCGGTACGGGGAGATCGGCATCCCGACGCTGGTGTGCTGGGGCGAGGACGACACCTGGATCCCCGTGGCGAAGGGACGGGAACTCGTCGCCCGCGTCCCGGGCGCGCGGCTCGAACCCATCGCCGGGGCCGGACACCTCGTCCAGGAGGACGCCCCCGCCGAACTCACGTCCCTGCTCGCCGACTTCCTCCAGCGGAACACCCAGGCCGCTACGTGTCCGTGGTGAACGCCGACACCGCCGCCCCCGCCGCCGACTCCACCAGCGAGATCCCCTTCGCCTGGCTGGCCGTCCCACTGGACAGCACCGCGACCAGGCAGAAGGTGCCGTCGGACGCCCGTATCCGGCCGATGCTGTTCACCACCCACAGGCCCGTCGTGCTGCGGGGCAGCCAGCCGTTCTTCAGGGCCGTGGTACCGCCGGAGGCGGCCGCCGAGACGCCCCAGCGCTGATCGGCGTGCACGGACTCCATCAGCTCGCGGAGGTACGCCCGAGAGGCGGCGCTCAGCAGCGAGTCGGTGCCGAACACCTGCTGAAGGAGGGTGAGTTGGTCCGCCGCCGTCGTGCGGGTCAACCCCCACAGCCCGTCCGCGCCGGCCGAGGTCTCCGCCATCCCGAAGCGCTTGTTGGCCGTGTCGAGCCCGTCCGCCCCGCCGATGACGTGCCACAGCGCGCTCGCGGAGGCGTTGTCGCTGGCCTCGATCATCTGCACGGCGTACGCCTTCTCCGCCGCCGTCAGACGCCGGTCCTCGTCCTGCGCCCGGAGCAGCAGCGCGGCGAGGATGTCCACCTTGACGATGCTGGCGGTGGCGAAGTCCGCCTCGCCGTACACCGCGCTCTGCCCCGAGTCCAGGTCGAGCACCGCCGCCGACACGGCCGCGCCCGAGGGCACGTCCACCGCCTTCATCGCCTGGGCGAGCAGCGCCGTACGGTCCACGGCGGGCTGCGTCACGGGTTCCACCGAAGCCTCCTCCTCGACCGCCGGGGACGAGGCCGACGGCGACGCCGACGACGATACGGCCCGCCCGCCGTCGTGCGCCCGCGCCTTCACATAGACCGTGCCGCCCGCCGTCACCCCGCCGATCACGACGGCCACCAGCGCGGCGTACAGCAGCGGACGGCGGCGGGCACGGCGGCGACGGCGGCCCGTGCCGCCCCGGGAGGACTCCATGCCGCGATGCTGGGGGCGCGGACTGTGCGTTCCGTTAGGCGGACGTGAGAGCCAGGTCAGCGAATCCCGGCTTCCTGTGAGCCCGGTGACGAACGGGTTACCGCGCGGCGCAAACCCACCGACTTCCCCCGGCCCCGCCCCCGCTAGGCTCGGGCACCGTGGCGAACAAGAACATTCCCGACCCCGGTTTCTCCGACGACGACGGCTCCGCCGACCCCCGGCTGACCGCCGCGCTCGCGGCCTGGGCCGAGGACCGAACCGCCGTCGGACCCGTACTGGAGGCCCTGAAGGGCGCCCGGCTGCTCGTGCCCGTCGTCGCCGTGCTGGGCGAGGTCGAGGAGGACAGTGAGGAGGGGCACGAAGCTCCTCGGAAGGGCGGTGGTGAGCGCCGGGGCGGCGGGCTGCGCCGGGAGAAGACCAGCGACATGGCCGTGCCCACGCTGAAGGCGCAGGGCCGCACCGCGCTGCCCGCCTTCACCTCCACGGACTCGCTCGCCCGCTGGGACGCCGCCGCCCGGCCCGTCGCCGTACCGCTGCACCAGGCGCTCCAGGCCGCCGCGCACGAGAAAGCCGACACGGTCGTGCTGGACCTGGCCGGCCCTGTGCCCTTCGAGCTGACCGGACCCGCGCTGCTCGCGCTGGCGGAGGGCCGTACCAGCGTCGATCCGCTCGCCGACCCGGCCGTACGGGACGCGGTACGCGCCGCCGTGGCCGCCGAGCCCGCCGTGCTGCGCGCCCACCTCGGTCCCGGGCAGGCCGACGGCACCCTGGCCCTCGTGCTCGACCCCGCCGCCGCTCCCGCCGAGGCCGCCCGCGCGGTCGCCGAGCGGCTCGCCGGTGACGACACACTGAGGGCCCGCCTGGTGCGCGGCCTCGACCTGGCACTGCTGCCGGCCGGGACGACGCCTCCGGGCGAGCCCTTGTATGTACGCGACTGACGGCTAGCCGTACACCGGACCGGTGTACTTCTCGCCGGGACCCTGGCCCGGGTCGTCCGGGACCAGGGACGCCTCGCGGAACGCCAGCTGGAGCGACTTCAGGCCGTCGCGCAGCGGGGCCGCGTGGAAGGAGCTGACCTCGGTGGTGCTGGCGTCGAGCAGACCGGCGAGCGCGGTGATCAGCTTGCGGGCCTCGTCCAGGTCCTTGTACTGCTCGCCCTCCTCGCTCAGCCCGAGCTTCACGGCGGCGGCGCTCATCAGGTTGACGGCGACCGTGACAATCACCTCGACGGCGGGGACCTCGGCGATGTCGCGCGTCATCGCGTCGAAGTCGGTGTTCTCAGGAGGGGTCTCACTCATACCCCACACGATAGGCGGCGGGGTCGCGCGGGCTTCGGGCCGGGCACGATTACGGCCGGCCGGGCGTTCCCCGGTCAGTGTCGGCAAAGCCAGGATTAGTGCCGGCAAAGCAAGCCTGCTAACCTGGTATCCGACCGGCCGGACAAGCACGCCCTGCGGCGAGCGATCCGGCCCACAAGTGGAGGCTTCGAACTCCCACCTGACCGCCCCTGGGGCGGCGGGTCACCGGTCAGACGGACCGCGGCTCTGCCGACGGCGTCCGTCCGAAGCGCGCCCCGCGACCATCGCGGCGGTGTTCCGGTAGTTCGAGGAACCCGCCTGTGATCGTCCGGGGCATTTTTTGTGCTTCGGCGCGGTTAGGTCTTACGAACACAGACGTTACGCGGCTGTCCGCCAGACCGCCGTGTGGTGCTACCGAGGAGGATCCATCAGCGCCGAGCCCCGCATCAACGACCGGATTCGCGTTCCCGAGGTGCGACTTGTCGGTCCCAGTGGCGAGCAGGTGGGCATTGTCCCGCTGGCCAAGGCACTGGAGCTTGCGCAGGAGTACGACCTGGACCTGGTCGAGGTCGCGGCGAACGCCCGTCCGCCCGTGTGCAAGCTCATGGACTACGGGAAGTTCAAGTACGAGTCGGCCATGAAGGCCCGTGAGGCGCGCAAGAACCAGGCGCACACGGTCATCAAGGAGATGAAGCTCCGGCCGAAGATCGACCCGCACGACTACGACACCAAGAAGGGTCACGTCGTCCGGTTCCTCAAGCAGGGCGACAAGGTCAAGATCACGATCATGTTCCGTGGCCGTGAGCAGTCCCGCCCCGAGCTGGGCTACCGACTGCTGCAGCGCCTCGCGGAGGACGTCCAGGACCTCGGGTTCGTCGAGTCGAACCCGAAGCAGGACGGCCGAAACATGATCATGGTCCTCGGTCCGCACAAGAAGAAGACCGAGGCGATGGCCGAGGCCCGCCAGGCTCAGGAAGCCCGCAAGGCGGACGCGAAGGCCAACCCCGGCAAGTCGCAGAACGCCGCGGACGCCGACAGCGTCGAGGACGCCGAGAGCGTCGAGGCTCCTGCCGAGGACGCCGCCGAGGCCCCCGCCGAGGCGTGATCCCGGGGGCGCGAGCCCCGGGGAACAACCCCACACAAGAGCGACGCTCCACCGTGCCCGGTTTCACGACCGGGCACCGGAGCGCCACCGACGAGGAGATAACGGCGCTATGCCGAAGAACAAGTCGCACAGCGGTGCCAGCAAGCGCTTCAAGGTCACCGGCTCCGGCAAGGTGCTCCGTGAGCGCGCCGGCAAGCGCCACCTGCTCGAGCACAAGTCGTCCCGCGTGACGCGCCGTCTGACCGGCACCGCCGAGATGGCCCCGGGCGACGCCGCGAAGATCAAGAAGCTTCTCGGCAAGTGACGCCTCGGCGCTGACCAAGCGCCGTACGTCTTCACCGGGACCCAATCGTTTCCGGGTCGTGCGAGTCTGAGTCCACTCCACGGCCCCGCTACAAGGAGTTAAAAAAGTGGCACGCGTCAAGCGGGCAGTCAACGCCCACAAGAAGCGCCGGGCGATCCTCGAGGCGGCCTCCGGCTACCGCGGTCAGCGTTCGCGCCTGTACCGCAAGGCCAAGGAGCAGGTCACCCACTCGCTGGTCTACAACTACAACGACCGCAAGAAGCGCAAGGGCGACTTCCGTCAGCTGTGGATCCAGCGCATCAACGCTGCGGCCCGCCAGAACGGCATGACGTACAACCGCCTCATCCAGGGTCTGAAGGCCGCGAACGTCGAGGTCGACCGCAAGATCCTGGCCGAGCTGGCCGTCAACGACGCCGGCGCGTTCGCCGCGCTCGTCGAGGTCGCGCAGAAGGCCCTCCCGGCCGACGTCAACGCCCCCAAGGCTGCGTGACGCTGCGCTGGCTCTGAGCCGACGTGACTACGGACCCGCGGGCTTCGGCCTGCGGGTCCGTTCTCTGTGTGTGGTGCAGCTGGTTCGGCACCGTCGAAATCCGCCGTCGTGGTCGAGCGCCGTCGCGACGGGACAACCCGAGGTGAAATTTCTGATGGCCCCCGAAACCCCCGACGCCACCCCCGAGCTGATCTCCCCCCGGTCCTCACGCGTCAGTGCCGCCCGGCGGCTCGCGCGGCGGAACTTCCGGGGGAAGGACCGGCTGTTTCTCGCCGAGGGGCCGCAGGCCGTGCGGGAGGGGGCCGCGCACCGGGGGACCGACGGCGGGGCCACGCTGGTCGAGCTGTTCGCCACCGTCGAGGCCGCGGAGCGCTACGCCGACATCGTCGCCGAGGCGCGGGACGCCGGAGCCCGGGTGCACCTGGCCTCCGAGGAGGTCATCGCCGACATCTCCACCACCGTCACCCCGCAGGGCCTGGTCGGGGTGTGCCGGTTCCTGGACACCCCGTTCGAGGACGTCCTCGCCGCCCGGCCCAAGCTCGTCGCCGTCCTCGCCCACGTGCGCGACCCCGGCAACGCGGGCACCGTGCTGCGCTGCGCGGACGCCGCGGGCGCCGAGGCCGTGATCCTCACCGACGCCTCCGTGGACCTGTACAACCCCAAGGCCGTCCGCGCCTCCGTCGGCTCCCTGTTCCATCTGCCCGTCGCCGTGGGCGTCCCCGTCGAGCAGGCCGTCCAGGGGCTGAAGGACGCCGGGGTGCGCATCCTCGCCGCCGACGGCGCCGGAGACCGCGACCTGGACGAGGAGCTGGACAAGGGCGCGATGGGCGACCCCACCGCCTGGGTGTTCGGCAACGAGGCGTGGGGACTCCCGGAGGAGACCCGCGCGCTCGCCGACGCCGTGGTCAGCGTCCCCATCCACGGAAAGGCCGAGAGCCTGAACCTCGCCACCGCCGCCGCCGTATGTCTCTACGCGTCGGCCCGTGCACAGCGCGCCCCCGGAGGGTGCCGTTCCGTCACCAACAGCTAGTAGGGTGACCCACTCGGGGGCCCTGCGCAGCCTGAGAGGTGGGGTACGGGGATGAGTGTGGTCGGCACGAGCACCGCGCCGGACGGGCGTGAGCTGCGCCGCGCGCCCGGAGCCGCGTTCCAGGCCCCGGCCGGTATCGACCCCGACCAGCTGCCCGACGGCCTGGTGGTCGCCGACGAGCACGGCCGGGTCGTCTGCTTCAACGCCGCCGCCACCCGCGTCACCGCCGTACGCGCCGCCGACGCCCTCGGCGAGCCCCTGGAGAAGGCGCTGCCGCTGGAGGACCTGGAGGGCAGGCGCTGGTGGCAGCTCACCGATCCGTACGGCGGCCTCGCCATCCGCGTCCGCCAGCCCGAGCGCAACCTGCTGCTGCCCGGCGGCCGCGAGGTGCTGGTCTCCGCACGGTACGTGCGCGCCGAGCCCCTCGGCCCCGTCCAGCGCCTCGTCGTCACCCTGCGTGACACCGAGGCCCGGCACCGCACCGAGCGCAGCCACGCCGAGCTGATCGCCACCGTCGCCCACGAACTGCGCTCCCCGCTGACCTCCGTCAAGGGCTTCACCGCGACCCTGCTCGCCAAGTGGGAGCGGTTCACCGACGACCAGAAGCGGCTGATGCTGGAGACCGTCGACGCCGACGCCGACCGGGTCACCCGGCTCATCGCCGAGCTGCTCGACATCTCCCGCATCGACAGCGGCCGCCTGGAGGTGCGCCGTCAGCCCGTCGACATAGGCGCCGCCGTCGGACGGCACATCCAGGCCCATGTGGCCGCGGGCCAGGCGGCCGACCGGTTCCTGCTGCGCGTGGAGAACCCGCTGCCCGGCCTGTGGGCCGACCCCGACAAGGTCGACCAGGTGCTGAGCAACCTGCTGGAAAACGCCGTGCGCCACGGCGCCGGAACCGTCACAATCGACGTCACGCCCGCGCCCTCCCCGCGCGAGGGCGAGGAGACAGGCACGTCGGTCACGGTGAGCGACGAGGGGCCCGGCATCCCGGAGGAATCCATGAACCGCGTCTTCACCCGCTTCTGGCGGGGCAGCAAGCGCGGTGGCACCGGCCTCGGGCTCTACATCGTCAAGGGCATCGTCGAAGCCCACGGCGGCTCCATCACGGTCGGCCGCGCCCCCGGCGGCGGCGCGCAGTTCCGATTTACGTTGCCCGTGAGCACCCCGGCCTATCTGGCCTAGGCGCCCACGGGCCATCCGCCCACCCCGTCCCCGTTAGACTCGGCCCCTGGCACCTTTGTGTCCCGCACGCGGCCCTGGCGAGTCCCGGCGCCGGTGACGGGGACCATCAGCCGGGGCACCTCCCAGCCGTAGCTGGGGGCCAATCGGAAGCACAGGAAGAGATGTCGGCACCGAATAAGTCGTACGACCCGGTCGAGGTCGAGGCGTTGAAACCGGAAGAGATCGAGCGTATGCGGGACGAGGCGCTCGCCGCCTTCCGTGCCGCGGACTCCCTCGACGCGCTGCACGAGGCCAAGGTCGCCCACACCGGCCCCGCCTCCCCGCTGTCGCTGGCCAACCGCGAGATCGGCGCCCTGCCCCCGCACGCCAAGGCCGAGGCCGGCAAGCGTGTCGGCATGGCCCGTGGCGCGGTGAACAAGGCGCTGGCCGGCCGCCAGGTGGAGCTGGAGGCCGAGCGGGACGCCCGCGTGCTGGTCGAGGAGGACGTCGACGTCACGCTGCCGTACGACCGCGTCCCCGCCGGTGCCCGCCACCCGCTGACCACGCTCTCCGAGCGCATCGAGGACGTCTTCGTGGCCATGGGCTACGAGGTCGCCGAGGGCCCCGAGGCCGAGGCCGAGTGGTTCAACTTCGACGCTCTCAACATCGGCCCGGACCACCCGGCCCGAGGTGAGCAGGACACGTTCTTCGTGCGGGGCGAGAAGGGCGAGGCCGAGTCCGGCGTCGTCCTGCGCACCCACACCTCGCCGGTCCAGATCCGTTCGCTGCTCGACCGCGAGCCGCCGGTCTACGTGATCTGCCCGGGCCGCGTCTACCGCACCGACGAGCTGGACGCCACCCACACCCCGGTCTTCCACCAGGTCGAGCTGCTCGCCATCGACGAGGGCCTGACCATGGCCGACCTCAAGGGCACCCTGGACCACATGGTCCAGGCGCTCTTCGGCCCGGACATGAAGACCCGGCTGCGGCCGAACTTCTTCCCGTTCACCGAGCCGTCCGCCGAGATGGACATGGTCTGCTACGTCTGCCGGGGCGCCTCCGTCGGCAACCCCGACCGGCCCTGCCGTACCTGCTCCAGCGAGGGCTGGATCGAGCTGGGCGGCTGCGGCATGGTCAACCCCAAGGTGCTGACCGCCTGCGGCGTCGACCCCGAGAAGTACAGCGGGTTCGCCTTCGGGTTCGGCATCGAGCGGATGCTGATGTTCCGCCACAACGTCGAAGACATGCGAGACATGGTCGAGGGTGACGTCCGGTTCACCCGGCCGTTCGGGATGGAGATCTGATGCGTGTCCCGCTTTCCTGGCTGCGGGAGTACGTCGACCTGCCGGAGTCCGAGACCGGCCGTGACGTACAGGCCAAGCTCATCGACTCCGGCCTCGAGGTCGAGACCGTCGAGCAGCTCGGCGCCGGCCTCAAGGGCCCTCTCGTCGTCGGTCAGGTGCTGACCATCGAGGAGCTGGAGGGCTTCAAGAAGCCGATCCGCTTCTGCACGGTCGACGTCGGCACCGCCAACGGCACCGGCGAGCCGCAGGAGATCGTCTGCGGCGCCCGCAACTTCTCCGTCGGCGACAAGGTCGTCGTGGTGCTGCCCGGCGCCGTCCTGCCCGGCGACTTCGCGATCGCCGCCCGCAAGACGTACGGCAAGACCTCCCACGGCATGATCTGCTCCACCGACGAGCTGGGCATGGGCGACGACGGCACCCACGGCATCATCGTGCTGCCGCCGGAGACCGAGACCGGCCAGGACGCCATCGAGCTCCTGGAACTGGTCGACGAGGTCCTGGACATCGCCGTCACCGCCAACCGCGGCGACTGCCTGTCCATCCGGGGCGTCGCCCGCGAGACCGCCATCGCCTACGGCCTGCCGCTGCGCGACCCCGCCCTGATCGACGTGCCCGCGCCGAACGCCTTCGGCTACCCGGTCAAGGTCTCCGAGCCGATGGGCTGCGACCGCTTCACCGCCCG
The DNA here is from genome assembly GCF_040703155.1 of Streptomyces sp. NPDC005435. Lineage (NCBI taxonomy): Bacteria > Bacillati > Actinomycetota > Actinomycetes > Kitasatosporales > Streptomycetaceae > Streptomyces > Streptomyces sp. NPDC005435. The sequence goes on from NZ_JBEXEQ010000003.1 coordinate 76,358, forward strand.
GACCGTCACCGGTCTGAGCCCCGAGGCCCGCTCCCCGATCTGGCTGCGCCGCCGGCTGCAGAAGGTCGGCATCCGCCCGGTCTCGCTCGCCGTGGACGTCACCAACTACGTGATGACCGAGCTGGGCCAGCCGCTGCACGCCTACGACCGCTCGCTGGTCCAGGGCACCATCGGCGTGCGCCGGGCCGAGGAGGGCGAGAAGCTCGTCACCCTCGACGGCGTCGAGCGCACGCTGCACGCCGAGGACCTCGTCATCACCGACGAGCGCGGCCCGATCGGCCTCGCCGGTGTCATGGGCGGCCGCAACACCGAGATCGCCGACCACGACGACGAGGCGCACTCCACCACCGACGTGGTCATCGAGGCCGCGCACTTCAACGCCGTCTCGGTCGCGCGCACCGCCCGCCGCCACAAGCTGTCCTCCGAGGCGTCCCGGCGCTTCGAGCGCGGTGTCGACCCGCAGGCCACCGCGGCCGCCGCGCAGCGGACCGTGGACCTCCTCGTGCTGCTCGCGGGCGGCACGGCCGAGGCCGGGGTCACCGAGATCATCGCGCCCTCCGCGCCGCACAGCATCACCATCCCGGCCGACCACCCGGACAAGGTCGCGGGCGTGACGTACGGCCGCGAGACCGTCGTCCGCCGGCTCCAGGAGATCGGCTGCGACGTGTACGGGCAGGACGAGCTGATCGTCACCGTCCCGTCCTGGCGGCCCGACCTCGCCGAGGCCAACGACCTCGCGGAGGAGGTCATCCGCCTGGAGGGCTACGAGAACCTGCCCTCCACGCTGCCCCGGCCCACCTCCGGGCGCGGTCTCACGCACCGCCAGCGGCTGCACCGCAAGGCCGGCCGCGCGCTGGCCGGCGCCGGGTACGTCGAGGCGCCGAACTACCCGTTCGTCTCCGAGCAGGTCTTCGACCAGCTGGGCCTGGACGCCGAGGACCCGGCCCGACGGGTCGTGAGGCTCGCCAACCCGCTGAACGACGAAGAGCCCGTGCTGCGCACCACGCTGCTGCCGGGTCTGCTCGGCGCGCTGCGCCGCAACGACGGCCGGGGCTCGCACGACCTGGCGCTCTTCGAGACGGGTCTGGTCTTCCTGCCCCGCGCCGGGCGCGCCGCCGCCGTGCACCCGCCGGCCGACCGCCGGCCCACCGACGAGCAGCTCGCCGAGCTGAACGCCGCGCTGCCCGAGCAGCCGCGCCATGTCGCCGCCGTCCTCGCCGGGGCGCGCGAGCAGGCCGGCTGGTGGGGCAAGGGCCGCCCGGCCGACTGGGCCGACGCGATCGAGGCCGCGCGGACCGTCGCCCGCGAGGCGGGCGCCGAACTCGTCATCCGCAAGGGCCAGTACGGCCCGTGGCACCCCGGCCGCTGCGCCGAGCTGCTCGTCGTCGAGGACGGCGCCGAGCGGGTCGTCGGTCACGCGGGCGAGCTGCACCCGCGCGTGCTCAAGGCCCTCGGCCTGCCCGAGCGCACCTCCGCGATGGAGCTGGACCTCGATGCCCTGGAGCGGGTCGGCGACGACACCCCGCAGGCGCCGGGCATCTCCGCCTTCCCGGTGGCCACGCAGGACGTCGCCCTCGTGGTCGACAAGCCCGTGCCGGCCGCCGAGGTCGAGGCCGCGCTGCGCGACGGCGCGGGTGAACTCCTGGAGTCCATCCGGCTGTTCGACGTCTACGAGAACGCCGAGCAGCTCGGCGACGGCCGCAAGTCGCTCGCGTACGCGCTGCGCTTCCGCGCCGCCGACCGCACGCTGACGGTGGACGAGGCGTCGGCCGCGCGGGACGCGGCGGTCGCCCTCGCGGGCGAGCGCACGGGGGCGGTCCTGCGGGGCTGACCTTTCGGGGTGCTTCGTCGGAGCGCATGTGACGGCGGCGGCCGGTCGTGGGAAGTCCCACGACCGGCCGCCGCCGTTTCCGGCCCCCTCGGGGCGGTCTCGCCGGGCGCGCGGCAACCGGTCTCAGGTCCGCGCCCCGGCTCTCGCGCGGGCCGAGAAGACCGGGCCGCCGCCGTTTGAGGGGGAGCGGGCGACCCGGCCGGCCTCGCGCGAGGCACCCAGTGAACCCGCTCCGCCCCACCCGGCGACAGCGCGCACACCGCATGGGTGGACGTATTCCGTTCACACCCCGTGTGAAGCCGAACGCACTACGCTTACGGCACCAGGCCACCCCGGGGGGCGATGCCATGCAGCCCAACACTCTGCTCGACGCGATCCTGGACGAGGCGGGCGTCTCGCACGCCGGTCTCGCCGTGCGCGTCAACCAGGCGGGCCGCGGCCGCGGCCTCGTACTGCGGTACGAACACACCGCTGTGGCACGGTGGTTGAAGGGCCAGCGGCCGCGCGGCCAGGTGCCCGACCTGATCTGCGAGGTGCTGGCCCTGCGGCTGCGGCGGCCGGTCACGCTGGACGACATCGGGCTCGGGGTGCCCGGCGGGGTGGCCGTGGCGCACGCCGGTTCGCTCTCCGGGTTCGTGGAGCGCGCCACCGCGCTGTGGCGCTCGGACGAACAGCAGCGCCCGCACGTCCTGGGGGCGCCGGCCGTGACCGGCACGCCCGCCGTGATGCCGGTGTGGGAGTGGGAGAACCCGCCCGAGGACACCGACGTCTCGCGCGGCGGCCGCCACCGGGTCACCCAGACCGACCTGGACACCCTGCGCGCGGCCCGCGCCCACTACGAGCAGATGTACCGCAAGGCGGGCGGCATCGCGACCCGCACCCGCATCATCGGCTTCCTCAACGCCGAGGCGGCCCCGCTCCTGCGCGGCAGCTACACCGACGCCACCGGCCGCCAACTCCACCGCGCCACCGGCGGACTGGTGGCCGTCGCCGGCATCTGCGCCTACGACTCCGACGCCCATGGACTCGCCCAGCGCTACTTCCACCAGGCGCTGCGGCTCGCAAAGGCCAGCGGGGACCGGGGCTTTGGGGCCTACGTCATAGCGCTGCTGGTCAACCAGTCCCTGCACATGCGGGAGTTCCGGCAGGCGGTCGCCTTCGCGGAGGCGGCGCTGCGGGCGGCGGGGCGGCACATCACCCCGGCGCTCGCTTCCGACCTGTACGCGATGCAGGCCAAGGCGTACGCCCATCTCGGCGACACCGGGGGCGCGTTGTCCTGCATCCGGCGCGCGGAGACGGCGGCCGAGCACATCCGGCGCGGGCACGAGCCCGACGAGACCGGGTACGTCCAGCCCGGTCTGGTCAACGTCCAGGTGGCCGAGGCGCTGCTCAGCCTCGGGGAACTCGCCGCCGCGCGCGAGCACGCCGCCGCCGCGGTGGACAACCCGGCGCACGACCGGGGCCGCGTGCACCGACTCGCCATGCTCAGCACGATCGAGCTGCGCCAGGGCGATGCCGAGCACGCCGTCGCGACCGCCGTTCAGATGGCCGAGCAGGCGCGTGGCATGGAGTCGCGCCGGCTGCGGGAGAGACTCAGAGAGGTGCGCGAACATCTGGTGCGCTTCGGCTCGGCCGGGGCGGCGGAGGCGGCGGAACTGATCGACGGGGCGCTGCGCGTGCCCCTGTAGAAGCAGGCGGGGCGTGTGGATGCAGGTGGCCGGGCGCACGGTAGGCCGGTCCTTGTCCCTGCTGCGATATTGCCACTGACTCGGCGGAAGGTGGCAGAACCGTGCAGTGGACGAAACAGAACGAGCAGACTGTGTACGCAAACCGCTGGTTCAGCGTCAACCTGGCGGACGTGGAGCTGCCGGACGGCAGGCACCTCGATCACTTCATGATCCGGCTGCGGCCGGTCGCCGTCGCCACGGTGGTCAACGAGGCCAACGAGGTCCTCCTGCTGTGGCGGCACCGTTTCATCACCGACAGCTGGGGCTGGGAACTGCCCGCCGGCGTGGTGGAGGACGGCGAGGACATCGCGGGCGCGGCCGCCCGGGAACTGGAGGAGGAGACGGGCTGGCGCCCCGGCCCGCTGCACCACCTCATGAGCGTCGAGCCGTCCAACGGCCTCACCGACGCCCGGCACCACATCTACTGGTCCGACCGGGGCGAGTATCTCGGCCCGCCCGTCGACGACTTCGAGTCCGACCGGCGCGAGTGGGTGCCCCTGAAAATCGTCCCGGACCTGATCGCCCGGGGCGAGGTCCCGGCGGCGAACATGGCGGCCGCGTTACTGCTGCTGCACCATCTGCGGCTGACGGAGGGGTGAGGGCGCTCGGGGGTGGGGGACCGTCGTAGGCGGCGGTCCTCAGCCCGATTCCCGGTCGGCCGCGGCCGCCCCGCGCCCCGCCGCCCAGGCGGAGGCCCACCAGCAGGCGGCGGCCAGGGGGAGCGCGAGCAGCAGGGGCAGCGCCGGGAAATGCGCGCCGGAGGAGTAGGCCGCGCGGACGGCGGCGTTCGCCGGGGAACCGGAGAGGACCAGCAGCAGCACCGAGCCGACGATCAGCGCGCCCGCCGCGCCCGCCGTCGTACGCACCAGCGACGGGGTGCAGACCGCGCCGAGCGCGCTGCCCGCCAGCAGACAGACCAGCCCCACGGCCAGCCCGTCACCGAGCACCGTCACGCCCGCCATGCCCCGGGGCACCCGGCAGGCCGGCAGCGCGGCCCCCGCCGCGACCAGCACCAGCAGCAGACCGACCGCGAACGTGACGGCCAGCGCGGCGTACTGCGGCCGGCGCGCACCGGCCGCCGCGGCGAGACAGGCCCGCGCGGCGGGCGGCTCCGCCGCCGGGAGCGCCCGGGTGAGCCAGGCGAGGGCGGGCACCAGCGCGGCCGCGTTCCAGCCGAGCTGGCTGCCCAGCGAGGACTGACCGTCCAGGGAGATCGCGAGGAGCCCCAGATAGAGCAGGACGGGCGGCAGCCAGCGCTGGGAGCGCACGAGAAGAGCGGTCTGATAGCGGAGCAGGGCCCTCATCGCCGGCCGCCGCTCACCCGGCGGATATGGGTGCCGTCGCCGCCCGGCGGGGCGGTGAGCAGTGCGCGGAGCAGGGCGTCGGAGTGGTCCTCGTCGGTCCGCAGCCGTACGGCGCCGTCCGGCAGGGCGGTCACCGCGTGCACGCCCGGCAGCGCGGCCGGGTCGTCGGGGCCGCCCGTGTACTCGATCGACACCACGGGGGTGGTGGCCTGCCGGGTCGCGGTCACCGTGCCGTCGCCGACCGCCCACCGCAGACGGGTGTGGTCCGCGAGCCGGGCCGGGGCGTGGTCGACGTAGACGACGGTCGTGCCGTCGGCCACCCGCTGTTCCACGGCCTCGTCCAGCTCACCGCGCGACTCCGCGTCGAGGCCGGTCCACGCCTCGTCCAGCACCAGCAGCGCGGGCTCGCCGAGCAGCGCCTGTGCGACCGCCACCTTCTGACAGGTCCCCTTGGAGAGCCGGGCGAGCGGCTGTTCCGCGTACGCCCCGGCGCCGAAGCGCTCAAGGAGCCGTCTCCCGCGCCGTTCGGCCTCCGCCGGGGCCAGCCCGTGAGCCTGGCCCATGAGCCGGAGGTACTGCACGGAGGTGAACGGCAGCGTGGCGGGGAACCGCTCGGGTACGTACGCGGCCCGGCCGGCCCGTCCCACCACGCGCCCCCGCGCGGGCCGTACGGCCCCCGCGACGACACGCAGCAGGGTGGACTTCCCGCAGCCGTTGATCCCTTGAACGCGGATCAGTTCACCTGCGGGCACGTCCAGTCGGACATCACGCAGCACCCAGGGCCCACGCCACCCGTAACGCAGCCCGACTTCCTCAAGCCTCATCGGGTCAGCATAGGGAGGGCGGCGGGCCCGGTGCGTTTCCCGCCGGTCAGTTGCGGTAGCGGTAGAGGATACGGCCGCGGGTCAGGTCGTACGGGCTGAGTTCCACGAGGACGCGGTCGTACGGGAGGATGCGGATGTAGTTCTTCCGGATCTTGCCGCTGATGTGCGCGAGTACGTGGTGGCCGTTCTGCAGCTCCACCTTGAAGTTGGCGTTGCGCAGGCATTCGAGGACGGTGCCCTCAAGTTCCAGGCCCTTCGGTGTTCTTGCCAAGGTCGCTCGATTCTCTCTTGTCGGGGTTGTTGTCTCGGTGCGTGCTCGGGTCAGCGGCGCACCAGTTCCAGATAGCCGCCCGATCGCCGGGCGCCGGCGCTCTCGGCCAGCACGATCGCCGCGGTGTTGGTCTCGTCCACCTCGGCCCAGGCGGAGCCGATGCCGTCCCGGTGCAGCGCGCCCAGCGCGTGGGCCAGCAGGGCGCGCCCGATGCCGTGGCGGCGCAGGCCGGACCGTACGGCGAGCAGACCGATCCTCGCACGGGTACGGACGGGCACGACCCGGACCAGCCCGGCGTACTCGCCGTCCCGGACCGCCACCGCGTACTTCGACGGGTCCACCAGGGTGTCCCCGGCCGGGCGGGGGCGCACCTCGGCGGGCATGGTGTGCCAGCCGACGGTGGCCTCGACCTCCTCGCGGATCACACGGTCCAGCGCGCGCAGCCGGGCTTCGTCCGCCTGGCCCGCGGGCAGGACGGTCACGCCCGCCGGAAGCGGCGGTGTGTCCTGGTCCGGGCCGGTGGGCAGCACGTACTCCCGCTCACGGCGTGCGACGGTGAAGCCGAGTCGCTCCCACTTCGCCGTCAGCTCGTGGTCGTCCTCGCCGGCCAGGGTGTGGACCGGTCCGGTGAGACCGGCCAGCATCGCGGCGGCGAGCTCGTCGAAGACCGCGTCCTGCCATACGTCGACGCTGATGAAGACCCGCCCGTCGGGGCGGTGCGAGACATCGCCGTGTCCGACGGTCCGGCCGTCGTCCACGGCCTCCCAGCGCGCCTCGTCGGCCCGCGTGATGTGCACAGTGTCCATAGGTGTTCGCCTTTCAGGAATGCCTTGTCGAACAGACGCTCCCGACGACACCTGGATCAGTCGCACACCGTGACACACAGAGGGAGCACCCACTTCACTACAGCGTTCATGGGTCTCACCTCCTCAATCCAAGCCACGGTCCCCCGCAAGCTACCAGCCCGACCAGGTCCGGGGCCAACTCTTTTCCCGGCGGCGCCCTCCGCGACGTGTTGGTACGGTGCCGGAGCCGCGTCGACGGGATCGTCCTGACGGCGCCCGGGGGAGGGGGCAGGGGATGCGGGCACCAGAGCGCCGGCGCGCGACGGCCGCCGCCCTGTCGACCGCCTCGGCGCTCGGTCTTCGCTCCGACGACGCGATCGTCCTGCACGACTCCAACAAACTCACCCTGCGACTGCTGCCCTGCGACGTCGTCGCCCGGGTCGCCCCGCCGGCACGTCAAGTCGCCCGGTTCGAGGTCGGGATCGCCCGGCGCCTCGCCCGGTCCGGCAGCCCGGTGGCCGCGCTCGCGCCGGGCCTGGAACCGCGCGTCCACGAGCGCGACGGCTTCGCGATCACCCTCTGGACGTACTACGCCCCCGCGCCGCCCCACGAACTCCCGCTCTGTGATTACGCCGACGCGCTCCAGCGGCTGCACGCCGGCATGCGCGCCCTGGACGTACCGGCCCCCCGGTTCACCGACCGCGTCGAGCAGGCCCGCCGACTCGTGGCGGACCACGACCGCACCCCGGCACTCGCCGACGCCGACCGGGAACTGCTCGCCGGCACGCTACGAGACCTGGGCCGAGCGATCGCCGCCCGTGGCGCGCCCGAGCAACTCCTGCACGGAGAACCGCACCCCGGCAACGTGCTCGCCACGCAGAGCGGGCCCGTGTTCATCGACTTCGAGACGTGCTGCCACGGCCCCGTCGAGTTCGACCTCGCCCACGCGCCCGAGGAAGTGGGGGAGCGGTATCCCGGCGTGGATCACGTACTGCTGCGCCAGTGCCGGACTCTCGTCCTGGCGATCGTCACCGCCTGGCGGTGGGACCGCGACGACCAGCTCCCGGACGGCCCCCGACTGGGCACGGAGTGGCTCGGCCGGATCAGGACGGCACTCGACCGCGACGGCAGGGACACGCTTGGCTGAGTGCGGCTTCACCACTGCCGCACGCCGTTGAGGGCCGCCCCTGGGATTCCAGTGAGCGGCCCTCGATGTGAGGCTGGGGAAACAGCCGGAAGACCGCCCTCGACCCAGATCTTCCGCGGGCCCGCTCCGAGCCCGATGCCGGCTGAAAGCCCATGGCGGTGCAGCAGCGGGGTCCGGCATCATCCCCAGGTGATGGTGATGCAACCCGTTCTGGAGATCTCCGCCGCTGACGACTTCGCGCTCTGGCCGGTTGGCGAGCACGAGTCATACCGCTACCTCGTGCTGAACGGGGAACTCACCCCGGCGGAGGTCGGCACGGCGGTCAGGCAGATCGCCGACTGCAACGCCTTTGAGCCGGAGGAGGAGCACGGGCCGTGCCCGACCGACCCGCTCGGCACATTCCTGCACGGGCTGCTCACCATGCCGGACCTGTTCGCCGCCGGAGGGTTCCGGGTAACCGAGAACGCCACCGACACCGTCTTCGTCGAGCCGGGCTGCTGCAACGGCCTGGAGACCTGGCGGGACTGGCTGGAGGTGCTCGACGGCACCGGCTGCTCCTACTTCGGCCACGATCCGTCGTCGGTGGCCGAACGCGTTGGCGACATTGTCCGGCTGACGTTCGACGTTTACGGGACGGACGGCAGCCCGGTGACCGAGCTGCCGGTGGACCAGGCACGCCGGCTCGTCGCAGGCGCCCGGCAGGATATGCAGGACTTCCTCGGTCTTGCCGGAAGCTGGGCTGAACAACACCTGCCGGCACACGCCGCCGCCATCACTGCCGCCCTGGCACGGGCACTGGACCTGGCGCCCGCACGATGACCGGCTTCCTGACCCACCGAGCGCACGTGCACGACGACCGGCTCCCCCTCCTCCGCCGCCACAGCGCGCTGCGGACCTGCGTCACCCTCTTCGCTCCGTACGGCTTCCGGGCGACGTACCACCACCTCACGCTCAGCGCCGCGATCCCCCGGCAACTGGAGGCGGACCCGGACGCGCTGGTGCGGGCGGTGGAAGAACTGCGTGAGGCGCGGGTGCTGTGGCTCACGCGAGCGGAGGAGTACGCCGCGCAACGCCGGGCGGAGAAGCGGGCGGGGCGGCGGGCTGTAGTGAATCCGCGACCATGGTGGCTGCGGAGCTGGTGGGAGGGCCCGAACCGCGCCTGGTACGAAGACCCGTTTCGCCATCCGTCGCTGCGGCTGCCTGAGTACGTCCGGCGACAGAACGCGATTCTGGACGGCGCCGACCTCCCCGGCTGCCCCGCCTGCGGGGACGAGAGACCGCCGGTGTCGAACTCGACCGGGCACGGCTGGGTGGAGCTGTGCCGTGCGTGCGCGTGGGTGCTGGCGCCATGCCCGTGCGGACAGCCGCACCGGTTCGTCCCGGAGACGCCGTTCCACTGGAAAGGGATCTGGCAGCGGGCACACATGGGCGATGACGGCATGCCGAACCCACATTGGCCTGCGGGCTGGCCGGTTGGATGCGGCACGGGGGCTTGAGTGCGGACGATCAGCCGGGTGGCGCGCTCTTCGGACCGTTGCCCGCCGCTGCTCGTAGCGAAGAGATATCACGCACGCTGCTGGGAGGTCGCCGGCTGGTCACCACACGTCGACGGACCAGACGTCGCCCCTGTGATGTCCGCTTGGATCTGGGGCGCCTGACCCGTACGGGTCAGGGCCAGCGACGACGTGGATGCGGGCGGCGGACGCGGATACGCGGTAGCAGTCCATCTGCCCTTGCCGCCCTGGCTGGTCCGGCGAGAAGTTGATCTCCACGAGCCCGTAGTCCCGCCGCAGCAGGCCACCACCGGGAACATCGAGGCATGTCGCCCCCAGGGCGGCTTCCCAGGCTTCAGGGTCGGCACCGAGTCCCACTCCCAGGACCTCACCGCACACGGCGACGTGAGCGCAGAAGTCCAAAACGGACACCTGCCAACTCCCTCAACTGTCCGGACAGGGCACCACTTGCTGATCTCCGCACAGGACAGGCGGACCAGCGCCCAGTATTCGGTGATCGTACAGAGCAGCTTGTCAGGGCGGTCGCCGGGTGAGTGCGTAGCCGTCGTCGAAGTCTCATGCGGGTCTTTCGACTGCGGGAAGGGCGGCTTTTAGAGCGTGGCCGTCCATCCGTCCCGCGCCAGCGTGGTCTCGTCGTCGGGCGTGACGGTGACCTTCGCCCCGTAGACCGGAAGCTGGCCGGTCTCCACCCAACGCCGGCGGATCTGGTCGAGGATGTCGTACAAGCGACGCGGGCCGCCTTGGTGAACGGTCGCCGTGCGCTCGCCGGGGGTGGTGCGGGCGCGGGCCCAGGAGCCGTCGGGGTGCAGCATCCAGGTCATGCGGGCGCCGTCGTCGGTGCCGTTGCGGTGCTCGATGCCGGGTGCGGTCAGGGAGAGCATGGACCACACCTCCCAGGCCTGCGTCACGTCGAGGACGGGGAACGGCGACGTGGTGACCTCGCCGTCGTCGGTAGTCGCCGTGGTGAACAGGTCGTTCAGCGGGGGCGGGTAGTCGGCGCCGGTGCGGGTGGTCATGAACGCCGCCCGGTCCCATTCGACCCGGCCGGACGCGCCGCCGTCCGGGGTCTTGTCGGCGGTGACGATCAGGCCGGTGTCCGCGAGAGTGGTCACCAGGCGGCCGCCCGGTGCGAGGGCCTGGAGCCAGGTGGCGGGGATGCGGGGCACGGACACCATGGACACGATCCGGTCGAAGACACCGGGGAGTTCACCGGTCGCGTCACCGGTGCGTACCTCCGGGTGCCGGCCGATGTGGTCGAGGCGGTCGGCGGCGGCTTCGGTGAGGTACGGGTCGATGTCCATGGTGGTCACCCGTTCGTCACCGATGAGGTGGCAGGCGAGGGCGGCGCTGTAGCCGGAGCCGGTGGCCAGGTCGAGCAGACGGTTGCCCGGCGTGACGCGGCCGTGTTCGAGCATCGAGACGACCAGACCGGGCAGCGTGGACGACGACGTAGGGTGTCCGGTCGTCACGTGCCCGCCGGGGATGTGGTCGGCGTGCGTGGGCCCGACGCGGGTGACGAGCGTGGTGTCCGAGTACACGGCCTTCACCCACGTCTCCTCGTCGGCGGGACCGTCCACGGTGGTCCAGCCGCCTCCACCCGGCACGAACCAGCGCGGGACGAAGACGTGGCGCGGGGTCTCGGTGACCGGTGCCCACCAGTGCGAGGAGGGATGGGCGGCCTCGGCCGCGAGGTTGGCGGCGTACGGCTTCCAGTCCACGTGCATCAGCTGACTCCTTGCAGCTCGTCGGCGAGCGCCTGGACGATCGGCAGGCCGGTCTCGGCCTGGATCCAGTCCCATTGCCCGCAGGGGTTGACCTCCAGGAACGTCCACGAAGTCGGCCGCGCCGTAAGCCGGTTTGAGTCGGCGCATGAGGCGGCCCATCCCGGCGGCCACGTTATTTTCACTTCTGCCAGTGGAGGCTCTGGCCTTCGGGCGTGACGCGGACTGTGGCGTCCTCAATGGCGGGTGTTCCGGCGGCGTGCCATCTGCCGAGCTGTTCCTCGATCGCGTCCCACGGGCGGGTGGGTCCGCTCTGACGGACGATCCACCGGTCCCTGTCCTGGTACAGAGAGGCCCACGACTCGCTCTCGACGTCGAGCAGGACATCCTCGGTGCGCCCGTCGACCTGTAGGGCCAGGCGCTGGACCGAGGGCGCACCGAACTGCGCGATGAAGCGCGTCGTCCAGTCGGCCAGGACATCCGCGCCGACCAACGCCTCCCGCTCTTCGCCCCCGCTGAGGTCCGGGAGCAGGCCGAGCGGCGGGGGCGTGTGGGGGCGGGCGAGCATGAACTCGACCTGGCCGCCGAGGACGGGGCCCTGCGCGGTGCCGTCGTCGTGAACTGTGAGGCGCACCAGGTCGGAGGCGCCGAGCCAACCGCCGACAGTCGTAAGGATCTCGCCGCCGGGCCGTGTCTGCCGGAGCCACTCGGCGGGGACCGTGCGCACTCCGCATGTCGCGATGATCCGGTCGTACGGTGCGGACGCGGCGTATCCCTCAAGGCCGTCGCCCGTCACCAGGAGGGGCCAAGTGCCGTGCTGCGCGAGGGCGCGACGGGCCCGAGAAGCGACGTCCTCGTCGTACTCCACGGAGGTCACGTTGTCCTCGCCCAGGCGCGCGGCGAGGACGGCGGTGGAATAGCCGGTGCCCGTTCCGATCTCCAGGACGCGCATTCCCGGTCCGACGTGGAGGGCTTCGAGCATCCGCAGGACCAGGGAGGGCAGCGTGCTTGAGCTCGTGGGCTGCCGCGTGATCGTGCCCTGGACGTCCTCGGGCCGGATGGTGCCGGCGATCTGGGTCACGAGGGACTGGTCGGCGTAGCAGCCGGCGAGCCACTCCTCGTCGGTTTCCAAGACGGGGGCCCAAGCCGTCGGGGAGGTGCCGGGGACCGGCCGGAAGTACCCGCCGCGGAGGAACTCGTGACGGTGGACGGCCGCGGCGGCCTTCTTCCACGGTTCCGTTCGCACGGCGCCGCTGTGCGTCATGCTGTTGATGAGCTGCTGCTGCAGAGCGTCGAGTGTGATCACGATGTCGTCTCCAGGAGGTCGGCCAAGGCCGAGAGCATGGGCAGGCCGGTCGCTTCCTCCGGCCAGTACCACTGGCCGGACGGGTTGCATTCCAGGAACCACCATCGCCCGTCCTCGCCGACGCAGAAGTCCAAAGCAGATCGTCAGTTTCCTGCGGTACGGCGATGCCTCCCCCAGTCACGGTGGCGCGTCTCACATCCGTGATCGTAGAGCCGCTGGCGCGGTACCGAGGACCGGAATCCGGTCCCTACGCGGTGAGGACTCCCACCTGCACCGCCAGCTCGGCCGCGCGCCGCCGCCGTGACGCCTGTTTCGACTCGACCTCTTCACGGATGAGGGCGCGGGCGTAGCCGTTGTACCGGATCGTCTCCAGCGCCGCCTTGTACGCCTCCTCCAGCGTGGCGATCGCGACGTCCGGTTGCCCGTCGAGCTGGTAGCCGCGCGCTTCCTCGATCCGGTGACGTGCTTGACGCGGCCGCGAGGGGATCGTCAGCTCGTCCGCGCGGGCAGCCTGCCGGACGGCCTCGCCACCCTGGTGCAGCTCTACAGCAGTGGTGACAGCGTGCGCGCCCATGACCGCCCGCGAGAACGAGGTGACGGGGTGGTAGTAGTCGGCGGGCAGACGCTTGGCCACATCGTTGGCCTTGTCCCAGTGCCTCCACGCAGTCCCGGTGTCCCGACGCCGGGCGGCGGTGTAGCCAAGCTCGAACTCCAAGGCGCCTGCGATGGCGAGGACGTCATCGTCTGCGTCAGGAAGCAGGGGACGCAGGTAGCCGAGCGCCTGCTCGTTGATGGCGTCGGCGGCGTCGAAGTGGCGGCGCCCGGAATCACGGTGTGCTTGCCCGGGGAGCCACGCGGCGACGCCAATGGCGTGCGGGTCGTCGGACCCCTGCGCAGCGATCATGCCGCGCTCAGCCACCCGCCACAGCAGGGCGGCGTCGGGCTGGTAAGAGAGGAAGAACTGGGCCAGGGAGTAAGTCTGGGCAAGGAGCGCCTGCGCCGCACGCCGGTCCGCCGTGCTATCGGCGTGCCGGGCGAGGACCTGAGCATCCCGGATCAGCCCGGGGAGCAAGGCACCAATCACTTCACGGTGGTTGGGAGCCTGATGCCGTGCCTTCCAGGCCGCTCGCAGCCGGGCCTCGAGATGGGGGACGCGCGGCGGCTCCGTGCTCGTTCCGACGGAGAGACTGTCGATGGCCGCCTTGACGGCGGCGAGCCGGGGATGGCCGGGCCCGACGAAGAGATCCACGTGCGTGTCCGGTAGTCCAGTGAGGTCGGCAAGGTCACGGACTCGCAGCGCTTCCGCGATCCGCATCACTCCACTCTGAACAGCTCGCACTGCCAGAGTAGGGGCGGGGCCCTTTTCTGTGGGTGCCTTCCGCTTCACGTCACCACCTGGACATCACGAAGCGGCTCTGTCCTCCCCCGGCGGAGCCGTACGTGCAGTGGGCGCGGATCGAGCCATTGTTGCCAGACCGGACGCCGCGGCGGGGCGGCCGGTCGCGGGATCACCGTGAGGTGATCGATGCGATTGCCTGGAAGTTCCAGACCGGATCGCAGTGGGTCCACCTTCCCGAGAAGTACGGGAACTGGGGGCGTCTACAACCGGTTGCGGATGTGGGCCTTTGACGGCACCTGGGAGCGGGTGTTCACCGCGCTGATCGCGCAGGCCGATGCCGAGGAGGATCTCGGTCGGGCCGTCTCGGTCGACTCCACTATCGTGCGCGCTCACCAGCACGCAGCCGGGGCCCGTAAAAAAGGACACCGGCCGGCGAACCCGATGACGATTCCATCGGACGGTCTCGCGGTGGACTGACTACGAAGGTCCACTTCGCCTCCGATGCCCACTGTCGGCCGCTGGCCTTCGTGCTCACCGCCGGACAGGCCGGCGACGCGCCCGTCTTCCCTCACGTCATGGGCCGCCTCCGCGTCCCTCGGCAGCGAGGACGTCCCCGGACCAGGCCGGACGTGGTCCTGGCCGACAAGGCGTACTCTTCACGCGCGATCCGTGAGCCGCCCGCCTTCGACCGCGAGGCGTACAAGCAGCGCAACACCGTTGAACGCTGCATCAACCGCCTGAAGCAGTGGCGGGGCATCGCCACCCGTTACGAGAAGACCGCAACCGTCTACCGGCCGGACTCTACGTCGCGGGCAGCTTTCTTTGGTCTGCCAGGCCAACGGCTCAGGAGCAGGAGCGAAGCGCATCGTCCCAGGCGCCAGGGCTGCGGTAGTGGTTCTTGTGCCCGGCGGCGAGTACGTGGCGCAGTTCGGCAAGGTGCTGGGTGTTCGTGGGGAGATCCAGCTGGGCGAGGAAGGTTAGTGCGGCAGTCGGCTCCAGGTCGCCGTAGACGTCGTGGAAGCTCGCCAGGAGGCTGCGGAAGAGGGCCGAGTGCAGGGCGGAAAGTCGCATGGCGGTGCGATACGTCATCTCCTTCACCGTCCAGCGCACCGGGCCCGAGCACTCCAGAACCCGACGAGCTCGGCGGAGCAGGGACTCCGATTGCTCAGATACCCCCCGGTCGATGTCGTTACCGAGAACCTCGGCGAAGGCCGTCGCGGACGTGGCGTAGTCCTCGAACCAGTCCGTCCACAGCGAGTAGGTGACGGCCTCAGCGTCCCGGTCCGCCTCCAGCCGCTGACGCTAGCCGTCCCACAGCACGTCGGCCGGCAGGGGACCCCCCGCCCCCGCGCTCGCGAACCGGATCTCGCACGTGACCCAGTGCTCGTCGAGGAGGTCCAGCAGCCCGAAAGCCAACCTCACCTGGTCGGCTGCATCCAGGTCTTCGGCAAACACATCAGCGGTCCAGGAGTGCGCTACCTCGTTGGCGGTGAGCAACGCGTCCGGCTTCTCGTCGCTCACCCACCCGTCACGCACCTGGCTGACACCCTGATCAGCCAGCCAGCCAGCCAGCCAGCCAGCCAGCCAGCCAGCCAGCCAACGCCGCGCTGCCTCCTCGGCTTGCATCTCCACTCGGGAAGTATGCGCCAACGATCTGCGCACCGGCGGCAAGCCGGGAACGCACCACCGACTCCGCCAACTGGGCGGCCTGGTCGCGGGTTTCTGTAGCTGTCGAGACCTGTACGTAGTCAGCCATTCCGCGAGCGTAGCCGCCCTGCAGAGACAGAAAAAAAGCTCCGCCCTCCGGTGTGGAGGGCGGGGCCAGTTCACAGCCGCCAGGGGCTCAACTCCAGCTTCAAGTGAGACTTCCCTGAGCTCCCAGACGATCATTGAGGGCGTCAGTGAAGCCAGAGGACGCGAGAGAAGGTCTACCTCGCTGCGTCGATCAGCCGGACCTACTGCCAGGGCATGGAGGCCGGCCGCGAGAATCCCAGGCTGGAGAAGCTGCCACGTGTCGCGCGGGCTGTCGGTGTACCTCTGTCAGAGGTGGTCGGCTGAATCACAGGTTCGATCGGGGAGGCGCCGCTCGCGTGCTACGGGGAGCACGTGAGCGGCGCCGGTGTCAGAGGACCCAGGAGTTCTTCGGACGATCCAGCCACGCATCCTGGCCGTACACGGTGACGGTGAGCCCGAACCGCTCGTAGCCCGGTTCGCCGGCCGCTCGCCACCAGGCAATCGCGTCCGCCACCTCGTCCCACAGCCTGCGGGGCCCGGACTGCCACACGGTGGCCTCCGCCTCGCCGTCACGGAACATGACGCAGGCCCAGGACCGGTCGGTCAGACCGTAGAACCACACCGGCCTGTCGCCGCCGCGCTTGTCCGACGCCTGGTGGTGGCAGTTCCGCACCCGCAGCCCCACGGCGAACCGTGTGACGGCGAACCGGCCGTCGCCGAGCAGCTGCTCCTCGGTGATGGCCGTGGTGGAGCGGTCGGCGGCGCCCACCCCGTTGGGCACGTAGGCGGCGTGACCGACGAACGGGGACCGCTGGGACCGCAGCTTCATGAACTCCACGGGCCCCAGGAAGCGGCCCTCGGCGCGGCCGCCGTCCTCGCTCCGGCGGAGCCGTACGAGGGCGTCTCCGTTGCCGAAGTGCGTCCCCCACGGCGCGAAAATGATCCCGCCCTCCCGCGCCTGGAGGAGCCACTCCCGGGGAATTTGCCGGACCCCGGCGGTGGAGACGATCCGGTCGTACGGGGCGCCTGCCTCGTCGCCTTCCGTGCCGTCCCGGGTGAGGACCTGGCCGAGCAGCCCCTGCTCCCGCAGACGTTCACGGGCGGCGTCGGCCACCGTTGCGTCGACCTCGATGCTCACCACGTTGTCCGTGCCGAGCCGGTGGGCGAGGAGCCCCGCGTTCCAGCCGGTCCCGGTGCCGATCTCCAGCACCCGGTGCCCGGGTTCGACCTCGAGGGCCGCCAGCATCCGGAAGACGACCGAGGGCATGGACGCCGACGACGTCGGCACCGTGCCCTGTTCCCGGCGCACGCTGTCCTGCTCGTCGCCCACGCCGTCGTCCCACTGGGTGACGATCGGCACGTCGGCGTTGGCGTACGACATCCACCGGTCCGGTTCGTCGCGCCGGTCGACGGTGACGGTGGCCCCGGTGTCCATGTCGTGCGGCCACATGAGGTCGGGCAGGAAGGCCGAGCGGGGCACGGCGGCGAACGCCGGGAGCCAGTCGGCCGACATGTGCTTGCGTTCCAGAAGGGAGCGGCCCAGCTCGGACCGCCCCTCCTCCACTCCGGTGAGTGTCATCTCAGCGGATGTACCGCGGGCCGCCGTCGGGGGACGGGGGCTCCTCCGGGCCCGGCCACGGCTCGCCGGGCAGGCTGTCCCCGCCGTCGCCTCCGCCTCCGGCCATCCGCCAGGTGAGCGTTTCCTCCATCGCATTCTCCTTCGGTGTGTTCATCGTCCGTGCCGCCAGCCCGGGTTGGGAAGGTGGCGCCCCGGTCCTCCAGGTGATGTCGCCGGAGGACCGGGAGTCTGTGAGCCCCCGTCGGAGGGGAGCATGGGCGGCGTCGCCCCGAAGCGGCCGCGGGGGGGCCTCCCGGCAACGGGGCACAACGGTGACCGTCAGGACCGGCGGCCGCGCAGGATGAGGTTGAAGACGTGCTCGCGGGAGCAGAGGTCGTAGCGGTATCGCGGTGGCGCGATCCAGTACGGGATGGGTGGGCTGGTTCTCGTGAGGGCGGGTACGGTCAGGTAGTGGCCCGGGCCCAGGTACGGGGTGCTGGTGAGGAAGTCGGGCCAGTAGGTGAGCGGCCGCCAGGGGACCAGCGCCCAGTAGGTCCGCCGGCGGGCGAACGCTCCGGCGATGAGCGGGCCGCGCAGGGTGTCGCGGGCGACGGTGGCGAGTACCTGGTCGTCGTCGCTGTCCACGGCGGCGTGCAGGATGCCGGCGGGGATGCGCACCGCCGCGATACGCCCGCCCAGGGGCAGCAGCGCGCTACCGTACTTGGCCCAGTTGCCGAGCACTCCGTGCGGCTGCGTGTGCGTGCCGGACAGCCAGGAGATGACCGCCTCGGGCGGGTCAGGCTCAGAGCGGACGTAGGGCGCCCCGCCGAGCGGCGACAGGAACGGCGGCACGGGCAGATCGTCAGTTTCCTGCGGCACGGCGATGCCTCTCCTAGTCACGGTGGCGCGTCTCACATCCGTGACCGTAGGGCCGCTGGTGCAGTCCAAGGGGTAGGAACCGTACCCCCTCGTCCGGGGGTACGGTTCCTACCCCTTACGCGATCACACGGGGATGCTCAGCTCTCGGGCCAGGGCCGCGGCGTCCTCGCGGATCATCCGGGGCCCGGTCTTCGCGAGTCCCGGCAGGACGGCCCTCGTGTGCAGGTTGTACTGCACTGTCTCCGGGGATTCCTGGTATGCCTTCGTCAGATAGCCCAGCGCGGCGGCGCCTTCCCCGAGGAGGTTGTGGGCGCGGGCTGTTTCGATCAAGTGGTAGGAGCGCCGGGTGGCGGACGGGATCGACGCGAGGTCGAGGGTGCTTGCGGCTTCAAGCGCGGCGACGGGCTGGACGAGATGGTTGTGCATGGTGATCGCGTAGCCCTGGACGATGCCCTTCCCGAAGATCAGCCACGGGTGCGTGTAGTCCCCGAGCTGCTTGGATGCCTTGTCCGCCTTGTCCCAGTAGCGTTTCGCGTCTCCGGCCTGTCCCGTCTTCGCGTAGGACAGAGCGGCCGCCAGGTGGAGCAGGCCGCGCCTGGCGATGTGTCCCGGGTCATCGTCTGCCGGCAGCAGAGACACCGCCTGCTCGGCGGCTTCCACCCGGGCCTCCACGGCATCCCCCGCGTCCCGGTGGATGTGCCCGAGGTACCAGACCGCCGTCGCGATCGCGCGCGGGCTGTCGGCTTCCTGAGCGGCTGTCATCGCCCGGTCCCCGGTCAGCGTGACCAGGCTGGGGACCGGCTGGAAGGCGAGGAAGAGTTGGGCCAGATGGTAGGTCTCCGCGAGCGCCACCAGAGCACGCCTTCGGTCGGTGCCGTCCAGGGTGCGCGCGGCGTGCTGGCAGTCAGCCAGGAGCGCTGGCAGCAGCGCGACGATCTGGCTGCGGTTCTCCCCCGCCGCGTGCCACAGCCTCCACGCGCTTCTCAGCCGGGCGTTGAGCACCGCGACAGGCTCCGGTGGCGTGTCGATGGGGGTGATCTGATACCGGGTGAGGGCGGCCTTCATCACGGGGAGCGCCTTGTGTTCCTGCTTGGTGTACGAAGCGGCGGCGATCCGGTCGTCCCCGGTCAACTCGGTGATGTCATCAACCCCGAGGACCTGCGCCAGGCGCAGCAGCTTCGGCAGTGCAGGCATCCCGATGCGGCCGGTCTCAATCGCCTTGACCCATTCCACGCTGTGCCCCATGACGTCGGCAACGTAGGCGCGTGTACGGCCGGTTCGCTCGCGGGCGCGCTGGACACGTTTCCCGAATGGGAGTGTTGCCAGGACATCAGCGGTCAGTGTCTCGCCCGGGGTGGCATCAGATGACAAGGTCTCGCCCCTCCACTCTGAACAGCTCGCACTGCCAGAGTAGGGGCGGGGCCCTTTTCTGTGGGAGCGAGCCGCATACGCGCATGCCGTCGCGGGCGACGCGGCCGCCACCGAGGAGGCGCTCGCCGCAGCCTGCGGCGCGCTCGCGGCGGATGACGCCGACACTCCGCAGCCACACTGGTCGTCGTGGGTCACCCCCGTCGAGCTGGACATCATGGCGTGCCGCTGCTGGACGGAGCTCCGCCGCCCCCTGCGCGGTCTTGCCGCGTTCGATGACGAGCACGCGCGGGACAAGGCTCTCTACTCCACATGGCTGGCGGAGGCCTACGCGACGGCCGGGGAAGTCGAAGAGGCGGCCCGGGTCGCGGCCCGGGCCGCAGACCTCGCCGACGGCGTGGCTTCCGTCCGGCCGCAACAGCGGATCCGGCACGTCGTGTCCGCCCTCGCTCTCGAGCACGCCGCCGTCCCAGCGGTCGCCGAACTCGCCGAGCGCACCACCTAGTCGGCGGCCGTGTACTTCTCGATCCACTCCAGGCACGCGGCCGCTCCCGCGACAATCGGTACGGCGCACACCTCCGGGTTCTGCCACGGATGGTGCTCAAGCAGATGGGCCTCCAGCTCCGGGTACCGGGCGGCCGTCGTCGTGAGCAGGAGCCTGTACTCCTCGCCAGTGCCGAACTCGCCGTTGTGCCAGAACACGCTGGTAACTGGGCCAACGATCTGCGCACCGGCGGCAAGCCGGGAACGCACCACCGACTCCGCCAACTTGGCGGCCTGGTCGCGGGTTTCTGTAGCTGTCGAGACCTGTACGTAGTCAGCCATTCCGCGAGCGTAGCCGCCCTGCAGAGACAGAAAAGAAGCCCCGCCCTCCGGTGTGGAGAGCGGGGCCAGTTCACAGCCGCCAGGGGCTCAACTCCAGCTTCAAGTGAGACTTCCCTGAGCTCCCAGACGATCCTTGCGGGCGTCAGTGAAGCCAGAGGGCGAACGCCCAGGTCAGGCGTACGTGTAGAAGCCCGACCCCGTCTTGCGGCCCAGGCGGCCCGCCTCGACCATGCGCTGGAGCAGCGGGGGAGCGGCGTAGAGGGGCTCCTTGTATTCGGTATACATCGAGTTGGCGATGGAGACGATCGTGTCCAGGCCGATGAGGTCGGAGAGCTTGAGGGGGCCCATGGGGTGGGCGCAGCCCATCTCCATGCCGTTGTCGATGTCCTCGCGGCTGGCGATGCCGGACTCGAACATGCGGATCGCGGAGAGGAGGTACGGCACGAGGAGCGCGTTGACCACGAAGCCGGAGCGGTCCTGGGCGCGGATCGCGTGCTTGCCGAGGACCTTCTCGGCGAAGAGCTGGGCGCGGCTCAGGGTGCCCTCGGACGTGGTGAGCGCCGGGATCAGTTCGACCAGGCTCTGCACGGGCGCGGGGTTGAAGAAGTGGATGCCGATCACGTGGTCCGGGCGGGACGTGGCGACCGCCAGCTTCACCAGCGGGATCGAGGAGGTGTTGGAGGCGAGGATCGCGTCCGGGCGGGTCACCACCTGGTCGAGCACGCGGAAGATCTCCGTCTTCACCTGCTCGTTCTCCACGACGGCCTCGATCACGAGGTCGCGGTCCGCGAACTCGCCGAGGTCGGTCGTGAAGCTCAGCCGCGCCTGCGACGCGTCCCGCTCCTCCTCGCTGATCTTGCCCCGCTCGGCGGCCTTGGCCAGGGAGTTGTGCAGCCGGGTCCGGCCGATCTCCAGGGCGTCGCCCGTGGTCTCCGCGACCTTCACGTCCAGGCCCGCCCGGGCGCACACCTCCGCGATGCCCGCGCCCATCTGGCCGCAGCCCACGACTCCGACGCGCGAGATGTCTCCGGCTCGGAAGTCCGTCACATCGTCCCCTTCGCTGGTTCTTGACTCTCGCAGGGCCTCCGGAATCGGTGCCTGCTCCGAGCGTGCACGTTACCGCCAAGTATCGATGATCGATCGACGGGGTAGGGGCAAGCCGTACCGTCGGGACGGTCCGTCATGGGGCGGATTCGGAGCGTGTGGGGGTGGACATGGTGATTCGCACGGAGTCCGATCGCGGGTCCGAGGCCGGTTCCGGGCCCGAGTCCGGGGCCGGTTCCGGGGCCGGTTCCGAGCCCGGCCCCGGGGGCCACTCGCGGGCCTCCGCCGTCTCGCGCAGAGCGTTCACGCTGGGCGCCGTCACCGCCCTCGCGGCGGCCCAGGGCGTCCAGTCGGCCCAGGCCCTCGTACCCCACGCCCGGCCGCCGCACCCCACCCGCCGCACCGAGATGCGCGGCGTCTGGCTCGCCACCGTCGCCAACCGCGACTGGCCCTCCCGCCCGGGTCTGCCGCCCGACGAGCAGCGCGCGGAGCTGACCGCCCACCTCGACCGGGCCGTACGGGACCGTCTGAACACCGTGATCTTCCAGGTACGGCCCACCGCCGACGCGCTGTGGCCCTCGCCGTACGAGCCCTGGTCCGAATATCTGACCGGCGCCCAGGGCGCCGACCCCGGCTGGAACCCGCTGGCCACGGCGGTGGAGGAGGCCCACGCGCGCGGCCTGGAGCTGCACGCGTGGTTCAACCCGTACCGCGTCGCCAACCACACCGACCCCACCCGCCTGGTCCCCTGGCACCCGGCCCGCAGACACCCCGACTGGACCGTCACCTACGGCGGGAAGCTCTACTACAACCCCGGACTGCCGGAGGTACGGCACTTCGTCCAGAGGGCCATGCTCGACGCCGTACGCCGCTACCCCGTCGACGCCGTGCACTTCGACGACTACTTCTACCCGTACCCGGTGGCCGGCGAGACCTTCGACGACGACGCGGCGTACGCGGAACACGGCGCGGGCTTCCCCATCCGCGCCGACTGGCGGCGCGCCAACATCGACAAGCTGATCCGCGAGATGGCCGCCGGCATCCGGCGCGTACGCCCCTCCGCCCGCTTCGGGATCAGCCCCTTCGGGGTGTGGCGCAACGCGGCCACCGACCCGCGCGGCTCGGACACCACGGCGGGCGTGCAGACGTACGACGACCTGTGCGCGGACACCAGGAAATGGGTGCGCGAGGGGTGGATCGACTACATCGTCCCGCAGGTGTACTGGAACATCGGCTTCGCGGCCGCCGACTACGCGAAGCTCGTCGACTGGTGGGCCCGGCAGGCGGACGGCAGCCGCACCCGGCTCCACATCGGCGAGGCGCTGTACAAGGCGGGCGCCGCCGGACAGCCCCCGGCCTGGCAGGACCCGTCCGAGCTGTCCCGGCACCTCACGCTGGCGGCGGGGTATCCGCAGGTGCGCGGCCATGTCTTCTTCGCCGCCCAGGACGTGGCCCGCGACCCCCTGGGGGCGATGGCACGGGTGGTCGCCGACCATTACCGGCGGCCGGCGAGACCCCCGCGCTGAACCCACCCGGGTCCGCCCGCCGCGCTGAACCCGCCCGGGTCCGCCCGCCGCGCTGAACCCGCCCGGGTCCGCCCGCCGCGTCCCGCTCTACTTCTGTTCGTCCTCGGGGTGCTGGACCTGGCAGTCCGGGCCGGGCGACATGATGGCCTCGTGGCCGTCCTCGAAGCGGACGCGGTAGGGCGGTGCGCCCTCCTCGCCGATCACTTCCACCACTTCCGAGACCTGGTCGTGCTGTCCGACCACCCGCCCGTGCTGGACAAGGTGATCCCCCTTGTGCGCACGCATCTTCGGAACCCTCCTCACGGTCATGACCGTTGGGTGACGGCGATGCACACGAGCACGGCGAGCGCGGTCAGCGGAGCCGCCGCGGTGACGTGCTCGCCCAGTAGCAGTGCCGACCACACCAGTGTGAGCAGGGGCTGAGCCAACTGCAACTGGCTGGCCCGGGGGATGCCCACGGCCGCCATGCCCCGGTACCAGAGCACCAGGCCGAGGAACTGCGAGCCCAGCGCGACCCACAGCACGCCCGCCACCCCGTGCGCGGTGAGCCGTACCGGCTCGTGCCCGAGCGCCAGCGCCGCGCCCAGCGCGCTCAGCGGCAGGCACAGCACCAGCGCCCAGCCGATGACCTGCCAGCCGGGCATGACCCGGGCCAGCCTGCCGCCCTCGGTGTAACCGGCCGCGCACACCAGCAGGGCCGCGAAAAGGTAGGCGTCCGCCCTGGTCAGGGCGCCGCCGCTCTGGGTGATCGTGAACGCGACCACCGCCGCCGCGCCCGCCAGCGCCGCCGTCCAGAAGCGGCGCGAGGGCCGGGACCCGACGCGCAGCGCGGACATCGCGGCGGTCGTCAGCGGCAGCAGGCCCACGACGACGGCCGCGTGCGCGGTGGTGGAGGTCTGGAGCGCGAGCGTGGTCAGCAGTGGGAAGCCGAGCACCGTACCGGCCCCGACCACCGCGAGCCCCGGCAGATGGCGCCGGGCGGGCAGCGGCACCCGCAGGAACAGCAGACAGCCGCCCGCGACCAGCGCCGCGAGGACGCCCCGGACCGCCGTGAGCGACCAGGGGCCGAAGCTCTCCAGGCCCCAGGCGGTGGCGGGGAAGGTGAGGGAGAAGGCGACGACACCGAGGGCCGCGAGGCCGCTGCCCATGAGCCGGGGCTCGCGCGGCGCGGGCGTGGTGACCGTTATCGGGGTCGTGGCGGTAGCGCTACTCTGTGCTCTCATGAACGAGCGTAGCAGTGTGCGTGAGCTGGCGGAACAGCTGCGACGGGAGCTGAACCGCTACTCGCCCGGCGAGAAGCTGCCGTCCAGCCGGGCGCTGGTCGAACGCTTCCGGGTCAGCCCGGTGACCGTCTCGCGGGCGCTCGCCCAGCTCGCCGCCGAGGGGCTCGTCGTCACCCGGCCCGGCGCCGGCGCCTTCCGCGCCCGGCCGCACACCACACCCGCGCCCGCAGGGGACACCTCCTGGCAGGAGGTCGCGCTCAGCGCGGACGGCACCGGCGACGTCGTCCCCCGCACCGTGGACGCCTCCGGCGTCATGATCTCGCTGCCCGCCCCGCCGCCCGGCGTCCTGGAGCTGAGCGGCGGCTACCCGCACCCGGGCCTCCAGCCCGAGCAGGCCATGGCCGCCGCCCTCGCCCGCGCCGGACGGCGCCCCGGCGCCTGGGGCCGCCCGCCCCTGGAGGGGCTGCCCGAGCTGCGCGAATGGTTCGCGCGCGGCATCGGCGGCGCCGTCACCGCCGCCGAAGTGCTGATCGCGGCGGGCGGCCAGTCCGCGCTCGCCACCGCGCTGCGCGCCCTCGCCCCGGCCGGCGCCCCCGTCCTCGTCGAGTCGCCCACCTACCCCGGCATGCTGGACCTCGCCCGCGCCGCCGGGCTCAGGCCCGTACCGGTGCCGGTCGACCGCGACGGTGTACGCCCCGACCTGCTCGCCGACGCCTTCCGCGCCACCGGCGCCCGGGTGTTCGTCTGCCAGCCGCTCTTCCAGAACCCCACCGGCGCCGTCCTCGCCCCCGACCGCCGCGCCGAGGTGCTGCGCATCGCCCGCGCGTCGGGCGCCTTCGTCATCGAGGACGACTACGTACGCCGCCTCGCGCACGCCGACGCGCCCCCGCTGCCCCGCCCGCTCGCCGCCGACGACCCGGACGGCGTCGTCGTCCACGTCGGCTCGCTCACCAAGGCCACCTCGCCCAGCTTCCGGGTCGCCGCGCTCGCCGCGCGCGGCCCGGTCCTCGAACGGCTGCGCGCCATCCAGATCGTGGACAGCTTCTTCGTGCCCCGGCCGCTCCAGGAGGCGGCACTCGAACTCGTCGGCTCCCCGGCCTGGCCGCGCCATCTGCGGTCGCTCTCGGCCGAGTTGGCGGCACGACGGGAGGCGATGACCGGCGCGCTCGCGCTCCGGCTCCCCGAACTCACCGTGTCCCACATCCCGTTGGGCGGCTTCCACCTCTGGCTCCGGCTGCCCGAGGGGGTCACGGAACCGGCCCTGACCGCCGCCGCCCTGCGCGCGGGCGTCTCCGTCACCCCCGGACGCGCCTACTTCAGCGCGGAGCCCCCGGCGGCCCACATCCGGCTGAGCTTCGCGGCGGTCGCGGGGACGGGGGAGATCGCGGAGGGGGTACGGCGGCTGCGGGCGGCGTACGACGAAGTGGGCTGAAGCCGCGACGAAGTGGGCTGGAACCCCACAAGTCCCTTTTGGTGAAGGGAGGCTGACGCCCGGCGCGGCGGTGTTTTCCGGTCACTCCGCGTGGCGGGGGCCTGATCGCCCTTGACCGGTACCCGTCCTGGGCCCACCATCGGCCCATGCCACTTCGGGTGACGTTCGTCGCGGCCGCCCCCGGTTCCCCTTCGTACGCCGAGCGCTTCGGGGACGACCGGCCGCTCGACCAGGCCGGGTGGGACGAGGTGCAGCGGATGGTCGGGCACCTGCTCCCGCTGGCCGCCGCCGAGCTGCGCTACTGCTCCCCGACCCCGCGCAGCCGCGCCACCGGCGACGCCCTCGGGTACGCCCCGCTGGTCCAACTCGCCCTGCGCGACTGCGACATGGGCCGCTGGCGCGGGCTGACCCTGGGCGAGGCGATGGCGCGCGAGCCGCAGGCGGTGGACGCCTGGCTGACCGACCCGCGCTCCTCACCGCACGGCGGCGAATCCCTGCTGGCGTTCATCTCCCGCGTCGGCGGTTGGCTCGACACCCGCCCGGTGGACGAGTACGGCCGGATCGTCGCCGTCGCCGAGCCCGCCGTGATCCGCGCGGCCCTGGTGTACGCGCTGAAGGCGCCGCCCGCCACCTACTGGAACATCGACGTACGCCCGCTGTCCGCCACCACCGTCCTGGGCGGCTCGGGCCGCTGGAACCTCCACCTGGACGGGGTGTCCGCTCAGCCCTCGCGCACGTAGTCGGTGGTCAGCACCAGATCCTTCGCCGGACCGCCGACCCGCCACACCGAACGCCAGCGGTCGGCGTCCGTGACGGTGAACTCGCCCCGGTAGAAGTCGGCGGAGCAGGGGTGGCCCGCGAGGTAGTGCCCCGTCCGCAGATCCAGCTCGTGGAAGGGCCGCCCGTCGGCGAACCGTACGTCCGCCGTACCCGGCTCGTGCCCCGGCAGAAAACGCAGCGTGCGCGTCGCGGGCCGGGTCACGCCCTGCCAGGTGAACTCCCCGGACTCCTCGTGCAGCAGCCCGGGTCCGCCGTCCGGCAGGGGAGCGAAGAGGGTGGTGCCCTCGAAACGGCCGGTGTCCCCGCTCGCGAGGTCCCGCACCTCACGGGTCACGCGCCAGCGGCCGGCGAGGTGGGCCAGCACATCGGGTACGGGCAGGTGGTGGCCGTCCGCTCGCTCCGCCGCCGTGGCGCTTCCCGCATCCATGCCCCGAGCTTACGGCCGCCCGCCCCCGGCGTACCGCCCCGCCTCCTCCACCGGCAGCCACAGCTCGCAGTCGGCCCCGGTGCCGTCCTTGGTGGGCCGGACCCGCAGAATCTCCGGTCCGGGACGGCTCACGTACGGGTTGGACGGGAACCACTGCGTGAACACGTCCCGCCACAGCAGCTGCACCGCGTCCGGCATGGGCCCGGAGACGCCGAACACCGCCCAGGTGCCGGCCGGGACGGTCAGGCTCGCGAGGTGACCGGGCGCGGGGGCCGAGGTGACCACCCCGTGGTAGTAGTCCAGCTCCGTGCCCTCGGCCCGGCTCGGGTCCAGGTCGTCGCAGACCGCGACGACGCCCTCCGGCTCCTGGTCCGACAGCTTGGCCAGCCGCGCCAGTTCCTCCTTGTCGATCCCCCGGACGAAGTCGATGATCGCCTCGTTCGGCCCCAGGTGCACCAACGGCACCCGCGCCTTGAACCCGACCACGCCGAACTCCGGCTTCTTCACGATCCGATGCCGCATACCGCCGCTCCCTTCGATCACGAGGCGGAAGGACATCCGGGGCTGCGAACTGAGCGTGGCTCCGCTGCGGCGGGCCTCACCCGGCCCGACGCCGTGCATCGCGCGGAACGCCCGCGCGAACGCCTCACCCGAGCCGTAGCCGTACCGCACGGCGATGTCGAGCAGCGTCTCCCGCCCCGCGACCACCTCGGCCCCCGCCAGCGTGAGCCGCCTGCGCCGCACGTACTCCGACAACGGCATCCCCGCCAGCGCGGAGAACATCCGCCGCAGGTGATACACGGAGGTGGCCGCGATCCGCGCCAGCTCCTCGACGTCCACGGTCCCGTCGAGCCCCCGCTCGATCCGGTCCATCACCTGATTGAGCCGCTCCAGCACGTCCCGGTTCCTTCCTCTTGACATGGACGACGCTAGGCGGGGCGGGCGACCCCGGACCCGACTCTTGGTGCCCGATGATGTCGGGGCGCCGGTGACCGCTCGGGGGTGTGGGCGGAAGCGGCGGCCGGCAGCTCGTAGGTGTGCGCCGGGCTGTCCCGCCGGAGCCGGACGGCGACCACGGGCGCTAGCCTCTCCGGATGACTCCCACGCCCCCTCCGAAGGTCGTCACGCGCCACCGCGACGGACAGATCCGCGCCTACCGTCCGACGGCGGACCCGGACGTCTTCGGGCCGCTGGAGCCCGTGGTGGTCTTCCGGCCCCGGCCCGGCGACGAGGTCGTGGAGTCGGCGGTGCGCCCCGATCTGTCGCGAGCCGTCTACACGACCCTGAACGGCGTCGTCTGCCTCACCCGCGCCGGTGACCCGGTGTGGGCGTCGGACTTCGAGCCGCGCTCCGAGGAGCGCCATGGCCACCGCCCCGGCTGTGCCTTCTCCTGGACGGCCGGACGGTATGGGTCTACCGGCCGGACGCGATGGCGGGACGCGGGGGCTGCGACCAGTGGGTGGTGTACGACGCCGACAGCGGGGAGGTGCTCGCCCGCAGGCAGCTGGAGACGGTGGGGCACGGCGCCTTCCACCACGTACACCCCCTGGACGGCAGCGTCTACCTCGACATCGGCGAGGGCCAGGACGGCGTGGTCACCGTGCGCGGGACGCTCGGCGCCGACGGCGTACCGGAGTTCACGACCTACCCCTGGTCGGACCGCTGCCTGATCGGCCTCGCGCCTGGCGGGGAGCGGTTCATGTCCGTCGAACACGGCCAGACGGACGTCGCCTTCCACGCACACCCCGGCGGAGACGTCCTCCTGGCCCTCTCCGTCGAGGACTTCGGCTACGACCCGGAGGAGACGTTCGTGGAATGGTCCGGCGGCTACCTCACCCCGGACACGGCCGTCGTCACCCTGGGCGGCGAGACCGAGGACGGGGACGAGTGGTTCCGGCACCACCTGGTCGACGTGCGCACGGGCACGATCGGCGGCGAGATCACCACCGAGGTGTCCGACCCGTACGACCTGACCCCCCTGGGCGACGGCTCCTGGCTCGTCCCCGGCCCCGACGGCCATCCCGTCCGCCGGCCCCACGCCTGACGGGCGCACGAGGGCTTCGCGGACCGCACCGGAAAGGGCTTCGCGGACCTGGCCGGACCAGTCACGGCCCGACGGGAAGCACGAGCCCGCCCGTGAGCCGGAGGAGTTCACCTGCGGTGGTCGGGAAGACCGTGTGGGGCGTTCCGGCGGCGGCCCACAGCCGGGGGTAGTCGCCGAGAGCCGCGTCCACCACGGTGGGAAGCGTCCGGGGGTGGCCCACCGGAGCCACGCCCCCGATCGCCTGCCCGGTGGCCTCACGCACCTGCTCCGGAGTGGCACGCCGGAGCTTGCCGCGCCCCCACCGGTCGGCGAGCGCCGTGGTGTCCACCTTGTGCCGGCCGCTGGTCAGCACCAGAACGGGCTCGTCGTCGGAGATGAACACGAGGCTGTTGGCGATCGCGCCCACCTCGCAGCCGAGGGCCTCGGCGGCCTCGGCAGCCGTACGCGCGGAGGCGGCCAACTCGCGTACCCGGCCCTCGATTCCGGCCTCGGCGAGGACGCGGGCCACCTCCTTGCTGCGGGCGGGCAGGGATGTGCCTTCCTGGGGCGCCATGTGACTCCTTCGTGCAGCGTGAACCCTCGTTCGTTCCGTATACGGAACGTTCTGTGTATGGAACGATAGGGCCCGCGAAGGGCTCGGATCAACCGGCTTCGGGACAGGGGAAGGGGCTCCATGGATCTGGCCGCCGGCGTCGGCCTGCGGGTACGGGAGCTGCGCGAGGCGCGGGGGATGTCCCTGTCCGAACTGGCGCGCAGGTCCAAGATCGGCAAGGGGACGATCTCCGAACTGGAGAGCGGCCGGCGCAACCCCACACTGGAAACGCTCTACGCCCTCACGGCGGCACTCAAGGTGCCTCTGAGCACCGCGCTGCGGGATCTCGCGCCTCCGGCCAGGATCTCCGGTCGCGTCGTCGAAGCCGTCCTCGTCGAGCGGTTCGAGGCCGACGCCTCCGTCACGGAGACCTACCGGGTTCGCCTCCGCTCCGGAGCGGCGCAGGAGTCCGCCGCCCATTCCCCGGGTACGACCGAGCACCTCATCGTCCTCACCGGCACGGCACGCGTCGGCCGCCTCACCGACCCCGTCCTGGTCGGCCCGGGCGCGCACGCCACCTGGCCCGCCGACGTCCCGCACCTGTACGAGGCACCCGCCGGAGACGTCGAGGCCCTGCTGGTCGTACGCCACCCGCAGCGAGGCGAGGAGACGGGGCTACGATGACAGCCCCCCGCCCAGCGGTCCGCCGACAGGCTCTCCCGAAGAGGCTCCGCATCCCGCTCGCCTCACCCTTCGATCCGCGCGACTCCTGACCGACTACGCCCACCAGGTCCTGCAACTCCCCCGAGTCCTGCTGGAGATCGAGGCCGACAACCACCCCAGCATCTCCGTCGCACGGGCCCTGGGCTTCCACCCCACCGACGATGAGCCCGAACAGGTGGAAGGGAAAGACCGAGCCCTCATCCTGCACACCTGGGCCCACGACGCCCCCACACCCGGGTGACACGGCACCCGGCTGTTCCGCGCGGCGCGCGCGAATCCGTTCACCATCGGGCCCGCAGCACCCCGTCGCCGTCCGGCAACGTGGCGCGGAGCAGCGGGGGTTCGTCGAGGGGGCGGGCGTAGGCGGCTCGGGCGGCGGTCAGTTGGGGGGCGAGTCGGTGGTAGTCGGTGTCGTCGACGATCGCGTGGCTGATCGTTCCGTCCCGGGTCTCCCAGAGGAACTCCACGGATTCCTCCTCGGGGAGTGCGGCGAGGACCGCGTCGATGTCAGGGGTCAGATCGGGCCAGACGGTGAGGAGGGCGCGGGGGCCGAGAGCGGCGCGCACTGTGTCGAGGTTCTCCGGTGTGAGGCGGTGCCGGCGTACGGCGTTGCGGACGTAGGTCTCCTCAAGGAGCAGCGTCCGCCGTGAGGCGAGCGCGGTGTGTACGCGCGTCCAGAAGTCGTCGTCGGCCGGCTCCGTGACCTCCGCTTCGTCGAACTCGGCCGCGTAGGGCGAGACCGTCAGCGGTTCCGGGAAGAGGCCGAGTTCCCGGGTACGGGCCACGGCGTCCGCGCAGGGCCGGTCGCTGCCCACGTACACGTACTGGTCCCACCCGACGTGCACGGTGAACGCGTCCCCGACCTCCAGCCGGCACCAGGCGCCCTGGTCGCGGAGCATGGCCCGGACCAGTTCCAGGGCGACCGGGAGGGAGACCTGGGCCCCGTCGTGGTAGCCGGTGAGGTCGGGCGGGAAGAGCCCGCCGAGGCCGTGCCCCTCGACGGGCGGCTCCGCACCGAAGTGGACGAAACCGGTGACCGAGGGCTCGCGGATCTCCAGCCGGTCGACGCCCGAGGCCCTCGCGAACGCGGCGACCGCCTCCAGGTACGCCGCTTCGACAGGCCCGTGGTCGCTGACCGTGTCCTGGTCGCCGGTGTAATGGCCGTGCTCATCGCGGTCGGCGGGGTCGTACTTGGTGATCCGGTGGACGAAAGACGGCGGCACACTGCTCCAAGGGCAGGGGGAAGGGGCGCCCTGCGTACCGGCCATCGCACTCAGGAGCCCAACTGTCACGCTCAGTTTCACACAGCGTGACTGAGCGCTTGAGCCGGCCCGTCTGGTCAGGGGCCGCTGTTCCCCTCGAAGTCGCCCAGGTTGATGAAGCTCACCCGGTGCTCCCAGGTGTCCCAGGTCACATGCTTCCGAGCGCCCCAGTAGTAGGTCTCGTAGCTCATGAGGTCGCCGTACGCCTCGTTCTCGCGCATCCGGTCAGGCCGGCCGAACACCGTCAGGAACTCCTCGTACGAGGTCAGGTGTGCGAAGTGGGACAGATGTGGGCCGCCGATCGCGAAGCCGACCACCGCTCCGGCGCGCACCTTGTAGTTGATCTCGTCAGTGCCGTAGAGGAATCCGTCCGACCGGACGACGTCGTCGATGACCTCGTCCAGTGTCAGTCTCCGCCCCTCGGCGTCGTAGTACTCGCTTTCGAGGTCGGTCCCACCGCGATACCGGGCGACGACGGAGGACAGGCCTTCCACGATGTGCTGCCGTGGAACGGCGGTGGCCGGCGCCCCCAGGGCGATGCCGTTCACCTCGACACCGGCGAGGTCGAGGTTCGGCCGGGACAGCAGGTCCAGGTTCTCGAGGATCTCGATCATCGTCGGAGTCTAGAGGGGTCAGGCCCGGTCGGTGTCGGCCCTCCAGCACGTCATTGCATAAAAGTGCAGCACTACGTATAGTCATGCCAATGAAGGAGGCTGACATGACAGTCCGCGTAGCTGTCGCCGGTGCCAGTGGGTATGCCGGGGGAGAGGTGCTGAGGCTGCTGCTCGGGCACCCGGCGGTCGAGGTCGGGGCCGTGACCGCGCACGGGAATGCCGGGCAGCGGCTGGGGGCGCTGCAGCCGCAGCTGGTGCCGCTCGCCGGGCGGGTGCTCGAAGAGACCAGCGCCGGGACCCTCGCCGGGCACGACGTCGTCTTTCTCGCGCTGCCCCACGGACAGTCCGCCGCCGTCGCCGAGCAGCTCGGTCCCGACGTGCTCGTGATCGACATGGGCGCGGACTTCCGGCTGAAGGACGCCGGGGACTGGGAGCGGTTCTACGGCAGCCCGCACGCCGGTACCTGGCCGTACGGCCTCCCCGAACTCCCGGGTGCCCGCGCCGCGTTGGAGGGGTCCAAGCGCGTCGCGGTGCCCGGTTGCTACCCGACCGCCGTCTCCCTCGCGCTCTTCCCGGCGTACACCGCCGGCCTCGCCGAGCCCGAGGCCGTGATCGTCGCCGCCTCCGGGACCTCCGGCGCGGGCAAGGCGCCCAAGGCGCATCTGCTCGGCAGCGAGGTCATGGGGTCCATGTCGCCGTACGGGGTGGGCGGCGGCCACCGGCACACCCCGGAGATGATCCAGAACCTGAGCGCGGCGGCGGGCGAGCGCGTCTCCGTCTCGTTCACACCCACCCTCGCGCCCATGCCCCGCGGCATCCTCGCCACGTGCAGCGCGAAGGCGCGCCCGGGTGTGGACGCCGAGGCGGTGCGCGCCGCCTACGAGAAGGCGTACGCCGACGAGCCGTTCGTCCACCTGCTCCCCGAGGGGCAGTGGCCCGCGACCGGCTCCGTCACCGGCTCCAACGCCGTCCAGATGCAGGTCGCGTACGACCCCGACGCCCACCGCGTCATCGCGATCAGCGCCATCGACAACCTGACCAAGGGCACCGCGGGCGGTGCCGTACAGAGCATGAACATCGCCCTCGGGCTCGACGAGACCACCGGGCTTTCCACGATCGGAGTCGCGCCTTGAGCGTCACAGCGGCCAAGGGATTCACCGCGGCGGGCATCGCCGCCGGGATCAAGGGCAACGGCAACCCCGACCTGGCCCTCGTGGTCAACACCGGCCCCCGCCGAGCCGCCGCCGGAGTCTTCACCGCCAACCGCGTGAAGGCCGCCCCGGTGCTCTGGTCCGAGCAGGTGATCAAGAGCGGCGAGGTCTCCGTCGTCGTCCTCAACTCCGGTGGCGCCAACGCCTGTACGGGTCCGAAGGGCTTCCAGGACACCCACGCCACCGCCGAGAAGGCCGCCGAGGTCCTCGGGCGCGGGGCGATCGAGGTCGCCGTCTGCTCCACCGGGCTCATCGGCGTGCACCTCCCGATGGACAAGCTGCTGCCCGGCATCGGGACGGCCGCCGCCGCCCTGAGCGAGCACGGCGGCGAGAAGGCCGCCATCGCCATCAAGACCACCGACACGCACCACAAGACGGCCGTGGTCAGCGGCGACGGCTGGACGGTCGGCGGCATGGCCAAGGGCGCCGGCATGCTCGCCCCCGGCCTCGCCACCATGCTCGTCGTCCTCACCACCGACGCCGACGTGGACACCGCGGGACTCGATGCGGCCCTGCGCGCCGCCACCAAGGTCACCTTCGACCGGGTCGACTCCGACGGCTGCATGTCCACCAACGACACCGTCCTGCTGCTCTCCTCCGGCGCCTCCGGGATCACGCCCGGCCAGGAGGAGTTCACCGAGGCCGTCCGCAAGGTCTGCGAGGACCTCGGCCGCCAGCTCATCGGCGACGCCGAGGGCGCCAGCAAGGACATCAAGGTCGAGGTGATCAACGCGGCCACCGAGGAGGACGCCGTCGAGGTCGGCCGCTCCATCGCCCGCAACAACCTCCTCAAGTGCGCCATCCACGGGGAGGACCCCAACTGGGGCCGCGTCCTGTCCGCCATCGGCACCACGAAGGCCGCCTTCGACCCCGACCTGCTCAACGTCGCCATCAACGACGTCTGGGTCTGCAAGAACGGCTCGGTCGGCGAGGACCGCGACCTGGTCGACATGCGCTACCGCGAGGTCCACATCGTCGCCGACCTCGCCGCGGGCACCGAGACCGCCACCATCTGGACCAACGACCTGACCGCGGACTACGTCCACGAGAACAGCGCGTACAGCTCATGAGCAGCCCGACGCGGAAGCACACCGCGCTCCCCAAGGCCCGCATCCTCGTGGAGGCGCTGCCCTGGCTCACCCGGCACCACGGCAAGACCGTCGTCATCAAGTTCGGCGGCAACGCCATGGTGGACGAGGAGCTGAAGGCCGCCTTCGCGCAGGACGTCGTCTTCCTGCGGCACGCCGGGCTCAGGCCGGTCGTCGTGCACGGCGGCGGCCCGCAGATCAGCGCCGCGCTCGACAAGCACGGCATCGTCAGCGAATTCAAGGCAGGGCTCAGGGTCACCACCGAGGAGGCCATGGACGTCGTACGGATGGTGCTCGCCGGGCAGGTCCAGCGCGAACTGGTCGGCCTGCTCAACGCGCACGGCCCGCTCGCCGTCGGCCTCACCGGCGAGGACGCCCACACCATCACCGCGACCCGCCACCAGCCCCGTATCGACGGCGAACTCGTGGACATCGGACGCGTCGGCGAGATCACCGACATCGACACCGGCGCCATCGAGGCCCTGCTCGCGGACGGCCGCATCCCGGTCGTCTCCTCCATCGCCCGCTCCGAGGACGACGGTCATGTCTACAACGTCAATGCTGATACGGCGGCTGCGGCACTCGCTGCTGCGCTGGGCGCCGAAACCCTCATGGTCCTCACCGACGTCGAGGGCCTCTACGAGGACTGGCCGCACTCCGACGAGGTGATCAGCCGCCTCACCGCCACCCAGCTGGAGAAACTGCTGCCCGAGCTCTCCTCGGGCATGGTGCCCAAGATGGAGGGCTGCCTGCACGCCGTACGCAACGGCGTGAACACCGCCCGCGTCATCGACGGCCGGGTCCAGCACTCGATCCTGCTGGAGATCTTCACGGACGAGGGCATCGGCACCATGGTCGTGCCCGACGACGAGCCGGACACCCCGGGGGAGTCATGAGCGACACGAGCACCGTCAACAACGCCGACCTGACCGCCCGTTGGCAGGGCGCCCTCATGAACAACTACGGCACCCCGCGCCTGCCCCTGGTGCGCGGCGCGGGCACCGCCGTGTGGGACGCCGACGGCAAGCGGTACCTCGACTTCGTCGGCGGCATCGCGGTCAACGCCCTCGGCCACGCCCACCCCGCGATCGTGGAGGCCGTCAGCACGCAGATCGCGTCCCTCGGGCATGTCTCCAACCTCTTCGTCGCCGAGCCGCCCGTCGCCCTCGCCGAGCGCCTGCTGCGCCTGTTCGGCCGGGACGGCAAGGTGTTCTTCTGCAACTCCGGCGCCGAGGCCAACGAGGCCGCCCTCAAGATCGGCCGGCTGACCGGACGCACCCACATGGTCGCGACCACCGGCGGCTTCCACGGCCGCACCATGGGCGCCCTCGCGCTGACCGGCCAGCCCGCCAAGCAGACGCCGTTCCTGCCGCTGCCCGGCGACGTCACCCACGTGCCCTACGGCGACGCCCGCGCGCTCGCCGACGCCGTCACCGACGACACCGCCATGGTCATCATCGAGCCGATCCAGGGGGAGAACGGCGTCGTGGTCCCCCCGCCCGGCTACCTCAAGGCCGCCCGCGCGATCACGGCCGCGACCGGCGCCCTGCTGGTCCTGGACGAGGTGCAGACCGGCGTCGGCCGCACCGGCGACTGGTTCGCCTACCAGGCCCACGACGGCGTACTCCCCGACATCGTCACCCTCGCCAAGGGCCTGGGCGGCGGACTCCCGCTCGGCGCCACCCTCGCCTTCGGCCGCGCCGCCGACCTGCTCCAGCCCGGCCAGCACGGCACCACCTTCGGCGGCAACCCGGTCGCCTGCGCCGCCGGACTCGCCGTCCTCGACACCATCGAGGCCGAGGGACTCCTCGCCAACACCAAGCGGCAGAGCGAGAACCTGCGCGCCGGAATCGAGGCGCTCGGCCACCCGCTGGTCGACCATGTACGGGGTGCGGGGCTCCTGCTGGGTATCGTGCTCACCGGACCGTACGCGGCGCAGGCGCAGGCGGCGGCCCAGGAAGCCGGGTTCCTGGTGAACGCGCCCGCCCCCGACGTCGTACGGCTCATGCCCCCGCTGAACCTGCGCGACGACGAGGCGGACGCCTTCCTCCAGGCGCTGCCCGGCATCCTCGACGCAAGCCGAGAGGACGGACGAGCCGGAGAATGAGACGACGATGAGTCAGGCGCAGGACCACGGACAGGCGGGGGGTGCCGGTCCCGCGGTGCCGCAGACCCGCACCGCCCGCCACCGCCGGATCGTGGACATCCTCAACCGGCAGCCGGTGCGCTCGCAGAGCCAGCTCGCCAAACTGCTCGCCGACGACGGGCTGAGCGTCACCCAGGCGACGCTCTCCCGCGACCTCGACGAGCTGAACGCAGTCAAGATCCGCAACACCGACGGCGACCTGATCTACGCGGTGCCCAGCGAGGGCGGCTTCCGCACCCCGCGCGCGCCGCTCGGGGAGTCCGCCAAGGAGGAGCGGATGCGGCGGCTGTCCCAGGAGCTGCTGATCTCCGCCGAGGCGTCCGCCAACCTCGTGGTCCTGCGCACCCCGCCCGGCGCCGCCCAGTTCCTCGCCTCGGCCATCGACCAGGCCGAACTGCACGACATCCTCGGCACCATCGCCGGCGACGACACCCTGCTGCTCATCAGCCGCAACCCCACCGGCGGCCAGGCACTCGCCGACCATCTGCTGCGGCTGGCCCAGAACGGCCAGTGACGAACCGGCACACGGCCAAGGACACACGGCCAAGGCCACACGGCGAAGGGGCGTACCGGAGTCTCACAACTCCCGTACGCCCCTTGCCCGGTGCGCCGCGTAGGCGCGATACGGCGGCAGGTCAGCCGAGCCGCGTCGCCAGCCCCCCGGTACAGCGCACCTCGTCCCCGGCCGTGATGAGTAAGCCCTCCACGTCCGGCAGCGACTCCAGCCAGGCGAGCCCCTCGCGCGAGCCCATCGCGAAGGCGGCCGTCGCCCAGCAGTCCGTCCAGGTCAGCCGGGGTCCCACCACCGTCACCGCGACCAGGTCGCTCACCGCCGACTTGCCGGTGCGCGGGTCCACGATGTGCGGGCCGCGCTCGGCCGTCCCCGAGGTCGCCACGGACAGCTCGTCCGTGCCGGCCGCCGAGATCACCGCCGCGAGCCCGCCCGGCCGCAACGGGTCGGCCACGCCCACCCGCCAGGGCCGCCCCGGCTCGGGCGCGCCGCACATCTGCACATCGCCGCCGCCGTTCACACTGACCCCGCGCACCCCGTCCACGGCCGCCAGCGCCAGGGCCGCCCGCTCGGCGGACCAGCCCTTGACGATCCCGGTCGGGTCGAGGGTGCCCCGGTAGCGCGGGCTGAACCAGCCCTCGCTGACCCGCTCCGCCTCGGCCGCGAGGTCCAGCACCTCGGCGACCTCCGGCGCGCACTGGTCCACCGTCAGCTCGCCCCGGGCCAGCCGGGAGACCTCGCTGTCCTCGCGGTAGGTGCTGAACACCGCGTCCACCCGGTGCAGGCCCGCGACCGCCTCGTCCAGCGCCGCGCGCACCGCGTCCGGCTCCCCGCCGCGCACGTCGAAGGAGAACACGGTCCCCATGACCTCCTCCGCGTGCCGCACCGCGGAGTCCCGCGCCCGCTCGGCCACCCGCTCAGCCACCGGCCTGGTCCAGCGCCGACTGGAGCGACTGCTTGTAGCCGGTGCTGGTGTAGGTGGCCCCGGACACCGAGTCGATGTCGGCGCTCCCGGCGGCCACGGCCTCCTGGTTGAGCTTGGGCACGGAGAGCGCGGTCTTCTGGTCGCTCGTGCCGCCCTTGGGCGCCTGGACCGCCTCGGCCTTGGTGATCTTCTTGCCGCTGACCGTGATCCGCACCTGGACGGCGCCGTACGCCGTCTGCACGGCCTTGCCGGTGACCGTACGGGGAGCGGCCGCCTCGGCCGAACCAGCGCCGCCTGAGCCTGAGTTGGAGCCGGAACCTGAGCCCGAACCGGGCTTGGACCCGGAGCCCGGAGCGGGCGCCGCCGCCTTCACCTTGTCCAGCGCCGACTGGAGCGACTTCTTGTACCCCGCGCTCGTGTACGTCGCCCCCGACACCGAGTCGATGTCCGCGCTCTGCGCCGCCACCGCCTCCTGGTTGAGCTTGGGCACCGAGAGCGCGGTCTTCTGGTCGCTGGTCCCGCCCTTCGGGGCCTGGACCGCCTCCGCCTTGGTGATCTTCCCGCCGCTGACGGTCAGCCGCACCTGCACGGGCCCGTACTGCGTCTGGGTCACGTCACCGGTCACCGTCCCCTGGGCGCCGGCCTGCTCGGCCCCGCCCTGCGGCGACTCCTGCGCGGCCGCCGTCTGCTGCGGGGCCGCGCCCGCCGCCGACGCCGAGGCCGGATCGGAGGCGGGCTTCAGCGACAGCAGCAGTACGACACCGGACACGGTCGCGGCGGTGGCCAGCACGACCCGCCGAATCGGGTGGCTCTTCCTCATGACTTCCTGGGCTCCAAGTCCTGTGCGAACGGTCTTCGGTGAGCGCCGCTCACATCTCGAACGACTCGTGGTGGATACGGCGGGCCGGCACCCCGGCGCCGCGCAGTGCCTCGTACACCGACTGCGCGAAACCGGGCGGGCCGCACATGAAGACGTCGTGCCGGTCGATGTCGGGGATCTTGCGCTGGAGGTTCTCCGCCGAGATGTCCGGGCGCCGCCCCTCCGGGCTGTTCACCGCGTACATCAGCCGGGCGCCGCGCTCCTCGGCGATGGTCGCCAGCTCGTCCCACAGGGCCAGGTCCTGCGTGGTGTTGGCCCGGTAGAGCAGCGTGATGTCACCGGCCGCCCCTGGCAGCGTCTCGAACAGCGCGCGCATCGGCGTGATGCCCACCCCGCCCGCGACCAGCAGCACCTTGCCCCGGCTGCGCCGCTGCGCGGTGAGCGCGCCGTACGGCCCCTCCGCCCACACCCGCGTGCCCGGCGTCAGCTCGCGCAGCCGTGCGCTGT
Organism: Streptomyces sp. NPDC005435; assembly: GCF_040703155.1. NCBI lineage: Bacteria > Bacillati > Actinomycetota > Actinomycetes > Kitasatosporales > Streptomycetaceae > Streptomyces > Streptomyces sp. NPDC005435. The sequence goes on from NZ_JBEXEQ010000003.1 coordinate 115,306, forward strand.
GGTCGCCGATCGCCTTCACGGTGATCCGCAGCATCCCCGGGCGGGGTGCCGCCGACAGCGAGTACGGGTGCGAGCTGAACCGCATTCCGGGGGCCAGGAACCGCCAGCGGAAGAACTGGCCCGCCTGCGCGCCCATCCGGTGCAGCTTGCGGCCCGAGATCAGCACCGACACGATGCCCGGCGACTCCTCGATCACCGCCTCCACCCGCATCCGGTGCCGCAGGTTCAGCCGGATCGGCACGAAGATCCGGTACCAGAGCACCAGCGCGGTCACCGCGCCGTAGAGCACGTACCAGAAGGTCTTGGCCGTCGGCTCCACCGCGAAGTCGTTGCCGGTGGTGATCTGGTGCCAGAACGTCAGGAACACCGCCGCGTACGTCAGCAGGTGCACGTGGTACCAGGTGTCGTACGGCAGCCTGCGCCGCACCACACCGATGGACGACAGCCCGATCACCACGAACAGGCCGGTGCCGATGGCCGCCTTGCCCATGTCGGGCAGCTGGTTCACCGAGTCGATCGTCTGCTGGACGATGTCCCCGAGGGACTTGCCCGCCTGGAGCGCGTACCCCCACATGATGAGGAAGACATGCGCGAGGACCAGGCTCAGCGTGTAGCGGCCGCTCATCGCGTGCCAGCGGGCCACCCGGTCCGAGCCGACCCGCCGCTCCAGGGCGGGTACGCGCGCCATCTGGAGCACGACCAGCGCCATCAGGTATCCGGCGAGCAGCCCGGTGATCCGGCCCGCGTTCAGAATCCGGCCGGCGTTGTCCGCGATGGACGGCGTGTTGTGCCACCAGAGCCACAACACGGCCACCGCTCCGGCCCACACCGCCAGCAGCAGCGGAACGGCGGGGGAGCGGCGCGGCCGAATGCGGCGCATCGTCTGGCGGCGGGCGGCACGTCCGCCCGCAAGCGTGGTGGTCACGGTTCCTCCGTGGGGACTTGACCCTTGGCCCACAGATACGAGCGGTACGCGCGGAGTGTTCAGCGGTGTGCGGTGATGTCTCAGGCGGTCGTCGGCGGCAGCGGCAGGGGCAGCCCCGGCAGGCCGTCGATGCTCGTGGCGATGTGGTCCTTCTTGGCGAAGTACGCGCTCAGGGAGGTGTCGTCCTCGCGGGCGAAGCGCTTGGCGTGGAGTTCGCGGTCCGCTTCGTAGGCCATGAACGGGACGGCGTAGCCGCAGGAGTCGCGGATCAGGTCGGCGCGGACGACGATGACGGCCCGCAGGCCGTGCCGGGTGGGGTCGATGTCCGGGAACGCGGCGAGGAGCCCCGGGAAGCGGGGGTCGTCGCGGAGGACGGCCTCGCCGCGGCCGTGGACGCGGACGATGGTGGGCGGGCCCTGGAAGGCGCACCACATGAGGGTGATCCGGCCGTTCTCGCGCAGGTGGGCGATGGTCTCCGCGTGGGAGCCGGCGAAGTCGAGATAGGCCACCGTGAGCTCGTCCAGGACGGCGAAGGAGCCCTTGAGGCCCTTGGGGGAGAGGTTGACCGTGCCGTCGCCGGACAGGGGCGCGGTCGCGGTGAAGAAGAGGGGCTGGTCCTCGATGAATCTCCGCAGCCTGCCCTCGATGCGCTCATATGTCTTTCCCATGCCCGGTGCCTACCCGCGCGCTGCGATTGACGAATCATGCGGAGTTCTGCATACTCATGCATAACAGCGAATGCACGTGAGGAGAAACCCGTGACCGAGCGCGTCGTACTCGCCTACTCAGGCGGACTGGACACCTCCGTCGCCATCGGCTGGATCGCCGAGGAGACGGGCGCCGAGGTCATCGCCGTAGCGGTGGACGTCGGCCAGGGCGGCGAGGACCTGGACGTCATCCGCAAGCGCGCCCTCGCGTGCGGTGCGGTGGAGGCCGAAGTGGCCGACGCCAAGGACGAGTTCGCCGAGGAGTACTGCCTCCCGGCGATCAAGGCGAACGCCCTCTACATGGACCGGTACCCGCTGGTCTCGGCCCTCTCGCGGCCGACCATCGTCAAGCACCTCGTGGCCGCCGCGCAGAAGCACGGCGCCACCACGGTCGCCCACGGCTGCACCGGCAAGGGCAACGACCAGGTCCGCTTCGAGGCCGGCATCGTCGCCCTCGCCCCCGACCTGAAGTGCATCGCCCCGGTCCGTGACTACGCGATGACCCGCGACAAGGCGATCGCCTTCTGCGAGGCGAAGAACCTCCCGATCGCGACCACCAAGAAGTCCCCGTACTCCATCGACCAGAACGTCTTCGGACGCGCCGTCGAGACGGGCTTCCTGGAGGACATCTGGAACGCGCCGATCGAGGACATCTACGAGTACACCTCCAACCCGGCCGAGCCCCGCGAGGCCGACGAGGTCGTCATCACCTTCGAGCGCGGCGTCCCGGTCGCCATCGACGGCCGTCCCGTCACCGTCCTCCAGGCCATCCAGCAGCTCAACGAGCGCGCCGGCGCCCAGGGCATCGGCCGGATCGACATGGTGGAGGACCGTCTCGTCGGCATCAAGTCCCGCGAGGTGTACGAGGCTCCGGGCGCCATCGCCCTGATCACCGCCCACCAGGAGCTGGAGAACGTCACCGTCGAGCGCGAACTCGCCCGCTACAAGCGGCAGGTGGAGCAGCGCTGGGGCGAACTGGTCTACGACGGCCAGTGGTTCTCGCCGCTCAAGCGTGCCCTCGACGGCTTCATCTCCGAGGCCAACGAGCACGTCTCCGGCGACATCCGCATGACCCTGCACGGCGGCCGCGCCGTCGTCACCGGCCGCCGGTCGCAGTCGTCGCTGTACGACTTCAACCTCGCCACCTACGACACCGGCGACTCCTTCGACCAGGCCGCGGCCAAGGGCTTCATCGACATCTACAGCCTGTCGTCGAAGATCGCCGCCAAGCGGGACCTGGCGTAACGGGACCTCGCGCAAGCAGCGTCGTTTGACAGTCAGCAGAGGGACAGCCGCCTCCTCACCTGCAAGGGTGGGGAGGCGGTGGCACATCACGAGCTTGAGGAGCAACGCAGTGAGCAGCAACAGCGGTGACGTACGGCTCTGGGGCGGCCGTTTCGCCGACGGTCCCGCCGAGGCCCTGGCGAAGCTGTCCGCGTCCGTCCACTTCGACTGGCGGCTCGCCCCCTACGACATCGCCGGGTCCCGCGCCCACGCGCGCGTGCTGCACACGGCGGGCCTGCTCACCGAGGACGAGCTGACGCGGATGCTCGCGGGGCTCGACCAGCTGGAAGCGGACGTTGCCGACGGCTCCTTCGTGGGCACCATCGCCGACGAGGACGTGCACACCGCGCTGGAGCGCGGCCTCCTCGAACGCCTCGGTCCCGACCTCGGCGGCAAGCTGCGCGCCGGGCGCTCGCGGAACGACCAGGTCGCGACCCTCTTCCGGATGTATCTGCGCGACCACGCCCGGATCATCGGCGGTCTGATCGCGGACCTCCAGGACGCCCTGATCGGCCTGGCCGAGGCCCACCCGGACGTGGCCATGCCCGGCCGCACCCACCTCCAGCACGCCCAGCCGGTGCTCTTCGCCCACCATGTGCTGGCCCATGTGCAGTCCCTGTCCCGGGACGCCGAGCGGCTGCGCCAGTGGGACGCGCGCACGGCCGTCTCGCCGTACGGCTCCGGCGCGCTCGCCGGGTCCTCCCTGGGGCTGGACCCGGAGGCGGTCGCCCGCGACCTCGGCTTCGAGAACGGCAGTGTGGGCAACTCGATCGACGGCACGGCCTCGCGGGACTTCGTCGCGGAGTTCGCCTTCATCACCGCGATGATCGGGGTGAACCTCTCCCGGATCGCCGAGGAGATCATCATCTGGAACACGAAGGAGTTCTCCTTCGTCACCCTGCACGACGCCTTCTCCACCGGCTCCTCGATCATGCCGCAGAAGAAGAACCCGGACATCGCGGAGCTGGCCCGGGGCAAGTCCGGCCGTCTGATCGGCAACCTGACCGGGCTGCTGGCCACCCTCAAGGCCCTCCCGCTCGCCTACAACCGCGACCTCCAGGAGGACAAGGAGCCGGTCTTCGACTCCTGCGACCAGCTGGAGGTCCTGCTCCCCGCCTTCACCGGCATGATCGCCACCCTCACCGTCCACCGCGAGCGCCTGGAGGAACTGGCCCCGGCCGGCTTCTCCCTCGCCACCGACATCGCGGAATGGCTGGTCAAGCAGGGCGTGCCGTTCCGCGTGGCGCACGAGGTGGCGGGCGAGTGCGTCAAGGCCGCCGAGGCCGAGGGCAAGGAACTGGACGACCTCACCGACGAACAGTTCGCCAAGATCTCCGCCCACCTCACCCCGGAGGTCCGCACGGTCCTGAACGTCCCGGGCGCCCTGGCGTCCCGCAACGGCCGGGGCGGCACGGCACCGAGCGCGGTGGCGGTCCAGCTCGCGGAGGTCAAGGCGGACCTCGCGGTGCAGCAGGCATGGGCCGGGGCGGCCACCCGGCGGTGACCACGGCCCCGCGGCAGGCGTGTGAACCCCTGCCTCCCCGGGCAGACAGCGGGGCAGGGGAGCGCAGGGGGTCACCATGCAGGACGGCGCGTCCGGGATCACCCGGCTGCTGAGCAGATTCCGCGTCGTGCTGGCGCTCTGCGTGCTCCTCGTCGGCCTGATCCTGGCCACGCTCTCCAACGGCCGGGACGGCTTCTGGTGGGCCGTGCTCAACGAACTCGCCCTCTTCGCGGCGGCCGCCGTCGCCGTGCCCTTCTACTACGACCTGTTCCTGCGGGACGCCGAGCGGCACCGGTTCCTGACGGAGATGACCGAGGTCCTCGACGCCCGGCTGTCCCCGTCCGCCGACGGCGAGCGCGGACTGACCGTCCACGCCGGGGGCCGGCCCTCGCCGGCGGAGAAGGCCCGGTTCATCGCCGGGGCGCAGCGGGAGATCATCGAAGTCGGCGTCGCGCTGCGCAGCCTGGCGAGCCTGTACGTCTCCCGCCCCGAACAGGACTTCACCGCCCCGGTGCGCCGGCTGCTGGCCCAGGGCGTGCACATCACGTACATCGTGGCGGATCCCGCGACAGCGGTGTTCACCGCGTACGCGGAGAGCGTCGGCGACCCCGGCATGCCGGGCAGAGCCGCCGAATCGGCCCGTCAACTGCTCCGCGTGGCACAGGACTTCGCGGCCGAGGGGCATCCCGGGCGCATGGCGGTGTACCTCACCCGGCAGCTCCCCACCAGCTATGTCTCCCTCGTCGACCCCGACTCCGAGACGGGTATCTGCCGCGTCTCCCCCTATCTGCCGGGCGTCCGGCGCGCCGACATGCCCGTCCTGGACATCGCCCGCTCGGCCCAGCCCGAGCTGTTCGAGCGCTACGTGACGTACGCGCGGCGCACTCTGGCCGAGAGCGTGGTGCTGGACCCGGTCCAGCCGGACGCGGTCTGACCACCGGTCACGGCGACTCCGGCCGTGGAGTGTGCGTGGGCCGACCGGGATGCGTCGGCGTCGGCCGGGTTACGTTGGCCGTCGAGCCGTACCGGACCGACCGAACGGAGCCCGAGATGCCCTTCGCCCGCCTCGCAGCCGCGACGACCCCGACCCGCCGCATCGGCCTCGGACTCGCCGCGGTGGGCCGCCCCGGCTACATCAACCTGGGCCGGGCCGAAGACCTCGGAGAGGACCGCAGTGTGGAGGCGCTGCGAGCCCGTACGCACGAACTCCTCGACGCCGCCTACGCGCAGGGTGTCCGTTACTTCGACGCCGCCCGCTCCTACGGCCGCGCGGAGGAGTTCCTGGCGGAGTGGCTCAGCGCACGCGACGACGTGGAGGACGTGGTCGTCGGCAGCAAGTGGGGGTACACCTACACCGCCGGCTGGTCCACCGAAGCCGAGCGGCACGAGGTCAAGGACCACTCGCCGGCCACCTACGACCGCCAGCGCGTGGAGACGGACGCCCTGCTGGGCGACCGGCTCGACCTGTACCAGATCCACTCCCTCACCCCCGACAGCCCGGCCCTCGCCGACCGCGCCCTGCACGAGAGGCTCGCGGAGGCGGCGGCCGGCGGTCTCACCGTCGGCTTCTCCACGAGCGGCCCCGCGCAGGCCGACGCCATCCGGGCCGCGCTCCGAGTGGAAGTGGACGGCGCGCGCCTCTTCCGTACCGTGCAGTCGACGTACAACGCCCTGGAGACCTCGGCGGGAGCCGCCCTCGCGGAGGCGCACGACGCCGGGCTGACCGTGATCGTCAAGGAGGGCATGGCCAACGGCAGGCTCGCCGGGGCCGCCGCGCCCGCGCCCCTGCGCGAGGTGGCCGGGGAGACCGGTCTCGGGGCCGACGCCGTCGCCCTCGCCCTGATCCTGTGCCGCCCCTGGGCCGACGTGGTGCTCTCCGGCGCCGCGACGGTCACCCAGCTCACCTCCAACCTGCACGCGGCCGCCGTCGACCTGGACGAGGAGCAGCTCGCCCGGCTCGCGGCCCTGGCGGAGGACCCGCGCGCGTACTGGGAGCGGCGCGGACAGCTGCCCTGGCACTGACGGCCACGCCGGACCCGGCCTGAGTCACGCATGCCCATGGTGAGACACCAGTGTCTCACCAGAGGTACCCTTGTCTCATGGCCCTGGACCGAGACCATGTGCTGCGCAGTGCCGCCGCCCTGCTGACCCGCAGATCCACCGCGACCATGGACGAGGTCGCCCGGGCCGCCGGGATCAGCCGCGCCACCCTGCACCGCCACTTCGCCGGCCGCGACGCGCTCGTCCGCGCGCTGGAAGCCCTCGGCATCGCGGAGTGCGAGGCCGCGCTGGAGCGCGCCCGCCTGGAGGAGGGCCCCGCGAGCGAGGCCGTACGCCGGCTGGTGCGCGAACTCCAGCCCGCCGCCGGACTGCTCGCCTTCCTCTACGGCGAGAGCCAGCTCTGGGAGGGGCACGGGCTGAACGAGGGCTGGCAGCGCCTGGACACCCGGATCGGCGCCCTGTTCCGGCGCGGACAGCGCGAGGGCGAGCTGCGCATCGACCTCACCCCCGCCTGGCTCACCGAGGCGCTGTACGGGCTGATCACCTCGTGCGCCTGGGCCACCCTGGACGGCCGCGTGGCCGCCCGCGACTTCCCCACCATGGTCGCCGAGCTGCTGCTCGGCGGCGCCCTCAGGAACGAGGAACCATGACCGGCACCCTGCGGCCGGCCGTCGCCACGCGGACAGCACCGCGCCCCGGCCGCTGGCTCGCGCTCGCCGTCCTGACCCTGGCCGTACTGCTCGTGGCCGTCGACGCCACCGTCCTCGGCCTCGCCACCCCCTTCATCAGCGAGGACCTGCACCCCTCCGGCACCGAGCTGCTGTGGATCGGGGACGTCTACTCCTTCGTCATCGCCGGACTGCTCGTCTCCATGGGCAGCCTCGGCGACCGCGTCGGCCGCAAGCGCGTCCTGCTGTGGGGCGCGGCGGCGTTCGGCGCGCTCTCCGTCCTCAACGCCTACGCCACGACCCCCGGCCTCATGATCCTCGCCCGCGCCCTGCTCGGCGCGGCGGGCGCGACCCTCATGCCCGCGACCCTCGGCCTGATCCGCACCCTCTTCCACGACCCGCGCGAACGCAGCCTCGCCGTCGGCGTCTGGGGCGCCACCGCCTCCGCCGGTACGGCCGTCGGACCCGTCGTCGGCGGCTTCCTGCTCGAGCACTTCTGGTGGGGCTCGGTCTTCCTGATCAACCTGCCCGTGACGGCCCTGCTGGTCCTCGTCGGCGCCCGCGTCCTGCCCGAGTCCCGCGACCCGAGGCCCGGCCCCTGGGACCTGATGAGCGTCGCCCTCTCCCTGACCGGCATGCTCGGCGTGGTCTACGCGGTCAAGGAGACCGCCACCCACGGCCCCACCGCCCCCGCCCTCACCGCAGGCCTGCTCGGCGCGGCCGCGCTGTACGGCTTCGTGCGCCGCCAACTCGCCCTGCCCACCCCGCTCCTGGACGTACGCCTCTTCCGGCGCCGGGGCTTCGGCGGAGCCGTATTCGCCGACCTGCTCACCGTGCTCGGCATGTCGGGGCTGGTCTTCTTCCTCTCCCAGTATCTGCAACTGGTCCAGGGCAGGCCCCCGTTCGAAGCGGGCCTGGCCGAACTGCCCGCCGCCGTCGGCGCGGTCGCGTCCGGCCTCCTCGCGGGCCGCGCCGCCCGCCGCTTCTCGGTCCGCGCGGTGGTCTCGGCGGGCCTGGCCGCCATCGGCCTCGCCCTGGCCGCCCTCACCACGATCAGCGAGTCCACCGGCTACCCGCTCCTCGGCACCGCGCTCCTCGTCGTCGGTGTCGGCGCGGGCTTCTCCTTCACCGTCACCGCCGACGTGATCCTCTCCAGCGTCCCCAAGAACCAGGCGGGAGCGGCCTCCGCCGTCTCGGAAACGGCCTACGAACTCGGCGCGGCCCTGGGCATCGCCCTGCTGGGCTCGATCGTGACGGCGGCGTACCGCGACTTCACGGCCCCGCCGGGCACGCCGAAGACGGTTCACGAGTCCTTGGGCGCGGCGGTGGAAACGGCAGCGAAAATGCCCCCGCCGGCCGCGCATGATCTCCTGGAAGCATCCAGAGAAGCTTTCGTACACGGCCTGCACATGGCGTGCGGAGCGGGGGCAGCGGTGCTCTTGACGACGGCGGTTGCAGCCTGGTTCCTGCTAGGCAGGCAACGGCTGGACAAGTGCTTTTAAGGGGCGCGGGGCTGTGTCGATATGCGGCTACCGCCGCGTGGGCGCGACAAGCCACGACGCACCCGCACCCGCAATCGAACAGAAGCCCTACGGCGCTCAGGCGGCCTTGGCCTTCGTGGCGTACATATCCACGTACTCCTGCCCGGACAACCGCATGACCTCAGCCATCACGGAATCCGTGACCGCCCGCAGCACATACCGATCCCGGTCCATCCCCTCATACCGGGAGAACTCCATCGGCTCACCGAACCGCACCGTCACCCGCCCAGGCCGCGGCATCCCACTACCGCCCGGCTGCAACTTGTCCGTGCCGATCATGGCGAAGGGGACGACAGGCGCCCCGGTCATCAGGGTGAGCCGGGCGATACCGGTGCGACCCCGGTAAAGACGGCCGTCAGGCGACCTCGTGCCCTCGGGGTAGATGCCGAAGATCCGCCCCTCCTCCAGAATCCGCCGCCCGGTCATCAGCGCGGCCACGCCCCCGTTCGCGCCGTCCCGGTCGACCGGGATCATGCCGACGCCGGTGAAGAACCAGGCCATCGCGCGGCCCTTGAGGCCCTTGCCGGTGACGTACTCGTCCTTGCCGATGAAGCAGACCTGCCGCTTGGAGACGACCGGCAGCACGATGGAGTCGATGAAGGTGAGGTGGTTGCCCGCCAGGATCACCGGCCCGTCGCCGGGAATGTTCTCCATCCCCTCCACCTGCGGGCGGAACATCAGGCGCATGACCGGTCCGAGCACTGCCTTGATGAGGTGGAAGCGGGACAACAGGTCCTCCGAGGCCGACGGGATCGTTATGAGACTGTGCAGGTGAGGACATTACTCGCGGCAACCGGGGAAACGCACGTCGGGCCCGCGCGGTTCACCGAGGTCTTACGTGATGTTGACGCTGGTTTACCTGCGGGTCTTCCTCACGGAGGGTGCCCGCGATGTGACAGGTGTCGCACCCGTACGGCCCCCGGAGGCCCTCGCGGACGGACCCGACGAACCGTCACCTCACCACCCCCACCGGACACCCCCTGGCACCCGCGTGTTCGTTCCGGGGTCTCCCGCAGGTCACTCCACCCCACCTACGATCAGCGCGCATTCGACCATCCCACGGCAGGAGGCGCGCATGGAGAGCGAGCAGACGAACCGGTCCCCCCAGGGCACCGGACGGCGGGCGGTCCTCGGCGCCGCGGTGCTCGGAGCGGGCGGCGCGGTCCTCGGGCTGCCCGGCGCCGCCCGCGCGGCGGACACCCGTACGGCCGGACACGGCGGGGGCGGGCTGAAGAGCCTGCCCAAGCCGACGGTCATCGGCCACCGGGGCACCAGCGGCTACCGCCCCGAGCACACCTTCGGCTCGTACGACCTGGCGCTCGAACTCGGCGCCGACATCGTGGAGGCCGGCGACCTGGTGCCCACCAAGGACGGGCATCTCGTCTGCCGGCACGAGCCGGAGATCGGCGGCACCACCGACGTGGCGTCGCACCCCGAGTTCGCGGACCGCAAGGCGACCAAGCTGCTCGACGGGGTGTCCGTCACCGGCTGGTTCACCGAGGACTTCACACTCGCCGAGCTGCGCACGCTGCGCGCGGTCGAGCGCATCCCCGCCAACCGGCCGCACAACACCCTCTACAACGGCCGCTGGCCGATCCCCACCTTCGAAGAGGTCCTCCAGTGGCAGGACCGGCGCACCCGCGAGCGGGGCCGCCAGGTGTGGATCTACCCCGAGCTGAAGCACCCCACCTACTTCCGCGCGCTGGGGCTCGGCCTGGAGGAGCGGGTCGCCAAGCTGCTCCACAAGTACGGCAAGGACGGCCGGAACTCCCCGGTCATCCTCCAGTCCTTCGAGCCGACCAGCATCCAGCGCATGAACCGCCTGGTCGACAACCCGCTGGTCGTCCTCCTCGACCAGGCCGGCACCCGCCCCTACGACTTCACCGCCACCGGCGACCCGCGCACCGTCGCGGACCTGGTCACCCCCAAGGGGCTGCGGGAGATCGCCGGTTACGCGCAGGGCATCGGCCCCACCCTGGACCTGGTCATCCCGAAGAAGTCCGACGGCACCCTGGGCAGCCCCACCACCCTGGTCGCGGACGCCCACAAGGTCGGCCTGGTCCTCCACCCGTACACGATGCGCAACGAGAACCCCTTCCTGCCGGCCGAGTACCGCAAGGGCAGCGCCCCGGACGCCTACGGCGACGCCTTCGGCGCCTTCCGCACCTACTTCGCCACCGGCATCGACGGCGTCTTCACCGACAACGCCGACACCGCCCTGCTCGCCCGCGCGGACTTCCTCGGCCACTGAGCCCCGGCGTCAACTCCGCGACCGTTCCTCCCTGATGGGGGTGACGCCGCCCCGTCCCGGAAACCCCCGGGCCGGGGCGGCGCGTCCTCGCGCATATGACGCACGACCTGATGGCCGCCCTGCGCCCGCTGCTCACGGCCGAGGCCTCCGCCGAGGCACAGGCCGGCGGCGGCGAGCCGGGCGATCTGGAACAGGCCGTCTGGGTACGGCTCCTGGAGCGTCTGGCGGCCGACGGACCGCCGCCCGACCCGCAGCGCTGGCTGCGCCGGGCGGTGCGCGCCGAGGCACGCCGCAGCCGCCGTACCGTCCGGCGCGAGCGCCCCTACGGCGCCGAGCCCGCCGACGACGCCCGGCCCGGACCCGAGCAACTCGCCCTGGCCGCCGCCCGGTACGGCCTGCTGCGCGAGGCGGTCGGGCGGCTGCCCGGACGCTGCCCCCGGCTCCTGGAGGCGCTGCTCTCCCCGCACGACCCCACCTACCGCGAGATCGCGGGGGAGTTGGGTATCTCACAGGGCAGTCTCGGCCCGGAACGTTCCCGATGTCTGGGATGTCTGCGGCGATTGCTCGCGCCGGAGGTTGCGGCCGACGGAGTGCGGGGATAGGTGTGGGGTACGACGGCTGATCAGGTGAGCGGGAGGCGTGCGCACATGGGCATGAGCGTGACCATCTCGGCGGCGACCGAGCAGGACGCGGAACAGATCTTCAGGCTGCAGTACCTGTGCTTCCAGAGCGAGGCGGCGCGGTACGGCAACTACCGCATCGACCCGCTCGTCCAGAGCCTGGACTCGGTCCGCGAGGAGGTCGCCGCCGACTGCGTCTTCGTCGCCCGGCTCGGCGACGAGATCGTCGGCTCGGTGCGCGGCCGCCTCACCGAGGACGGCGCCGCCGCCATCGGCACGCTCTGCGTCCACCCCCGCCTCCAGGGCCACGGCATCGGCGCCCGGCTCCTCGGCGCGGCCGAGGCGGCCCTCGCCGAGCAGCGCGGCGCGACCGTGTTCCGGCTGCACAGCGGCCACCGCAGCGACGCCGGGCTGCGGCTGTACCGCCGCGCCGGATACCAGGCGGTGGGGCGCTCCCAGGGCGCCGACGGGGTGGAGATGATCGTGCTGGAGAAGAAGGCGGGCGCCTACGCGGCCACCGCGTGACGCCCCGCCCGGCCACCGCCCGCGCGACTCGGGCTGATCCGAAAGGCAGGCCCTAGCGCGTGACGTCCGCGCGCAGCCGCGCCTTGCGCAGCCAGTACAGCGCGGACAGCGGCAGCAGCACGGGGATGAACACGTACCCCATGCCGTAGTCCGACCACACGGTGGCGTCGGGGAACGCGGACGGCTCGACCAGGGTCCAGGTGCCCACGACCAGCACGCCCGCCAGCTCGGCGGCGCAGCACACCAGCGCCGCCCGGCGGGCCGTCTCGCCGCCCCGGACCAGGGTGTACGTGATGAAGCCGTAGACCACGCCCGCGAGCGCGGAGAGCGCGTAGGCGAGCGGGGCCCGGTCGAACTCCGTGGCGATCTGGTACACCGAGCGCGACACGGCGCCGACCACCATCACGCCGTAGAACCAGACGAGCAGCATCCCCGGCCCGCTGATCAGCCGGGCCGGCTTCTCCTCCAGCGCCGTCACTTCAGCCTCCCCAGATGTCGAAGAGCCGTACTTCGAGCACGGCAAGCACCACACCGCCCGCGGCGGCCGTCACCGAGCCCCAGCGGGTCCGCTCGGCCAGCGACATGAACCCGGCCGCGGGGACGCACGCGAGCGCGCCCAGCAGATACGCCACGAAGATCGTCGTGCCCTGCTCGGGACGCTCGCCCCGGGCCAGCCGTACGACCCCGGCCACCAGCTGCGCCAGCGCGAGGACCGACACCACGGCCATGCCGATCAGGTGCCAGTCCTTGGTGGGCTGGTCCCGGTACGCGGCCCAGCCGCACCAGGCGGCGAGGAGCAGCGCGGCGACCCCGGTCACCAGCAAGAGGGCGTTGAGCATGCCGAGACCCTATTACGGCCGAAACGGACGCCCGCCGCCGCCCCCGGCCTACGCCGCCGCCCGCCCCCTACGGGTGTGACGGCCGTGGCGTAGGCCACAACCCGGCCGGCCGGTGAGCCGGGCAGCCGCCCCGGCCGGCGGCCCGATGCCCTTGTCAGGCTTGGCCGAACGGGGTGCGGGCGGCGGAAGGGGCGCCTCCGCCCCGTCCACCAGGGGTGTCCGCCGCTGTCCAGCATGTGGACAGCGGTCTCCGGTCAGGAGCGTCCGTCTGCTTTACTGGCCCGCATGACCACGACGAGCAGCCGCACCCTTGCGACCGAGGCGACCATGACGCCCGGTGCTCGTTGTATGTGTCGAATGTGCGCCTTCTAGAGGGCCCCCGCACCATCTGAGCCTCGCGCCCCGAAGCGAGAGCCGCGGTCGATCGTCCGGAACACCGGCGTACCGGACCCCGTGCCGCCTTTCGCGCACACGCCGTTCTCCCCGGGTTCCCCCGGTCCCCATCGCCACCGCGAGAACCGTGCCGCGTCCCCATACGAACGCAAGCACCCGTGCCGGGCCCACCCGCGCCCGCGCACTCGACAGTGACGGAAATCCTGTGATCACGACATCGGGCCTGACCAAGGTCTACCGCTCCCGAGGCCGCGAGGTCACCGCCCTCGACGGCGTGGACCTCCACGTCCGCGAAGGCGAGGTCTACGGCGTCATCGGCCAGTCCGGCGCCGGAAAGTCCTCCCTGATCCGCTGCGTCAACCTGCTGGAGCGCCCCACCGCCGGCACCGTGACCGTGGCCGGGCAGGACCTCACCGCGCTCGCGGGACGCGGACCGCGCGCCGGACGGGAACTGCGCCGGGCGCGCTCGCACATCGGCATGGTCTTCCAGCACTTCAACCTGCTCTCCTCGCGGAGCGTGCAGGACAACGTCGAACTGCCGCTGGAGATCCTCGGCAAGTCCGGCAAGGAGCGCTCGCGCAAGGCGCTGGAACTCCTCGACCTGGTCGGCCTCGCCGACAAGGCCAAGGCCAGCCCGGCCCAGCTCTCCGGCGGCCAGAAGCAGCGCGTCGGCATCGCCCGCGCCCTGGCCGGAGACCCCAAGGTCCTCCTGTCCGACGAGGCCACCAGCGCGCTGGACCCCGAGACCACCCGCTCGATCCTCCAGCTGCTGCGCGACCTCAACCGGCAGCTCGGGCTCACCGTGCTGCTCATCACCCACGAGATGGACGTCGTGAAGTCCATCTGCGACTCCGCCGCACTCATGGAGAAGGGACGCGTCGTGGAATCCGGCACCGTCAGCGAACTGCTCGCCACCCCCGGCTCCCAGCTGGCCTCCGCCCTCTTCCCGGTCGGCGGCGAGGCTTCCGGGGACGACCGCACCGTCCTCGACATCACCTTCCACGGCGAGGCCGCCACCCAGCCGGTCATCTCCCAGCTCTCGCGCACCTACAACATCGACATCTCGATCCTCGGCGCGGCCATCGACACCGTCGGCGGCCTCCAGGTCGGCCGGATGCGCATCGAACTGCCCGGCCGCTACGAGGACAACGTGGTGCCCATCGGCTTCCTGCGCGAACAGGGCCTGCAGATCGACGTCCAGGGCCAGGCGCCCGTGCTGGTGAAGGATGGTGCCAAGTGACCTGGTCCGAGATGCAGCCCCTGCTGTCCCAGGCGTGTTCCGAGACCTTCTCGATGGTCCTGTGGTCCACCCTGATCGCCGTCGCCGTCGGCCTCCCGCTCGGCATCCTGCTGGTCCTCACCGACCGGGGCGGCCTGCTCCAGAACGTGGTCGCCAACAAGGTGATCGGCCAGATAGTCAACGTCGGCCGCTCGATGCCGTTCATCATCCTCATGGTCGCGCTGATGAGCTTCACCCGCTGGGTCACCGGCACCACCATCGGCACGACGGCCGCGATCGTCCCGCTCGCCATCGGCGGCATCCCGTTCTTCGCCCGCCTGGTCGAGACGGCCGTCCGCGAGGTGGACGGCGGACTCGTCGAGGCCGTGCAGTCGATGGGCGGCAACACCTGGACCATCGTCCGCAAGGTCCTGGTCCCCGAGTCGCTGCCGTCCCTGATCGCCAGCACCACCACGACGATCATCGCCCTCATCGGCTACTCCGCCATGGCCGGCACCGTCGGCGGCGGCGGCCTCGGCGACCTCGCCGTCCGCTACGGCTACCAGCGCTTCGAGACCGAGCTGATGTGGATCACCGTCGGCATCCTCGCCGTCGTCATCTCGCTCATCCAGTTCGCCGGCGACTTCGCCGCCCGCTCCCTGCACGGCCGCGGACGCTCCGGCCCCGCGCCGAAGCTGCGGCTGCTGAAGGCCACCGAGCCGGCCGCGGCCGACGTCTCCAAGGTCGCCTGAGCCGGGCGGGGGCGGACTCGTCCCGCGTCCCGGACACCCCAGACTCCCCGTTCACCCGTACACGGGGTCGCACCACCATAAGGAAAGGCACTTTTCGTGCGTAACACCGCCAAGCTCACCACCGCCGTCCTCGCCGCCGGAGCCCTCGCCTTCGGGCTGACCGCCTGCGGCTCCGGCAAGGACTCCGCCGGCTCCTCCGACTACAGCGGACCGCTGATCGTCGCCGCGAGCCCGACCCCGCACGCCGAGATCCTCGACTTCGTCAAGAAGAACCTGGCGAAGAAGGCCGGACTCGACCTCCAGGTCAAGGAGTTCACGGACTACATCACGCCGAACACGGCGACCGAGGACGGCTCCGTCGGTGCCAACTACTTCCAGAACCAGCCGTACCTGGACGACTTCAACAAGAAGCGCGGCACCCACATCGTGCCCGTCGTCACGGTGCACCTGGAGCCGCTCGGCCTCTACTCCCACAAGGTCAAGAAGGCCGACGCGCTGAAGAGCGGTGCGACCGTCGCCGTCCCCAACGACGCCGTCAACGAGGCCCGTGCCCTCAAGCTGCTCGCCGCCGACAAGCTCATCACGCTCAAGGACGGCGTGGGCAACGAGGCGACCCCGGCCGACATCACGGCGAACCCCAAGAAGCTGAAGTTCAAGGAGGTCGAGGCCGCCCAGACCCCGCGCTCCCTGGACGACGTGGACGCGGCCGTGGTCAACGGCAACTACGCGATATCCGCCGGCCTCAAGCCCGCCAAGGACGCCCTCGTCCTGGAGTCCCCGAAGGACAACCCCTACGGCAACTTCCTCGCCGTGAAGAAGGGCAACGAGAAGGACCCGCGGGTCAAGAAGCTCGCCAAGCTGCTGACCTCGCCCGAGGTGAAGAAGTTCATCGAGGACAAGTACCAGGGTTCCGTCATCCCCTCGTTCTGACCGACGCGCCCGCACGACTGACGCGCCCGCACGACGCGCACGACTGACGCGCCCGCACGACGCGCACGACTGACGCGCACGAACGACAAGGGGATCGACATGCGCAAGACCGTATGGCTCGCGGTGGCGGCCGCCCTCCCGCTCGGCCTCGGCCTCACCGCCTGCGGCTCGGGCTCGGCCTCGGACAGCGGTGGTGACAAGGACGGCGCACTCGTCGTCGGCGCCACCCCCGTCCCGGCCGGCGAGGTGCTCGGCTACATCAAGGGCCACCTCGCCGCCAAGGCCGGACTCAAGCTCCAGGTCAAGGAGTTCACGGACTACGTCCTGCCGAACACCGCGCTCCAGGAGGGCTCGCTCGACGCGAACCTCTACCAGAACAAGCCCTACCTGGACGACTTCAACAAGTCCAAGGGCACCGACCTGGTACCGGTGGTCGACGCCTACCTGCCGCCCATGGGCGTCTACTCCAAGAAGGTCAAGGACGTCACCAAGCTCCCCGACGGAGCCACCGTCGGCGTGCCCAACGACCTGACCAACGAGGCCCGCGCGCTCAAGCTCCTCGCCGCGAGCGGGGTCATCGGGCTCAAGAAGGGCGCCGGTGCCCAGGCGTCCCCGGCGGACGTCGTCAAGAACCCCCGGCACCTGAAGTTCAAGGAGATGGAGGCCGCCCAGCTCCCGCGCTCGCTGGACGACATGGCCGCGGCCGTCATCAACAACAACTTCGCCCAGGACGCCGGCCTCAGCCCCACCAAGGACTCGATCTACCTGGAGTCCGCGAAGAACAACCCCTACGCCAACCTCCTCGCCGTCAAGCGCGGCAGCGAGAAGGACCCGCGGGTCAAGAAGCTCGCCAAGCTGCTGACCTCGCCCGAGGTGAAGAAGTTCATCGAGGACAAGTACCAGGGCTCGGTCCTGCCGGTCAGCGGCGACTGATCCGGCCCGGCCCGCCGCACGCGGCACGTACGGCCCCGCTCCCGCACCCCGCAAGGGGGGTTCCCGTGACCCACGGGACGGCGGGGGAGGGGCCCGTCGTGCGTTTCAGTGGTTACATGCTTCATGCTGGCAGTTCAGCGGGGCTTCCTGACGGCCCCTCATAAAACGATCCGACGTTACGGAGCGGCGCATGACTAGCACCTTCCCCAACATCTCCATCAGCACGGAGCGGTTGGTGCTGCGCCCCCTCGACGAGGACGACGTGCCCGCGCTCGCCGAGATGATGAACGACGAACAGGTCGCCGCCTGGACGGACGTGCCCCAGCCGTTCACGGAGGAGGGCGCCCACCACTGGATCACCGAGTACGCCCCCGCCGAACGCACCGCAGGACGCGGACTCGACCTCGCCGTCACGGAGTTCCTCACCCAGCGCCTCGTCGGCATCGTCCAACTGACCAAGACCGACTGGCAGATCAGGTCCAGCGAGCTGTCGTACATCATCGCCCCCTGGGCCCGCGGCGAGGGCTACGCCTCCGAGGCCGCGCTCGCCACCGCCCAGTGGCTCTTCGGCGACCAGAAGTTCGAGCGCCTCGAACTGCGCACCGCCGCCGACAACGCCGCCTCCCAGCAGGTCGCCCAGAAGATCGGCTGCATCAGCGAGGGCGTCCTGCGCAACGCCTGCATAGTGCACGTCCGCACCGAGGACGGCACCTGGACCGACCTGCGCACCGACTTCATCGTCTGGAGCCTGCTGCCCGAGGACCTGGAGGGCACCGAGGAACAGTTCTCCGACAGCCGCGGCTTCGGCTCGTACGCCGACTACTCCGACTGGAACTGAACCCCGCCCGGGTCCCGGGACACCGGACACCACCCGGGCCCGCGCCCTCCCGGCCGACCAGGTAACCTCACGGAGCCCGCACCTGGGCCACCCCCCTGACGACCCGCGAAGACCTGGAGACTGACGACGATGGCCGACCGGGTCACGGTGATCGGCTGGGACGGCTCGCCGCTGACCGAGGCGGCACGCGGCGCGCTCGGCGCCGCCACGCTCGTCGCGGGCGCCGCCCACCATCTGACGCTGCCCGAGATCCCGGCCGGCGCCGAACGCGTCCGGCTCGGCAGCCTCACCCTGGCCGCCCGCCGCATCGCCGCCCACCGCGGCACCGCCGCCGTGCTCGCCGACGGCGACCCCGGGTTCTTCGGCGTCGTCCGGGCTCTGCGCGACCCCGAGTTCGGCCTGGAGGTCGAGGTCGTGCCCGGCGTCTCCTCCGTCGCCGCCGCCTTCGCCCGCGCCGGGATGCCCTGGGACGACGCCCAAGTGGTCGTCGCCCACCCGCGCACCCTGCGCCGGGCCGTCAACGTCTGCCGCGCCCACCCCAAGGTCGCCGTCCTCACCGCGCCCGGCGCCGGACCCGCCGAACTCGGTCTCCTCCTCGAAGGAGTCCACCGCACCTTCGTCATCTGCGAGGAACTGGGCACCGAGAACGAGCGCGTCAGCGTCGTCACCTCCGACAAGGCCGCCGACCACACCTGGCGCGACCCCAACGTCGTCATCGTCATCGGCGGCCACCCCGGCGCCGTCGAGGGCGGCGGCTGGATCGCCGGGCGCGACCCCGCCGTGGGCCCGCGCGGCTGGACCCAGCCCGACGAGGCGTACGGCGGCGGACTCGGCGAGGGCGAGAGCGAACTGCTGCGCGCCGCCCAGCTCGCGCGCCTCGGGCCCCGCACGGGCGACCTGGTGTGGGACATCGGCTGCGGCGCGGGCGCCTTCGCCGTGGACGCCGCGCGCGCCGGAGCCGCCGTCATCGCCGTCGACCACGACCCGGCCGCCTGCGCCCGCACGGACGCCGCCGCGCGCGCCTTCGGGGTCCAGCTCCAGATCGTCCACGGCCAGGCACCGCACGTCCTGGAGAACCTGCCCGAGCCCGACGTCGTACGCGTCGGCTGCGGGGGACCGGCCGTGGTCTCCGCCGTCGCCGACCGCCGTCCGCAGCGCATCGTCACCCACGCCGCGACCCGCGACGCGGCCGAACTCGTCGGCCGCGACCTGACCGAGCACGGCTACCGCGTCGAGTGCGCCCTCCTCCAGGCCGTCGAACTCGACACCCGCGCCTGGACGGAGACCGAGCGGAGCGTCGCGTTCCTGCTCACGGGCGAACTGCCCCGCCGCGAACCCCCGCGCTGACCCGAGGGGCGTACCGGGGCGGAAAGGACAGCCCGCGCCCGCCCCGTGATCCTGTTGTCGTACCGCGCGCGGTAGGCTGGCCGATCGTTGTACCGCACCGGCGTCCCGGAAGTTCGTTCGCCAATGTCCAGAACGCACGCCCGTTTTGGGGGTGGGTGGGGTACGGCGACACCACAGGACGCGCGACGTGGCGCAGTCCACAACGGGCAGTCGCGGATCAAGCTGTCGCGACGGCGCGACGGCGGGACAATGCCACTAGCGGTTTTCATGCCACTGAATGGCTTTGTCGTCATTTCTGGCGGCCGTTCGTGCCGCCGGGCACGGACGCTCGTTCTCACTACGGGGCGGTCGGTGCGCCGTTCCGGGTGAGCTGGTCGTAGGAGCACTGAAGCGATGGGCGAGGGGTACGCATGACCGACACCGGCCAGATCCCGGGCGAGGGACAGCCGGAGAGCGCAGGCATGGTGGAGCAGCCGGGCGCCCCCGCCCACGGCTACACCTACGTCGCCGAAGCGCCCGCCGGGGATGAAGACCTGCTGCTGCCGGGCGCCCAGGGCGCGTGGGGCAACGAAGTGCCGCCGCCCGCGCCGGAACCGGTCGTGGAGGCCGTCCACCAGCCCGGCGCGCACGAGGCGTCGGGCCGCGACAGCGGCCAGGTCGACCTCACCGGCGTACGGCTGCCCGAGGCGGGCCCCGTCTCCGTGACGCCGTCCCCCATCCTGTCGGCCCCGCACGGACAGGCCCCGCAGCCGCCGCGCCGGCCGCTGCACCTCGGCCCGCCGATCCCCGACACCTCCGCCAGCCCGGTGCGTTCGCTGGCCGATCGCGGCCCGGCGGGCGCGCCCGTACGGCAGCCCGTCCAGCCGGCCGCCGAGTACCCGGACGCGCAGCACCTTTACGAGCCCGTCGCGCAGGGCACCGGCCAGTGGAACCTGGCCGCCGCCGTGGCCGCGCCTGCCGCCCCGGCCGCCGAAACGGTTGGCCCGGTCCCCGGCACCGCCGCCGACCCCGCCCAGGCCGCGATGGCCCGCATGGCCACCCAGGCGGCCGGCGTCGTGCACGCACACGACGGGGTCCAGCCGGCGGACGGGCACGACGGGGTGTACGAGGTCGCTGCCGCTGAGGCTGTGCCTGCCGAGGGTGCCGTCGACGCTTCGTCGGCCGAGGGTGCCGTCGTGGCGCCGGAGGCCGAGGCTGTCGGTCCGGCGGTGGAGGAGCCGCAGGAGGCGGTCGAGGCTGTCGCCGCGGTGGAGACCCCGGCCGAGCAGGCCGAGCCCGTGACGCCGGAGGTGGCCGCGCCGGTCGAGGCGGTCGCCGCCCCAGCCGACGCGGAGCCGGTCGCCGACGCGGCCCTGGTGGCCGACGCCACCATCCCGGCCCAGGCGGCCGCTCCGGTGGAGCCGGACCCGCAGGCCGGCCTCGCGGCCGAGGCCGACCCGGAACAGGTCCCCGCGCCCGACGCGGCCCAGCAGGCCGCCGCTCCGGCCGAAGCGGAGCCGCTCGCCGCCGCTCCGGCCGAGCCGGACCCGCAGGCCGCCGTCCCGGCCGAGGCCGACCCCGCGCAGGCCCCGGCCCCCGACGCGGCCCCGCCGCAGGCCGCCGAGGCCGAGCCGCAGGCTCCCGCGCTCGCTGACGCGGACCCGCAGGGGGCCGTCCCGGCCGAAGCCCAGCCGCACGTTCCCGCGCCCGCCGACGTGGACCCGCAGACCGCCGCCCCAGCCGAAGCGGCCGCGCCGGCTGCCGTACTGGCGGACGCGGACCCGCAGGTGGCCGTCCCGGCCGAAGCCGACGCGCAGCCCGTCGTCCCGGCGGAGGCGGAGCCGCATGCCGCCGCTCCGGCGGAGGCCGACGCCGCCCAGGTCCCCGTGCCCGACGCGGCCCAGCCGGAGGCCCCGGCCCCGGACACCGCCCAGCCGGAGCCGCAGGCCGCCGCCCCCGTCGACGCGGACCCGCAGGGTGCCGAGCCCGCCGTACCGGCCGCCGCCGAGGCGACCCCCGAGGCGACCCCCGAGGCGCCCGAGCCCGTACCCGCCCCGGAGGCCGAGGCTCCCGCCGAGCCCGCCCCCGTCGCCGACGAGGCCCCCGCCCCCACCCAGGGCCCCCAGCTCGTCGCGCCGCCGGAGGCCGCCGCCCCGCTGCCCTCCGCCGTCCCGCTGGAGGCGCACCCGGACCAGACGCTCGGTCAGTTCGTGCCGGTCGACGGCCGGCTGCCCACCGCCCCGCACCTCGCGCCGACCCCGCCGCAGCCGCTGAAGCTGCCCGAGCAGGCCGTCGAGGAGCCGGACGTCGTCCAGAGCGCGGAGGACCTGGACACCCTGGCCGCCGACCAGGAGGACCAGGAGAACCACGAGGACCGGGACGAGCAGGCCCAGGACGCGTCCCTCGCCGCGGAGGAACTCCTCCCCGCCGGGTTCGTGGGCCCCGCCGCCCCCGCGTACAACGACGCCGAGCGCGAGGCCGTGCTCAAGGTGATCCGCGAGCGCCGCGACATCCGCAACGGCTTCCGCAGCGACCCCATCCCGCACGAGGTGCTGCTCCGCGTCCTGGAGGCCGCGCACACCGCCCCGTCGGTGGGCCACTCCCAGCCCTGGGACTTCGTCGTCATCAAGTCCGCCGAGACCCGGCGCGCGATGCACGACCTGGCCATGAGCCAGCGCGAGGCGTACGCCCAGTCGCTGCCCAAGGGCCGGGCGAAGCAGTTCAAGGAAATGAAGATCGAGGCCATCCTCGACACCCCGGTGAACATCGTCGTCACCGCCGACCCCACGCGCGGCGGCCGCCACACCCTCGGCCGGCACACCCAGCCGCAGATGGCGCCGTACTCCTCCGCGCTCGCGGTCGAGAACCTCTGGCTCGCCGCCCGCGCCGAGGGCCTCGGCGTCGGCTGGGTCAGCTTCTTCGACGAGCGCGAGATGGTCCGCGCGCTCGGCCTGCCCGAGCACCTGGAGGTCGTCGCCTACCTGTGCGTCGGGTACGTCGACGAGTTCCCGGACGAGCCCGAGCTGATGCAGGCCGGCTGGTCCAAGCGCCGCCCGCTGTCCTGGGTCGTGCACGAGGAGACGTACGGCCGCCGCGCCCTGCCCGGAGAGGAACCCCACGACCTGCTCGCCGAGACCGTCGCACAGATCCGCCCGCTCGACGCCAAGGCGCTCGGCGAGGCGTGGGAGCGGCAGAAGCGCATGACCAAGCCGGCCGGCGCGCTCGGCATGCTGGAGATCATCTCCGCGCAGCTGTCCGGGCTCTCCCGCCAGTGCCCGCCGCCGATCCCGGAGCCCGCGGCCGTCGCGATCTTCGCCGGTGACCACGGCGTGCACGCCCAGGGCGTCACCCCCTGGCCGCAGGAGGTCACCGGCCAGATGGTGGCCAACTTCCTCGGCGGCGGCGCGGTCTGCAACGCCTTCGCGAGCCAGGTCGGCGCCGAGGTGTGCGTCGTGGACGTCGGCGTCGTCGCCGACCTGCCCGCCACCCCCGGCCTGCTGCCCCGCAAGATCCGGGGCGGCACGTCCGACATGACCGCCGGGCCCGCGATGACCCGCGAGGAGGCCAGGGCGGCCATCGAGGTCGGCATCGAGACCGCCCGCGACCTGGTCGCCGCCGGGAACAAGGCGCTGCTCACCGGTGAGATGGGCATCGCCAACACCACCGCGTCCGCCGCGCTGATCGCCGTCTTCACCGGCGCCGACCCCGCCGAGGTCACCGGCCGGGGCACCGGCATCAACGACGAGACGCTGGCCCGCAAGACCGAGGTCGTCCGGCGTGCGCTGGAACTCCACCAGCCCGACCCGGCCGACCCGATCGGCGTCCTCGCGGCCATCGGCGGCTTCGAGCACGCGGCCATGGTCGGCCTGCTGCTCGGCGGCGCCTCGCTGCGTACGCCGGTGATCCTGGACGGCGTCAGCGCCGGGGCCGCGGCCCTCGTGGCCCGTGCCATCGCCCCCGAGGTGCTGGCCGCCTGCATCGCCGGACACCGCAGCGCCGAGCCCGGCCATGTGGCCGCGCTCAACAAGCTGGGCCTGCGCCCGCTGGTCGACCTCGACCTGCGCCTGGGCGAGGGCACCGGCGCGCTGCTCGCGCTGCCGCTGGTGCAGAGCACGGCGCGCGCGATGCACGAGGTGGCGACGTTCGACTCGGCGGGCGTCAGCGAGAAGTAGGTCATCTCAGGGAAGCCGGCCACCCCTGGACGTTCAGGGGCGGCCGAGTCCCGCGAGCCGGGCGGCCCGGTGTTCACCCACCGGACCGCCCGTGCCACCGCCCGCCCCGGCGCCGTAAAATCCGCACGTCAGGGCCGCTCCGCAGCCGTAGCGCGCCTACCGCAGAGCTGGACGAGGAGCCGCACCTCATGGCCGAACACCCCGCCTACCCCGTAGGTCTCCGCCTGGCAGGGCGCCGCGTGGTCGTGCTCGGCGGCGGCCAGGTCGCCCAGCGCCGCCTGCCGGCGCTGATCGCGGCGGGCGCGGACGTGCTGCTGATCTCGCCCGAGGCCACTCCCTCCGTCGAGGCGATGGCGGACGCGGGCGAGATCACCTGGGAGCGGCGGCCGTACGCCGAGGGCGATCTGAACGGCGCCTGGTACGCCCTGATCGCCACCAGCGACCAGGTCGCCAACGCCACCGCCTCCGCCGAGGCCGAGCACGAGCGCGTGTGGTGCGTACGCTCCGACGACGCCGACGCGGCCACCGCCTGGACCCCGGCCACCGGCACCAGCGAGGGCGTGACGGTCGCCGTCCTCACCACCACCGCCCGCGCCCGCGACCCCCGGCACACCGCCGCCGTCCGCGACGCGGTCGTGGCCGGCCTGCGCGACGGCACCCTGGTCGCCCCCCACTTCCGTACCCGCACCCCCGGAGTCGCCCTGGTCGGCGGCGGCCCCGGCGACCCGGACCTGATCACCGTGCGCGGCCGGCGCCTGCTCGCGGAGGCCGACGTGGTCATCGCCGACCGGCTCGGCCCGCGCGATCTGCTCGCCGAACTCCCGCCGCACGTCGAGGTGATCGACGCGGCGAAGATCCCCTACGGCCGGTACATGGCCCAGGAGGCCATCAACAACGCCCTGATCGAGCACGCCAAGCAGGGCAAGTCCGTGGTGCGGCTCAAGGGCGGCGACCCCTTCGTCTTCGGCCGGGGCATGGAGGAGGTCCAGGCGCTCACCGAGGCGGGCATCCCCTGCACGGTCGTCCCCGGCATCACCAGCTCGGTGTCCGTGCCGGGCGCGGCCGGGATACCCGTCACGCACCGGGGCGTCGCCCATGAGTTCACCGTGGTCAGCGGGCATGTCGCCCCCGACGACGAACGCTCCCTGGTCGACTGGCCCTCGCTCGCCAAGCTCACCGGCACCCTGGTGATCCTCATGGGCGTCGACAAGATGGGCCGCATCGCCGAGACCCTCATCGCCCACGGCAAGTCCCCCGACACCCCGGTCGCCCTGGTCCAGGAGGGCACGACCGCCGCCCAGCGCCGGGTGGACGCCACGCTCGCCACGGTCGCCGAGACGGTACGGCGCGAGGCGGTGAAGCCGCCCGCCGTGATCGTGGTCGGCGAGGTGGTCGCGGTGGGCCCGGCGACACCGGACGCCTGAGGCACCCGCGCCCGCACTCTTTTCTCTCTTCAGCTCTCCAGAACGAGGCAGCATCTTCCCGTGGCCGAACTCATCACCATCACGGACCCCGACGACCCCCGCCTGCACGACTACACGAACCTCACCGACGTGGAGCTGCGCCGCAGGCGCGAGCCCGCCGAGGGGCTGTTCATCGCGGAGGGCGAGAAGGTGATCCGCCGGGCACGGGCGGCGGGCTACGACACGCGCTCCATGCTGCTCACCCCCAAGTGGACCGAGGTGATGCGGGACGTCATCGACGAACTCCCCGCCCCCGTCTACTGCGTGAGCCCCGAACTGGCCGAACGCGTCACCGGCTACCACGTCCACCGCGGCGCCCTCGCCTCCATGGGCCGCAACGCCCTGCCGACGGCCGCCGAAGTACTGGCCCCCGCCCGCCGCGTGGCCGTCTTCGAGGACATGGTCGACCACGCCAACCTCGGCGCCGCCTTCCGCAACGCGGCCGCACTCGGCGTGGACGCGGTCCTCCTCACCCCCCGCTGCGCCGACCCGCTCTACCGCCGCGCGGTCAAGGTCTCCATGGGCGCCGTCTTCTCCGTCCCCTACGCCCGCTTCGACACCTGGCCGCAGGACGCGGGCACCCTCCACGACGCGGGCTTCGTCATCGCGGCCCTCTGTCTGGGCCCGGACTCCATCACCCTGGACGAACTGGCCGCCGAGCACCACGAGAAGCTGGCCCTGATGCTCGGCACCGAGGGCGACGGCCTGTCCCGCGCGGCCATGGACGCCGCCGACAAACTGGTCCGCATCCCGATGTCGGCGGGCATCGACTCGCTGAACGTGGCGGCGGCGTCGGCGGTGGCGTTCTACGCGACCTGCCGCAACCCGTAGAACCGCCGCGCCCGGCGGCCTACTTGACGGTGGTTGAGGAACCGCCGGGCCGTGGCGTCGGGTCGTACTCCCGCTCCACCGGCACCGCGTCGCCCCCCGGACCGGTCTTCGGCTGGACGTGCGTCTGGTGGCCGCCGGCGCCGCCGAGCCCCCGGGACGGACCCGTGCAGCCCTGCGCCAGGGCGATGCCCAGCGCGACCAGCAGCGTCACCACCACGAACACGAACAGACGCTGGCGCAGCAGCCGTGGATTGGCCGGGCGCAGCCGGGTGCCCGTCGTACGGGGCGCCGGGCGGCCGGCACCGCTGCGGGGTCCGGCCGGGCGGCCGTTGCCCGTGGAGCGCGGGCGCGGCGCCGGGGTCGTACGGGACGCGCCCGGCCGCGAGCCGCCCCGCGAAGGGGCCCCGCCCCGGGCCGGCGTGGCACCGCGC
Source organism: Streptomyces sp. NPDC005435 (assembly GCF_040703155.1). Taxonomy (NCBI): domain Bacteria; kingdom Bacillati; phylum Actinomycetota; class Actinomycetes; order Kitasatosporales; family Streptomycetaceae; genus Streptomyces; species Streptomyces sp. NPDC005435. The sequence continues at coordinate 141,459 of NZ_JBEXEQ010000003.1, forward strand.
GGCAGCGGCGTACCCGAGGGGGAGGGCCGCCGCTGGGTCGTGCGGTGCTGGTCCGGATAGGTGTCCACCAGGCGCCCGGCACCCCGGTCGCCCTCCGCGGTGCGCGGCACGGGCGGCCGTACGTCGCCCAGGCCCTGGGCCTCGCGCGCCGCGATCTCCTTGAGCCGCAGGGACAGCTGGAGCGTGCTCGGCCGGTCGTCCGGGTCCTTGGCCAGACACGCCCGCACCAGCGGGGCCAGCGCGTCCGGCACACCGTGCAGCTGGGGCTCCTCGTGCACCACGCGGTACAGCATCACCTCGGAACTGCCGTGTCCGAAGGGCGAGTCACCGGTCGAGGCGTACGCCAGGGTCGCCCCCAGCGAGAACACGTCCGTCGCCGGGGTCACCGCGGCCCCGCGCACCTGCTCCGGCGCCAGGAAGCCGGGGGAGCCCACCGCCGTGCCCACATGCGTGAGCGTGGAGGCACCCGTCGCCCAGGCGATGCCGAAGTCGATGATCCGGGGGCCCTTGGGGGACAGCAGGATGTTGGACGGCTTCAGGTCCCGGTGGACCACGCCCGCCTCATGGACGGCGACCAGTCCCTCCGACAGCGCCGCCCCGATCGCCGCGGCCTCGGCCGCGACCAGCGGGCCTTCGTCGGCCACCTTGTCGTGCAGCGAGGGCCCGGGCACGTACTGCGTCGCGAACCACGGCCGCTCCGCCTCCAGGTCCGCGGCCACCAGCCGCGCCGTACAGCCGCCCCGGATGCGCCGGGCCGCCGACACCTCCCGCGCGAACCGCGACCGGAACTCCTGGTCCTCCGCGAGGTCCGGCCGGATCACCTTCAGCGCGACCCGCTGCCCCTTCTTGTCGGAGCCGAGGTAGACCACGCCCATCCCGCCCGCGCCGAGCCGTCGGTGAAGCCTGAACGAGCCGACGACGCGCGGGTCCTCGCGCCTCAGGCGCATCATCGCCATGTTCATCCCCGCTGCCCGGTCCCTGTGACTCGGCCCAGCTTACGTTTCCACGGCCGCCCGCGCGCAGAGGCCGCGCCCTCCGGTACCGACGGATTGCGCGGACGGCCACGCCAGGTGAAGCCCGGTCAGCAGACGGTCAATTGCAGAGCTGTTGAGAGTCGCTGGATATCAACAAGTCGACCAGACAAGGGTGTTGTGGATCAGTGACCGGCCCGTCGGCCGCGAGAGGGGGCCGCGCGGGACCGGTCCCCGGCGGTCCGCCGCCGCGCCCTCCGCCCCGCTCCCGGGCGACGCGGGTCACCACGAGGAGGTCAAAGTGACCGAAGTCATACGTATCCACCCGTGGGTGGAGAGCGGCCCCTGCGGCGGTCCCCGGCGCCGGCAACGGGCGACCCCTCCGGGAAGACCCCGAGAACCGGAGCGGGGTCTCCACCCAGGGGAGTACTCCGTGCGGGAGGGCTCATCCTCCGGGAGGCCCGCCATTCGGTACGAGGGCATGACGCCCGGGATAGCGCCCCGCGCCTACATTTGAGGTCAAGCGGCGGGTGCGGTACTCGTCCCCCGAGGTCACACGCCCGCCGCTGTTCACGAAGCGCGACAACACAAGAACCACCGAGCACGACCAGGGAAAGCCTGGAGGGATCATGGCCCACACGGCACCGAGGCGCACCACGCCCGGCCCCCGCCGGACCGGCCGCCGCCACCCGGCGGTGGCGACCCTCATGGCCCTGCCCCTGGCACTGCTGCTCCTCCTCGTCTTCGACGGGTGGGAGACGGTGGCCACACAGGCGTCGTCCGTGGGTGCGATGCTGGGGCGCTGACCAGCGCTCCAGACCCGGAAGAGCGGTCCGGGCTCCATCCATCCATCCTTTCAACCCCGTGGGGACGGGGGTGCGGCGGACGGCACGAATGCCGGCGCAGCTGGGGAGCTGCGCCGGCATTGCGCTGTCCGGCCCCGACCACGACAGCCTGCACTGTGATGGGCATACTGTCGGCTGATCGCTCGATCGCCGGGGTGCCCTTCGTCCCGGGATGTGCGGTCCTTCGGAAACAGGGGGAGTGGGGGATTGTCATGGGGCTGATGGACCGTATCCGCGGTGAGTTCATCGACATCATCGAGTGGACCGACGACAGCCGGGACACCATCGTGTGGCGCTTCCCGCGCCACGGCAACGAGATCAAGATGGGCGCCCAGCTCGTGGTGCGCGAGTCGCAGGTCGCCGTCTTCGTCAACGAGGGCCGCCTCGCCGACGTCTACCAGCCCGGCACATACACCCTCTCCACCCGGAACATGCCGGTCCTGTCCACCCTGAAGGGCTGGAAGCACGGCTTCGAGTCGCCCTTCAAGGCCGAGGTCTACTTCGTCACCACCCGGCAGTTCACCGACTTCAAGTGGGGCACCCAGAACCCGGTGATCCTCAGGGACGCCGACTTCGGCATGGTCCGCGTCCGCGCCTTCGGCACCTTCGCCGCCAAGGTGGTGGACGCCGCCGCGCTGCTGCGCGAACTGGTCGGCACCGACCCGCAGTTCCGCACCGAGGAGGTCGGCGAGCACCTGCGGCAGCTGATCGTCTCCAAGCTGGGCTCCGCGCTGGGCGCCGCCGGCGTACCGCTGCTCGACCTCGCCGCCCGGCAGGACGGCATCGGGCGGCAGCTGGCCGAGGCGCTGACCCAGGAGCTGGCCGCCACCGGCATCGCCGTCCCCCGCTTCCACATCGAGAACATCAGCGTCCCGCCGGAGGTCGAGGCGGCGATCGACACCCGCTCCCGGATGGCCGTCACCGGCAACCTGGACGACTACGCCAAGCTCCAGGCGGCCGACGCGATGACGATCGCCGCCGCCAACCCCGGGACGGGCGGCGACGCGGTCGGCCTGGGCGTGGGCATGGCGCTGGGCCAGCGGATCGCGCAGAGCGCGTCCGGTGCGGCGACGGCCCCGCCGGTCCCGGCGGCACAGCCCGTCCCCGCCCCCGCCTCCGCCGACGTCCCGCCGCCGCTGCCCACCGCCCCGCGCTGGTTCCTCGCCGTCGGCGGACAGCAGCAGGGCCCGTACGACGAGAGCGCGCTGGCCGGGCAGGTGGCGGCCGGGAACCTGACCCGCGCCACCCTGGTCTGGCGCAGCGGGCAGGCCGCCTGGCAGCCCGCGGAGGGAATCCCGGAGCTGGCGCCGCTGTTCGCCGACGTTCCGCCGCCGCTGCCCCCGCAGGGCTGAGCGCGGACTTTTCGGCAACAGGTCACAAGGAGAACAGAGTTGACGGACCAGGACGTCGCGCCCGCGCCCGACCGGGCGTTCCAGTGCGAGGCGTGCGGCGGGGTCAGCGAGTACGCGCCCGGGACGTACGCGCTGCGCTGCCCCTACTGCAAGCACGAGCAGGACATCACGCCGGTACCCCGGCAGGTCACCGAGCACCCGATCGAGGAACTGGCCGCGCTGCCCCACCGGGCCGCCGCTCCGGACCGGGTCAAGACGTACACCTGCCCCGGCTGCCACGCCGTGACCGAGAGCGACACCCTCAGCGACAAGTGCCCCTTCTGCGCCACCCCGCTGGTCTCCGAGGCCTCCGGCACCGAACGCGTGGTGCCCGAGGCGGTGCTGCCCTTCGGGGTGAGCCGCGACCAGGCCCGTGACGCGCTGGCGAAGTGGACCAAGTCCCGCTGGTTCGCGCCCGACGAGCTGAAGAAGGTCACCGAGGCCGAGACCTTCCGGGGCAGTTACCTGCCGCACTGGACGTACGACGCGCAGACCAGCACCCGGTACTCCGGCCAGCGCGGCGACTACTACTGGGTCGAGGAGGAGGACTCCGAGGGCCGTACCCGGCGCGTACGGCACACCGACTGGCAGCCCGCGTTCGGCACGGTCGACCGGTTCTTCGACGACGTACTGGTGCCCGGCAGCACCCAGGTCCCGGAAAAGGAACTGGACGAACTCGCCCCCTGGCCCCTGGAGGAGACCGTCCCGTACCAGGAGGAGTACCTCGCGGGCTTCCGCACCGTCCGCTACGACGTCGAGCCCGAGGCCGGTCTCGAGTCGGCGAAGGCCCGCATGGCCCCGGTGATCCGCGCCGACTGCAAACGGGACATCGGCGGCAACGAGCAGCGGGTCCTCTCGATGTCCACCTCCTACAGCGCCCTCACCTACAAACTGCTCCTGCTGCCCGTCTGGTTCCTCACCTACGTCCACGCGGGCAAGACCTGGCCGGTGATGGTCAACGCCCGCACCGGCGAAGTCATCGGCGAACGCCCGTACAGCGCGACGAAGATCACCCTGGCCTCGGTGGGTGGCGCGCTGCTGATCGGGCTGGTGCTGCTGCTGGTGATGATGCTGCGGCATTGAGGACGGGGGTCTTCGGGGCGGGGCATGACTTCGCCGGTAGTTGTTGCGCATCCGACACGACCCGCCACAAGATCAATTGTTCGCGGACCGCAGTCTGTCCAGCTCGTCCCCGATCGCTGCACGCAGCGGGTCGTGCTGCGGTCCGAGTGCGTACTGCTTTTCGGTCCACCTCTCGCGGGGATACAGCCACACCGGCATGCGCACCAGGTCGGCCGGCTCCCACTCGAACCGGGGCCACACGTGTGCGTGCAGGAACCCATCGGTGTTGCCCAGGATCTCCAGATTGACCCGCCGGAAAGCCGCGTCCAGGTGACGCGATGCTCGCTCGACCGCTTCCCCGAGTTGGTCCATGTCGGACAGGAAGGCCAGCCGCTTGTCCCGGCGCAGGTCCGACAGCCGTTCCACCTCGGGATCGTCCACCAGGAGCACTGAGTAGCCCGGGAGGAACTGCACATCGCCGATCGCCGCGAATCCCGCGTTCAAGCGCCGCAGAACTGCGGGGTTCTCGCCTCGCAGGGCACTCCCGATCCGGTCCGTCCGCCAGTCATCAACCATGGCCAGAACCTATCCGACCGCGATCATCGCCCTGTCTGACGACGTCGGGACATCGCAGTGACCGCCATTCGTCAGTCCGGAAAGGGCGCCGGGGGCGCGGGTGCGTGTGCGGGCTGTGGTCAGCCGGGTGCCGGGTGCCGGGTGCCGGGTGCCGGGCTCCGGGCTCCGGGCTCCGTACGCCGAGCTCGCGTGCCGGCTGCGCGTGTCGCCCCCCGGTCGTCCGGCGCCCGGAGCGCCCCCGTACCCTCACCGCACCCCGCCACCCCGCCCCGAGGCCCCCGTGACCCCAGACGCCCTGACCGTCCATCTCGCCGCCACCGTCCACCCCGGCACGGCGACCCCCTGCCCCTGCCCCACCGGGCTCCTCGCCGACCGGCCCGACGCCACCGTCGTCCGGCACGGCGACACCGTCGCGAAGGCCCATGCCCCCGGTACCGACCCCGACGCGCTCGCCCGGCGCCTGGCGGTGGCCGCCGCTCTCCCGGACGTTCTGCTCGCCCCGCTCGGCGGCACCCCCGAAGCCGTGGACGGCCGTCTCGTCACGTACTGGCCCCACGGCACCCCCGTCGACCGCGACGACCCCGACGCCGCCCCCTGGGAAGCCGCCGCCACCCTCCTCGCCCGGCTCCACCGCACGCCCCTGGACACCTCGCTGCCCCCGATGCGCGGACCGGACAAGGCGGCCGCCGCGACATCCAGGCTGGAGAAGGCCCTCAAAGCCACCCCCTGCCCCGACGCGGCCCCGGTGCTGCGGGCCTGGGCCGCGCTGCCCGGCTGGGCCCGAGGCGAGGACCCCGCGCCCGGCGCACCCGCCCTCTGCCACGGCGATCTGCATCTCGGCCAGCTCGTCCGGCATCCCGCGCCCGACGGCCCCTGGCGCCTGATCGACGTGGACGACCTCGGGGCCGGCGTCCCGGCCTGGGACCTCGCCCGGCCCGCCGCCTGGTACGCCTGCGGGCTGCTGCCGCCCGAGGAGTGGACCCGCTTCCTGGAGGCGTACCGCGCGGCCGGCGGCCCCGCCGTACCGCCCGAGGGCGACCCCTGGCCCGTACTGGACGTACCCGCCCGCGCCCTCACCGTGCAGACCGCCGCCCTGGCGCTCAGCAAGGCGCTGGCCGCGGGCCGTTCACCGGACGAGGTCGAGCAGGCCGTGGTGGACGCCTGCGCCCGCATGACCGCCCACCCGTAACGGTCGCCGGACCCCGGCCGGTTGAGCCGGGATTTCCCGGAATAGGGTGCAACCGGCCGGGGCAGGACGGAGTCTGTCCTGGGGAAACACCAAGCAGGACCCTACGGCGAGGAGTTGAGCCGACGATGCAGTGCCCGAAGTGTCACGCGCCCATGCGCACCTACAACCGCAACGGCATCCAGATCGAGCAGTGCGACGGCTGCCGCGGCATCTTCCTGGACTACGGCGAGCTGGAGGCGCTGACCCGCGTGGAGTCCCAGTGGGCGCAGCCCCCCGCCCCGCAGGCGTACCCGGCCGCCCCGCCCGCCCCCGCCTGGGGCGCCCCGCACGGCGGCGGCCATGGCGGCCACGGCGGTCACTACGGCGGCCACCACCGCCACAAGAGCTTCGGCCACATGCTGTTCTCCAGCTGAGCCGAGAGCAGCGAAAAGCCCCGGCCGTACGAGACGGCCGGGGCTTTTCCGGTGTGTGGACGATACTGGGATTGAACCAGTGACCTCTTCCGTGTCAGGGAAGCGCTCTCCCGCTGAGCTAATCGTCCTCGGGACCACGATCACTCGATGTCACTCCATGGAGCGGACCGTGGGCACTGCGTGCGCGATACTGGGATTGAACCAGTGACCTCTTCCGTGTCAGGGAAGCGCTCTCCCGCTGAGCTAATCGCGCGGGATCGGATCTCCGAGAAGATCCAGTGGACGATACTGGGATTGAACCAGTGACCTCTTCCGTGTCAGGGAAGCGCTCTCCCGCTGAGCTAATCGTCCTTGGAGGTGGAGACGGGATTTGAACCCGTGTAGACGGCTTTGCAGGCCGTTGCCTCGCCTCTCGGCCACTCCACCAGGAGTGTAGGGGATCGGGATGACCCCTGTTTCCAGCGAGCGGACGACGAGGCTCGAACTCGCGACCTCAACCTTGGCAAGGTTGCGCTCTACCAACTGAGCTACGTCCGCTTGTCGTTTCGGTCCGCTTCCGCGTCCCGGCGACGTGTTGAACTTTAGCGGATTCCTCGGCCAGGACAAAAACGCGTTTGCGCAGCGTGCTGCGGTGCACCTCGCGAACGGCATGGTCACGGTCCTCCCGGAGGGCCTCGCGGGCATCGCCGGACCAGCCCCGGACCGCCCCCGGGGGCCCCGCCTAGACTCGGCCACGTGCCTCACCTTCCTCCCGTTCTCCCCCCTATGGCCCGCTTCGGCGACCGCGTCGCCACCGGCCTGCTGGACGTCACCGGCGACCCGGCCGCGCTGGACTCCGAGGGCTTCTGGGCCGTCGTCGCGGACTTCGAGGGCGGCCTGACCTGCGCCCGCTTCGCGCACGTACGGGAGGAGCCGGTGCCCGCCCCGCGCCCCGGCGCCTGGCGCGGACCCGCGCGGGACGCCTGGACCTCCTCCCTCGACCGCGCCGCGTACACCGCCGCCGTACGCCGCATCCGGGAACACATCGCGGCCGGCGAGGTCTACCAGGCCAACCTCTGCCGCGTCCTCAGCGCGCCCGTCGCCCCCGGCGCCGACGTGGACGCCCTCACCGCCCTTCTGGCCCGGGGCAACCCCGCCCCCTACGGAGGAACGGTCCGGCTCCCGGAGCACGGGGTGGAGATAGCCACCGCCTCGCCCGAGCTGTTCCTGCGCCGCGCCGGGCACACCGTCGAGTCCGGCCCCATCAAGGGCACAGGCCGCACCGAGGCCGACCTCCTGGAGAAGGACTACGCCGAGAACGTGATGATCGTGGACCTGGTCCGCAACGACATCGGCCGCGTCTGCGCCACCGGCAGCGTCACCGTCCCCGACCTGTGCGCGGTGGAGAAGCACCCGGGGCTCGTCCACCTGGTCTCCACCGTCCGGGGCGAACTGCGCCCCGGCGCGGGCTGGCCCGAGCTGCTCACCGCCGCCTTCCCGCCCGGCTCGGTCACCGGCGCCCCCAAGACGAGCGCCCTGCGGATCATCGAGGCCCTGGAGCCCGCCCCGCGCGGCCCCTACTGCGGCGCCGTCGGCTGGGTCGACGCCGACCGGGGCACCGCCGGGCTGGCCGTCGGCATCCGCACCTTCTGGATCGACCGGGCCGCCGGGGAACTCCGCTTCGGCGCGGGCGCCGGCATCACCTGGGGGTCCGACCCCGAGGGGGAGTGGCGCGAGACGGAACTGAAGGCGTCCCGGCTGCTCGCGATAGCGTCGGGGGAGTACCAGGAAAGTGGAGAGGCACTCACATGAGGATCTGGCTGGACGGCGAACTGCGTGACGCCGAGTCCGCGCGCGTCTCGGTCTTCGACCACGGGCTCACCGTGGGCGACGGCATCTTCGAGACCGTCAAGGCGGTCGACGGACGCCCCTTCGCGCTCACCCGCCACCTCGACCGGCTCACCCGCTCGGCCCGCGGCCTCGGCCTGCCCGACCCCGACCACGACGAGCTGCACCGCGCCTGCGAGGCCGTCCTCCAGGCCAACCCCATGCCGCTCGGCCGGCTGCGCATCACCTACACCGGCGGCCACGGCCCCCTCGGCTCCGACCGGGGCGAGCACGGCCCCACCCTGCTCGTCGCCCTCGGCGAGACCACCCGCCGCCCCGACTCCACCGCCGTGATCACCGTCCCCTGGACCCGCAACGAACGCGGCGCGCTCACCGGCCTGAAGACCACCTCGTACGCCGAGAACGTCGTCGCCCTCGCCCGCGCCCACGAACAGGGCGCGTCCGAGGCGCTGTTCGCCAACACGGTCGGACAGCTCTGCGAGGGCACCGGCTCCAACGTCTTCGTCGTCCTCGACGGCGAGCTCCACACCCCGCCGGTCGCCTCCGGCTGCCTCGCGGGCATCACCCGCGCCCTCACCGTGGAGTGGACCGGCGCCAAGGAGACCGACCTCCCGCTGGACGTCCTGGAGCGCGCCGAGGAGATCTTCCTGACCTCCACCCTGCGCGACGTACAGGCCGTGCACCGCGTCGACGGCCGCGAACTGCCCGGCGCCCCGGGCCCCGTGACCGCCAAGGCGATGCGGATCTTCGAGGAGCGGTCCCGGCAGGACCTCAACCCCTGAGCGGAACAAGGGAGTCGGCGCGGGTCCGGGGGAACCGGTCGGGAAATACAGCTGAACCGACGCCCCGGAGCGGGTAGAACTCCGGTGATGACCACCACCCTGCGGCCGGCCGAGCCGCTTCAGCAGCACGCCGACGGAACTTGTTCACGCCGCTACGAGGTGTGCGTGAACGGACGTCACGTCGGCGAGATCCACCTCGGCACCTCCCCGTCCCTCGGCGCCTCGGTCGCCCGCATCGCCGAGCTGCGCGTGGACGAGCCCGACCGGCGGCGCGGCCGGGCCACGGTGGCCGCGCTCGCGGCCGAGGAGGTGGCGCGCGGGTGGGGGTGCGTCCAGATCGAGGCCGCGGTCCCGGCCGGGGCGGAGGCGGCGCTGCGGCTCGCCACCGTCCTCGGCTACGCGCCGCGCAACCGCAGGATGGCCAAGAGCCTGGGGGACACCCCGCCCGGACTGCCGCCGGGCAGCCACGTACGGCCGATGACCCCGGCCGAGTACGACACGTGGCAGGAGTACGCGCGCGAGGACTACGCCCGCGACTGGATCAAGCGCGGCGTCCCCGAGGCCGCCGCCCGCGCCAAGGCCCACCGGGACCACGAGACGCTGCTCCCGCGCGGCCCGGAGACCGAGGGCATGCTCTTCAGCGTCCTGGAGCACGAGGGCACGCGGGTCGGCCTCCTGTGGGTGGCCCTGACGGACTCCGGCGCGTACGTCTACGAGGTCGAGACCGCCGCCGCCCACCGGGGCCGGGGGCACGGCCGCACGCTCATGCTGCTGGCGGAGCGCCAGGCGATCGGCGCGGGCCGCACCCGCCTCGGACTCAACGTGTTCGCGGACAACGTCCCCGCCGAGCGGCTGTACGAGTCGCTCGGCTACGAGACGACGGAACGCTCCTTCGCCAAGCCGCTGCTTTAGGGGGGGGCGGGTGGCGTTCCTGGGCGGCCGGGGGCGGGACCGGGGGCGGGGCGGCCGGGCGCGGCGCGGGCGCGGGCCGGGCGCGGAGCGAGGGCGGCGCGAGAGCGGCGCGGACCGGGCGTGGAGCGAGGCCGGGCGGGGCCGGGCGTGGAGCGGGGGCCGCCTGGACCGGGCGTGGAGCGGGCGAGGCCAGGCGCGGAGCGGGGGCGGCCCGGGCGTGGAGCGGGCCGGGCCGGGCGCGGGCCGGGGGCGTGATCCGGTCTCCGGCGCCCGGCGGGGGGAGGTGTCGGCTCAGGCCCGCTCGGTCAGCAGCCGGTCCGCGATCTCCTCGATGCGCCCGCGCAGCCCCTCCTGGCTCTTGCCGCCGTCCAGGCGCTCGCCGCCGATGACATAGGTGGGGGTGCCGGTGACACCGATCGCCTTGCCCTCGGCCTGGTCGGCGTCCACGATCAGGATGTGCCGGCCGTCGATCAGCGCGGTGTCGAACTCCTCGGCGTCCAGGCCGAGTTCACGGGCGACCTCGATCAGCAGCTTCTCGCCCCCGCGCTCCAGCTCCTCGACCCGCCCGAGCACGGCCTCGACGTACGGCCAGCCCTGCCCCTGCTCCGCGGCCTCCTCGGCGGCCTGTGCGGCGGCGAAGGCGTGCTTGTGCTTCTCCAGCGGGAAGTGCCGCAGCCGCACGTCGAGCCGGTCACCGTAGCGGGCGCGCAGGGCGCGGACGTCGTCCAGGGCGGTACGGCAGTCGGGGCACTGAAGTTCACACCACACATCGAGGACGACGGGCTCGACGCGTGCGGGGGAGGAGTCGTTCATGTGCCCCAGTCTTCCAGGCCCTGACCTCGGCGCTCCCCGTCACCCCGAGAGATCTCCGGTCCCGACCCCGAGATCTCCCTGATGTGCGGGCCGGGGCATGGCATCGCGGGGCGGGGGCGGTGCAGGATGGAAGGGACGAAGCGCACCGTGCGCCTCGTGTCGTCGTCGCGTCGGCGCCCCGCCGGCCGGACCCGTCTGGAGGACCGGATGCTTGCCGAGACCATCTGTTCCGCCGTCTCCGCCGCGGGCCTGGGCATCGCCGCGGTCACGGCCTACCGCAAGCGCTTCCTGACCGCCCTGCGCGTCACGGCCTACTCGCTGGTGCCGGTCGGCCTGGTGATGACCGGCGTCGTGGGCTGGCTCGCCCGCACGGCCTTCAGCCCCCTCGCCTGGGCGGGTTTCGGTGTGCTGGCGCTGTCCGCGGTGCTCTTCCTGCTCACCCGCGCGGTCGAGCGCAGGCGCGGCCGTGCCGGGAAGGGCGCGATACGGGGCGCGGAGGCCGACCCCGTGGCGCCCGCCGCCTCGGCGCCGTCCCTCGGCCGGGGCGGTAAGCGCGCGGACCGCCCCGCCGCCCCGTCCGCCGGTGCCGGTGCCGGCGACGACTTCAGCGACATCGAGGCCATCCTCAAGAAGCACGGCATATGACCCGGCCCTGATGGAGCGAGGCGTCACAGGTCGCCCCGGTACGTCCGAAAACGTTCACGACCCGGAGCGAGCCGAACGAATCGGTGCGAATTTCGCAGACTCCCGCGCTTTACAGGTGTGTTGATCGCGTACAGGGCGCCCCGTGGTCCATCATCACCGGCGAGATGGTCGATACGACACAGAGCGAGGCCCCGCCGCAGGAGGACGAGCCGCGCGGGTGCCTCTTCGCCCTTTCCCAGCCACCGCTGATGATCTTCCTAGCGGTGATCGGGTGTCTGATCCTCATGGCGGCGCTGCACGACCTGCTGCTGCTGTGAGCCGTACGCGTCCGTCCCGGCGTCACCCGCCGGGACCGGCGTCGACCCGAAGCCCCGCCGGCCCCGCGGGCGCCCGCCGTCTCAGCCCGCCGACTCCGACTCCTTGCGCCGCGCGCGGTACGCGGCCACGTGCAGCCGGTTCCCGCAGGTGCGGCTGTCGCAGTAGCGGCGCGAGCGATTGCGGGACAGATCCACGAAGGCGCGCCGGCAGTCCGGAGCCTCGCAGCGCCGCAGCCGCTCCTGCTCCCCGGCCACCACGAAGAAGGCGAGCGCCATCCCGCAGTCGGCGGCGAGATGGTCGGCCAGCGACGCCCCGGGGGCGAAGTAGTGCACATGCCAGTCGTAGCCGTCGTGGTCCGTCAGGCGCGGAGTGGTGCCCGCCGAGGCGACCAGCTCGTTGATCAGCCCCGCGGCCGCCCGCGCGTCCGGTGCCGCGAAGATCCTCGCGAACCGGCTCCGCACCCGGCGCACCGCCGACAGGTCGAACTCGGACAGCACCCCCACGTCACTGACCGCGTGGCCGCGCACGAACACGGTGAGCGCCTCGACGTCCGGCAGCCCGTCCGCCGCCGTGTCGTCCTCCGGCGCGGTGTTCACCAGATCCACCACGGTGTCGAGGGCGCACCGGGTGTCGTGGGTGATCAGCACGTTTCGCTCCCTGGCCTGGGGGTCGGGCGGACGCCCGCCGATGCTGGCCGATGGTAGCGACAACCGAGGCCGCCGCACCGGGCCCGCCCCGGGTGACTGCCCGGGCAACGCCCCGCGCGCCGTCCGGGTTCCCGGCCGGGGCGGACGGACGCGGGGGCGGGGGGCGTGCGGACACGGCTGGGCGCCGTCACCGCGCGTGTGCACGGTGACGGCGCCCAGCCTGCCGGTATACGGCGATGCGGGCCCGAGCCGTCTCCCCGAGTGGACGGCGCCGGGCGTCTTGGACGGGCGGCGGTCTAGCTCTCCGCCAGGATGTGGGAGAGCTCCTGATCCAGATCGAAGTGCCGGTGCTCCGTGCCGGGCGGCACGGCGGCGTCGGTCCGCTTCAGGAAGGACTCCAGGGCCCGTGCGGGGGCCTCCAGCAGAGCCTCACCCTCGGGAGAACTGAGGGCGATGCACACGACGCCCTGGCCATGACTTCGCGATGGCCAGACGCGGACGTCGCCGGTGCCGGTGGGCCGGTGCAGCCCCTCGGCGAGGAGGTCGCGGGCGAACACCCACTCGACGGTCTCCTCGGCTCCGGTGTGGAAGGTGGCGTGCACGGCGTAGGGGTCGGCCGTGTCGTACCGCAGGCCTGCGGGGACAGGCAGGGAGGACTCGCTCGACACAACGAGGCGCAGGTGCAGCTCGCAGCTGACCGTGGTGTTCATAAGCGCCAGGGCCTTTCGCTCAGTGTGCGCTCGGGGATTCGCACGTCGGCGAAATCGACATGCCACCTACGGTGCCGTTGTAAACCCCTCTGGGGGTTTTGCATGAGTTTCCGTACCTCTTCCGGCCGAGAACTTGTGCGACATCTGCCACCATTCCGGTGACTGGAAACACTCGGGTAGGGTTCGACGGTATGAATACGGGGAGTGACGATCCGGGTGAGGTTGTCGTGACGGACAAGACGGGGGCGGACGAGGACGGGTCCGGGCAGGGCCTCGGCTCCCGCGCACCCTCGTTCATCAAGCGCCGCCGCGCCCTCCACGTGAGCTGGCAGGTCGGCGTCTTCCTCGTCGGCCTCGCGGTCGTCGCCGCCGGCGTCGTCATGCTCCCGCTGCCCGGCCCCGGCTGGGCCGTGATCTTCGGCGGCATGATGATCTGGGCCACCGAGTTCGTCTGGGCCCAGCTCGTCCTGCGCTGGACGAAGCGCAAGGTCACCGCCGCGACACAGCGTGCCCTCGATCCCCGCGTCCGCCGCCGCAACATCACCCTGACCGTCATCGGCCTGGTGATCATCGGCGTGCTCACCGGGATCTACGTCTGGAAGTTCGGCTTCGTGGCGCCCTGGAAGATCTAGGGCGGTCGGAACCACCCCCTGACATGCGGTAATGTTCTCTCTGCACCCGGGCGATTAGCTCAGCGGAAGAGCGCTTCGTTCACACCGAAGAGGTCACTGGTTCGAACCCAGTATCGCCCACCCGGACCGACGGCCCGCCTGCTTGCCAGCAGGCGGGCCGTCGGCATATGCGCTACGCTCCGCGCCCGCCGCTCCCCGCGGACACCCGTCAAGACCGACTTCCGGACGGACCGCCCCGCGCGCGCCGAACCACCCCATTCAGGCCGTCGCCGGAAATACCCCCGGACCCTATTGCGCGACCGCCCCCGCAATTCCCATTGCACCCGCATTTCCACGGCACCCCGCAGCCCCACCCGGAATTCCGGAATCCTCAAGTCCTGTGTTCCGACAGGTCATATGAGTACAAGTCACTTCATGGGAAGCGCACGCGCAATGCCGCACACACCGGGAGCGCACCAGGAGCACACCGCGCGGGGTGCGCCCGGCACCCCGCCCACGACCTCCGCCACCGGCACCCGGACACACCTCGGCACCCCCGGCCCGCGCACCGTTCCGAGGCGGTTTGGAGGAACCCCGCCGAGACCTGTATTGTTCAGTGCGTTCCCGGGCGATTAGCTCAGCGGAAGAGCGCTTCGTTCACACCGAAGAGGTCACTGGTTCGAACCCAGTATCGCCCACCCGGACCGACGGCCCATCTGCCTACCAGCAGGTGGGCCGTCGTCGTACGCCCACGCGGAACCGCCCCCACCCGCTACGCCGCCGCCGACAGCTCGGCCCGCAACGGCCACTCCGTGCTCACCGTCTCCGGCGAACCACTGCGCGCGAACCACGCCTGCAGGCCCCGCGCCTGCGCCGCGTGCCAGCCCACCTGCAACGCGTGCAGCTCCGCAGGGGACAACCGCTCAAGGCGCGCCGAGAAGCGCCGCCCCACCGCCCGCACGACGTCCAGCGCCGCCAGCGCGTCCGCCGCCGCGTCGTGCGCGTCGTTCAGGGCCACGCCGTAGTGCTCGCACAGATCCGTCAGCGTGCGGCGGCCCTTGCGGTAGCGGTCCAGCTGCTTGTCCAGGACCCGCGGATCCAGCACCCGCAGCGGCGCCCCCTCGAACCAGCGGTCCAGCGACGACGCCCGGTGCCGCCGCAACTCCCGGTCCAGCAGTGTCAGATCGAACGGCGCGTTCATCACCACCAACGGCCGCCCCATCGCCGTGTGCTCCGCCAGCTGCTGGGCTATCTCGTACATCACCGGCGCCGGCCAGCGGCCGTTGTGCTGGAGGTGTTCCTCCGTCAGCCCGTGCACCGCCGTCGCCTCCTCGGGCACCGGCACCCCCGGGTTCACCAGCCACCGGCTCACCCGGGGCCGCGTACCCGGCGCGTCCTGCACCACGACGGCGGCCGACACGATCCGGTCGCCCTCGACGTCCACACCCGTCGTCTCCGTGTCGAAGGCGGCCAGGGCCCCTTCGTACCAGCAAGTCATCCCAACCCAACTCCTCGTTCACCCACGACAGATGACATGCCGTCTTCTGCCCGTTTGGTGATACCCGGGCTGTTTGCGCCGTACGCCGGACGGAGACAACAGGAGTACGGGTCTTTGCAGTTCAGCGGCCCGCGACGGGGAAACCCTTGGCTGGGAAGGCTGTTGGTCATGGCCATTGCGCAGCCCGAGCGGGGCGGGCTGCTGCCCGAACGCACGGGACTGGTTCGCGGCACACTCGCCACCACCGCCTGCATGGAGACGCTGCAGGTCGGCTATCTGCACGCGGTCGCCGCCGCCGCGGGCTGCTCCCTGTCCCAGCCCTTCCCGGACAACGGCATCGACTGGCACGTCAGCCACAGCGCACCTGGCCACACCGTCGACGACGAAGTGACGATCAAGGTGCAGCTCAAGTGCACCTACCAGATCGCCCCCCACCCGCCGGGGCCCACCTTCTCCTTCACGCTCGACAACGACCATCTGCGCAAGCTCGCCCGCACCCCCGTCTCGGTGCACAAGATCCTCGTCGTCATGATCGTCCCGCGCGCCCAGGAGGACTGGCTGCGCGCCGGACACGACCGGCTCGACCTCCGCCACTGCTGCTACTGGGTCAACCTCGCCGGACACCCCGTCACCGGACGCCACCGCACCACCGTGCGCGTCCCGGTCACCCGCATCTTCGACGACCGCGCGCTCTGCGAGATCATGACGCGCGTCGGGACGGGAGGCAGACCATGAGAAGCCGCTCCGACGACTCCGGCGACGACACCACCGTCCACCACCCGCGCGCCCACCCCGACCAGCTCCCCTGGCACGAGACCCCCGACCCCGCCCGCGTCGACCCCGCCGCCCTCACCACGCTCCTGCACCGCCACGGCTGGCAACGACGCGGCGGCGCCACCGGACGCTACGGCCGCTGGACCCCGCCCGCCCCGGCAGGACCCGGCACCAGCCTCCTCGTGCCCGAGAACCGCGCCTTCCCCGACAGCGACGACCTCCTCGGCGAAGCCCTGGACGCCCTCGCCCGCAGCACCGCCCCCACCGCCCGCGAGGTGCTCATCGCCCTCGCCGTCCCCAGCGACGAGATCCGCTGGCAGCGCGACACCCCCTGCGGCCCCGCCGGAGCCACCCCCTGGACCGCCGACGAACACCTGCGCACCGCCGCCCGCCGCACCCTCCTCGCCGCCGCCCTCGCCACCCGCGCCCCGGCCGGCTACCACGGCGCCCGCCACCGGGGCGCCGCCGCGGCCCTCCTCGACAAGGTGCTCGTCGGACCCGCCGCCGAGGGCCGCCGCCTCACCGCCTTCGCACCCCTGCCCGCAGGGCGCCCCCTCGCCGTCCGCCTCCACCAGGCCCTGCACGCCACCCGCGAGGCCGTCGACTACCAGCGCGCCACCGGCCGCGCCGACGCCTTCGACGGCGCCGTCGCCGCCGGCGTCAGCCGCGAACTGACCGAGGCGCTCACCGTCCTCGTCCGCGGCAGCGAGGGCGCCCGCGTCACCGTCGCCTGGGCGCCGGCCGCCGGCGTCCCCGACGGCTGCGCCGCCCACGCCGAACCCGTCGAGTTCTCACCCGGCGACCTGCCCGTCCTGCGCGCCGCCGCGGCCCGCTATCTGCGCGCCGAGCCCTCCGTGCCCGTCGCGGTCACCGGCGTCGTCGTCCGCCTGCGCCGCTCGGGACCGCGCGGCGCGGGCACCGTACGGCTCCGGGTGCTCACCGGCGCCGAGGTGGCCCATCTGCGCCTCACCCTCGGCGAGGAGGACTACCGCATCGCCGGCTACGCCCACCTCGTCGGCCTCCCGGTGCGCGTACACGGCAGGCTGGAGCGCCGGGGCGGCTTCCGCAGGCTCACCGGCGCCACCGGCGTCGTCCCCGTCCAGGTGGACGAGGCCGAGCGCGACCGGCTGATGAAGTCCCTCCAGGAGAACCTCGGCTCCTTCGAGGAGGCGTGCGGCGAGACGTACGGCGAAGGGGACGGAAAGTAACCGTTTCGCGGTGGACGGGGGCGGGTCGGTACGATCCCTTGTGCGCGCGCTCCTGGTATGGCGCCGCATCCCACTTCAGTCAGGAGAGACCGGTGTCAGACGTCCGTGTGATCATCCAACGCGATTCCGAGCGGGAAGAACGCGTGGTGACGACGGGCACTACGGCCGCCGACCTCTTCGCGGGCGAGCGCTCGATCATCGCCGCGCGCGTGGGCGGCGAGCTGAAGGACCTCAGCCACGAGCTGTCCGACGGCGACGAGGTCGAGGGCGTCGAGATCTCCTCCGAGGACGGCCTCGACATCCTGCGCCACTCCACCGCGCATGTGATGGCCCAGGCCGTGCAGGAGCTGTTCCCCGAGGCCAAGCTCGGCATCGGCCCGCCGGTCAAGGACGGCTTCTACTACGACTTCGACGTGGAGAAGCCCTTCCACCCCGATGACCTCAAGGCCATCGAGAAGAAGATGCAGGAGATCCAGAAGCGGGGCCAGAAGTTCTCCCGCCGCGTGGTCTCCGACGAGGACGCCCGCGAGGAGCTCGCGGACGAGCCGTACAAGCTGGAGCTGATCGGCCTCAAGGGCTCGGCCTCCTCCGACGACGGCGCGGACGTCGAGGTCGGCGCCGGCGAGCTGACCATCTACGACAACCTGGACGCCAAGACCGGCGAGCTGTGCTGGAAGGACCTCTGCCGGGGTCCGCACCTGCCCTCCACCCGGAACATCCCGGCGTTCAAGCTGATGCGCAACGCCTCGGCCTACTGGCGCGGCAGCGAGAAGAACAAGCAGCTCCAGCGCATCTACGGTACCGCCTGGCCGTCCAAGGACGAGCTGAAGGCGCACCTGGAGTTCCTCGCCGAGGCCGAGAAGCGCGACCACCGCAAGCTCGGCAACGAGCTGGACCTCTTCTCCATCCCGGAGCAGATCGGATCCGGCCTCGCCGTCTTCCACCCCAAGGGCGGCATCATCCGCCGCACCATGGAGGACTACTCGCGGCGCCGCCACGAGGAAGAGGGCTACGAGTTCGTCTACACCCCGCACGCGACGAAGGGGAAGCTCTTCGAGACCTCGGGCCACCTGGACTGGTACGCCGACGGCATGTACCCGCCCATGCAGCTCGACGAGGGCGTGGACTACTACCTCAAGCCCATGAACTGCCCGATGCACAACCTGATCTTCGACGCGCGCGGCCGCTCGTACCGTGAACTGCCGCTGCGCCTCTTCGAGTTCGGGACCGTGTACCGGTACGAGAAGTCGGGCGTCGTGCACGGCCTCACCCGGGCCCGCGGCTTCACCCAGGACGACGCGCACATCTACTGCACCCGTGAGCAGATGGCGGAGGAGCTCGACACGACGCTCACCTTCGTCCTCGGCCTGCTGCGCGACTACGGTCTGACCGACTTCTACCTGGAGCTCTCCACCAAGGACCCGGAAAAGTTCGTCGGATCGGACGACGCCTGGGAAGAGGCCACCGAGACGCTGCGCCAGGTCGCCGAGAAGCAGGGCCTGCCGCTCGTGCCCGACCCGGGCGGTGCCGCCTTCTACGGCCCGAAGATCTCCGTCCAGGCGCGAGACGCGATCGGCCGTACCTGGCAGATGTCGACCATCCAGCTCGACTTCAACCTGCCCGAGCGGTTCGACCTGGAGTACACGGCGGCCGACGGCACCAAGCAGCGGCCGGTGATGATCCACCGCGCGCTGTTCGGCTCCATCGAGCGGTTCTTCGCCGTCCTCCTGGAGCACTACGCGGGTGCCTTCCCGGCGTGGCTCGCCCCCGTGCAGGCCGTCGGCATCCCGATCGGTGACGGGCACGTCGAGTACCTGGAGAAGTTCGCGGCCGAGGCCAAGAAGAAGGGCCTGCGGGTCGAGGTGGACTCCTCCTCGGACCGGATGCAGAAGAAGATCCGCAACGCCCAGCGCCAGAAGATCCCCTTCATGATCATCGTCGGCGACGAGGACATGAACGCGGACACGGTCTCCTTCCGCTACCGCGACGGCTCGCAGGAGAACGGCATCCCGTTCGGCGACGCCATCGCGAAGATCGCGAAGGTTGTGGAGGAGCGGGTCCAGGTCTGACCCCGATCGGCCCCTGAACGAGCCCCCGAGGACTATTTCCTCGGGGGCTCGTCCTCTTCCCGCGAGAACACCTGCAGCAGCCACGACGAGAACGACCCCGTCACCGCCCCGAGCAGCGCCAGACCGCCCGCCATCATCGCGGCGGCGATCACCCGGCCGCCCGTGGTGACCGGGACGATGTCGCCGTAGCCGACGGTGGAGAGGGTGGAGCAGGCCCACCAGACGGCGTCGCCGAAGTTCTTCATCTGGGAGGCCGGGGCGTCCTTCTCCTGCTGGTAGACCGCGAGCGCGCCGGTGAAGCCCATGAGCAGGGTGGAGAGCCCGGAGTAGACGATCACGCGCGCGTACAGCGGGAGCCGGGGGAGTCCGCGCCGGTGCTCCATGGCCTCGTAGACGCGGACGATGCGCAGCGGGCGCAGCAGGGGCAGGATCAGGACGAGGGTGTCCAGCCAGTGGTCGCGGATGAAGCCGGGGCCCTGGCCGCTGAGGGTCCAGCGCACGGCGTAGTCGGCGGCGAAGAGCGCCCAGCAGGCGAAGAGCAGGGAAAGCCAGAGGTCGTCCCACGGGGTGCCGGGGCGGGGGGCGAGGACGAGGGCGGCGTAGCAGCCGAGGAACGTCATCGAGGCCACGGTGAGCGGCATCTCGGCGCGGCGCTCCCAGCGTGCCTTGGGGCTGTCGTGGTCCACCGGGTCAGCTTGGCCGTTCGGGTCCCTCGTGCCGCCCCGGCGACACGCCGCGAACGGGCGAAGCCATATGCTGCCTAGCATGACGAGTGAGCCGGAGCAGCAGATCGGAGTGGGGACGCAGGACGCGTTCCAGCGCCTGTGGACGCCCCACCGGATGGCCTACATCCAGGGTGAGAACAAGCCGAGTGGTCCGGGTGCGGACGACGGCTGCCCGTTCTGTGTGATTCCGGCGAAATCCGACGAGGACGGGCTGATCGTGCGGCGGGGTGAGCACGTGTACGCGGTGCTCAACCTGTATCCGTACAACGGCGGCCATCTGATGACGGTGCCGTACCGGCATGTGGCCGACTACACCGATCTGACCGGCCCGGAGACGGCCGAGCTGGCGGAGCTGACCAAGCAGGCGATGACGGCGCTGCGTACGGCGTCCGGGGCGCACGGGTTCAACATCGGGATGAACCAGGGCGCGGTGGCCGGTGCGGGTATCGCGGCCCATCTGCATCAGCACATCGTGCCGCGCTGGGGCGGGGACACGAACTTCATGCCGGTGGTGGGGCACACGAAGGTGCTGCCGCAGCTGCTCGCGGACACGCGGAAGATGCTGGCGGAGGCCTGGCCGGCGAGTTGACGCCGACCGCGCCCCCCCCCGCCGGGAACGCCTCCGGAGGTCCCGCCTCCGGAGGTCCTACGCGTTGTAGAGGTCGGCCTTCCCCGGCGTCGGGTCCTGCACCTGGCCGCTGAGGAAGGACGAGCGGGCGCCGAACTTCTCGGTGTCCACGCCGTTCTCCTTGAGGACCTTGATCGCGGCGGCGTGCACCACGCGCAGCACCGGGGTGGCCGCGCGCAGGGCGTCGTCGGCCATGAAGCGGTGGCGCCAGGGCTGGTCGGCCCAGGCGTGCCGCAGGCCGAAGGGTTCGGGCAGGGCGATGGAGCCGCCGAGCCAGTTGAGCAGCGGCGGGTACCAGGTCAGCGGGGCGCGCACGGCGAGCCGTACGACCTCGTCGGTGTCGACGAGGGGCAGCTTGACCGTGCGGCTCTCCCAGCGCTTGACGGACTTGGTGACCGTCTTGGTGGGCGCCTCGGACTTCGAGGTGAACAGGGGGTTCACCGGGCCGAGGGCGTGGCCGGTGACCTCGATGCGCAGGGTCTCGTGGAGCACGGTCACGGTGGTCATCATGGTGATGACGAGCTGGCCGTCCCAGAGGGTCCACTGCACGCCGAGGTAGTGGCGGTCGCCGCTGCCGAACTGCTGCTTGTTGCAGATCTCCTGTATGGCGTGCTGCTTGACCTGGAAGGCCTCGACGTCGGTGCCCTCGGGGCGGGAGACCGCCTTGGCGTTCTCGCCGATGGGGGTGACGATCCAGTGCCGTATCGACGGGCGGGGGAAGCCGCCGGTGTTGAGCGGGCCGCGCTCCAGCATCCGGAGCTGGTCGTGGATGGAGCGTATGACGTCCCAGCTGCGGAAGGGGTGGATCTCGCGGCCGGTCTCGGCGGGCACCAGGTCCTCGGCGAGCTGCCAGGATCCCCAGCGGGTGCCCATGCCGAGGATGCCCTTGGGGCCCGCGTAGAAGACGGAGTTGGAGCGTTGTTCGGCGCTGAGCCGGGCCAGGGACTGGCGGAGCTGTTCGGCGGCGGTCTCGCCGGGGCTGCGGGGTACGGCCTCGGGGACCTTGGCGCCGACGCTGCTGCCGGAGAGCAGGCCGTCCCAGCGGGCGCGCAGGTCGGCGGCGGTCTGCTCGCAGACGCGCTTGGCCCAGTACCAGCCGAGGACGGGGGCGACGACGGCCGCGCGGGCGTACCAGCCCCAGAAGCCGCTGAAGGGGAGCTTCAGCAGGAAGAGGACGGCGAGGAGGCCGACTCCGGCGAGGAGGGCGGTGCCGATGGCTCCGGCGCGTTTGTCGTCGCGCTTGGCGAGAAAGGCGCGGAGCTGGAAGACGACGAGCCAGGCGATGAGGCCGGGCAGGAAGATCAGGCCGCAGACGACCATGATCGTGGAGAGTTTGTTGTCGCGGTCGCGGCGGATGTTGTTGGCGGCGAGGCAGTGCTCGACGATCACCTGGGGTTCGGCGCCGAAGGACTGGATCAGCGGTTTGCGGCCGGAGGCGAGGAGCCGGTCGACGACGGCGCGGGAGAAGGCCTCGCCGAGGTTGGGCCGGAACAGGCGGACGCGGCCGGCGTTGACGGTGGACTGGTGCCACTCGTTGTCGGTCTTCTTGATGTCCTCGATCGCGTTGTCCCGGTAGGCCGCCGAGGCCAGCGCGAAGGTCGCCGCCTGGCCCTCGTCGCCGGAGACGGGCACCTGTGGCCCGTCCCACTCCGTTCCGACTGACATTCCCGCCCCCATCGCCGCCTTCTCGCTCCTGCGGCCTTCCCGACTTCCGTGTCTCGCACACCTGTTGAACAGGCCATCTTGAACGGGCCGTCGTGCGGGCACCGGTGTGCCGGGGTCCGCCGCGAACGGCTTGATCAGCCTAGCCGCGGGCACCGACAGCGCACCGGCGGACGACCGAAGCCGCCCGCCGGTGCGCTCGGCGTACGCCGGGTGAACTACGGGGTGTCGCCCGCCTGTTCACGGATGCGGTCGGCCACCTGAGGGGGCATCGGCTCGTGCCGGGCGTAGGCGCGGCTGAAGCGGGCGGTGCCGTGGGAGAGGGAGCGCAGGTCGATGGCGTAGCGCCCGATCTCGAACTCGGGGACCTCGGCGCGCACCAACGTGCGTCCGGTGCCGATCTGTTCGGTGCCCAGCACGCGGCCGCGCCTGCTGGAGAGGTCGCTCATGACGGGGCCGACGTAGTCGTCCGGGATGAGGACGGTGACCTCGGCCACCGGTTCCAGGAGGTGGATGCGGGTCTCGGCGGCGGCCTCGCGCAGGGCGAGGGCGCCGGCGGTCTGGAAGGCGGCGTCGGAGGAGTCGACCGAGTGGGCCTTGCCGTCGAGGAGGGTGATCCGCACGTCGACGAGCGGGTATCCGGCGGCGACGCCCTTGGCGGCCTGGGCGCGTACGCCCTTCTCCACGGAGGGGATGAACTGCCGGGGTACGGCGCCGCCGACGACCTTGTCCACGAACTCGATGCCGGAGCCGTTCGGCAGCGGTTCGACCTCGATCTCGCAGATGGCGTACTGGCCGTGGCCGCCGGACTGCTTGACGTGCCGGCCGCGTCCGGCGGCCTTGCCGGCGAAGGTCTCGCGCAGCGACACCTTGTGCGGGACGACGTCGACCTGGACGCCGTAGCGGCTGCGCAGCCGTTCCAGGGCGACGTCGGCGTGGGCCTCGCCCAGGCACCACAGGACGACCTGGTGGGTGTCCTGGTTCTGTTCGAGCCGCATGGTCGGGTCCTCGGCGACCAGGCGGGCCAGGCCCTGGGAGAGCTTGTCCTCGTCGGGTTTGCTGTGGGCCTGGATGGCGAGGGGGAGCAGCGGGTCCGGCATCTGCCAGGGCTCCATGAGCAGCGGGTCGTCCTTGGCGGAGAGCGTGTCGCCGGTCTCGGCGCGGCTCAGCTTGGCCACGCAGACCAGGTCGCCGGCGACCCCGTGCGGGACGGGGCGCTGCTGTTTGCCGAAGGCCATGGAGACGGCGCCGATGCGTTCGTCGACGTCGTGGTCCTCGTGGCCCCGGTCGGTCATGCCGTGTCCGGAGACGTGGACAGTGTCGTCGGGGCGCAGGGTGCCGGAGAAGACGCGGACCAGGGAGACGCGGCCGACGTAGGGGTCGGAGGAGGTGCGGACCACCTCGGCGACCAGGGGGCCCTCGGTGTCGCACGGCTGGAGTTCGCGGGGCCTGCCGTCGAGGGTGGTGACCTCGGGCAGCGGGTGTTCGAAGGGGGTGGGGAAGCCGCCGGTGATCAGCTCCAGCAGCTCCTCGGTGCCGAGGCCCTCGCGGGCGCCGTCGGCGGCGGGGGCGGCGGCGAGGACGGGGAAGAACGTGCCGCGCGCCACGGCCCGTTCGAGATCCTGGACGAGGGTTTTGACGTCGACCTGTTCGCCGCCGAGGTAGCGGTCCATCAGGGTCTCGTCCTCGCTCTCGGCGATGATGCCCTCGATGAGCCGGTTGCGGGCCTCCTCGATGCCGGGCAGCTGGTCCTCGCCGGGTTCGGACGCCACGCGCTCGCCGGTGGAGTAGTCGAAGAGCTTGCGGGAGAGCAGTCCCACCAGGCCGGTCACGGGCGCGTGTCCGTCGGGGCCCTCGGGGGCGCGCAGCGGGAGGTAGAGCGGGAGTACGGCGTCGGGGTCGTCGGCGCCGAAGGCCTCCGCGCACTGCCGGGTCATCTCCTCGAAGTCCGCGCGGGCGGATTCCAGGTGGGTGACGACGATCGCGCGGGGCATGCCGACGGCCTGGCACTCCTCCCAGACGGCGCGGGTGGAGCCGTCCACGCCGTCGGAGGCGGAGACGACGAAGAGGGCCGCGTCCGCCGCTCGCAGACCGGCCCTCAGCTCCCCGACGAAGTCGGCGTAGCCGGGGGTGTCGAGTACGTTGATCTTGATGCCGTCCCATTCGACCGGGACCAGCGAGAGCTGCACCGAGCGTTGCTGGCGGTGCTCGATGTCGTCGTAGTCGGAGACCGTGCCGCCGTCCTCCACGCGGCCGGCCCGGTTCACCGCCCCCGTCGTGAGTGCGAGGGCTTCCACCAGGGTGGTCTTGCCCGCTCCGGAGTGGCCGACCAGCACGACGTTCCGTATGGACTCGGGGTGGTCGGCCGTCACTGCCCTGCCGGCGGCCCCGGGATGTGATTGCGCCTTTTCGCCCATGATCCTGCCTCCCGTGGACGGTGAGGTCACTGTGGGCGCGGACACGCGGCACCGCGTGCACTGGCGGCTCCTGCGACGCCCGCGGTCCTTCGAGCTTTCCACCTGGGCCATGCCACGTCCATACGACGGACACCGCTCCGGGCGGTTCCGGCGCCCCCGTACCGCCGCCGTACCGCCCCCGCGGTGGCCCCGCAACATCACGACAGGGCCACAACCCCAGGGTGCCCGCCCGCCGCGGGCCCGCACGCGTGACTACGATGGGCGCGCCGGTGGTCACCAGGGGCTGCCGCGACACGACCGTCGGGAAGGCCATGCTGAACAAGTACGCGCGTGCATTTTTCACGCGTGTCCTCACACCGTTCGCCACGTTTCTCATCCGCCGGGGCGTGAGCCCGGACACGGTCACCCTCATCGGCACGGCCGGTGTGGTCGCGGGTGCGCTGGTCTTCTTCCCCAGGGGCGAGTTCTTCTGGGGCACGATCGTGATCACGCTGTTCGTCTTCTCCGACCTGGTCGACGGCAACATGGCGCGCCAGCTGGGCCGCTCCAGCCGCTGGGGCGCCTTCCTGGACTCCACGCTGGACCGGGTGGCCGACGGCGCGATCTTCGGCGGCTTCGCCCTCTGGTACGCGGGCAACGGCAATGACAACGTGCTGTGCGCCGTCTCGATCTTCTGTCTGGCCAGCGGCCAGGTCGTGTCGTACACCAAGGCGCGCGGCGAGTCGATCGGGCTGCCGGTGGCCGTCAACGGGCTGGTGGAGCGGGCCGAGCGGCTGGTCATCTCGCTGGTCGCGGCCGGGTTCGCGGGGCTGCACAAGTTCGGCGTGCCGGGCATCCAGTACCTGCTCCCGGTCGCGCTGTGGATCGTTGCCGTGGGCAGCATGGTCACCCTGATCCAGCGCGTCGTCACCGTGCGCCGGGAGTCGGCGGAGGCGGAGGAGGCCGCGCGGAACGAGGCGGCACGGGGCAGCGGGGCGGCCAAGTGAGCACTGCGGAACGCCTGACCGACGCCCTCTACGGATTCGGCTGGGGCGCGGTCAAGAGGCTGCCCGAGCCGGCCGCCGCGCGGCTGGGCGTCACCATCGCCGACCTCGCCTGGAAGCGGCGCGGCAAGGGTGTCCAGCGCCTGGAGTCCAACTACGCGCGCGTGGTGCCCGCTGCGAGCCCGGAGCGGCTTGCCGAGCTGTCGCGCGCGGGGATGCGCTCGTATCTGCGCTACTGGATGGAGTCCTTCCGGCTCCCGGCCTGGAGCCCCGAGCGGATCAGGGGCGGTTTCGCCCCCAAGGGCGCGCACCATCTGATCGACGGCCTCGCCGCGGGCAAGGGCGTGATACTCGCCCTGCCGCACCTGGCCAACTGGGACCTGGCGGGCGCCTGGGTCACCACCGAGCTGAACACGCCGTTCACCACGGTCGCCGAGCGCCTGAAGCCGGAGACCCTGTACGACCGTTTCGTGGCCTACCGCGAGGGCCTCGGCATGGAGGTGCTGCCGCACAGCGGCGCCTCCGCGTTCGGCACGCTGGCGCGGCGGCTGCGCGACGGCGGCCTGGTCTGCCTGGTCGCGGACCGCGACCTGTCGGCCTCCGGCGTCGAGGTGGACTTCTTCGGCGAGCGCGCCCGGATGCCCGCGGGGCCCGCGCTGCTCGCCCAGCAGACCGGCGCGCTGCTGCTGCCGGTCACCCTCTGGTACGACGACTCGCCCGTCATGCAGGGCGAGGTGCACCCCGCGATCGAGGTCCCCGAGACGGGCACGCGCGCGGAGAAGACCGCCGCCATGACACAGGCGCTGGCCGACGCCTTCGCCGGCGGCATCGCCGAGCACCCCGAGGACTGGCACATGCTCCAGCGGCTGTGGCTCGCCGACCTCGACCCGGCCAGGACGGAGGGACGGGCGTGAGGATCGGCATCGTCTGCCCGTACTCCTGGGACGTCCCGGGCGGCGTCCAGTTCCACATCCGGGACCTCGCGGAGTACTTCATCCGCCTCGGCCACGAGGTGTCCGTGCTGGCCCCGGCCGACGACGACACCCCGCTGCCGCCGTACGTGGTCTCGGCGGGCCGCGCGGTCCCGGTGCCGTACAACGGCTCGGTGGCCCGGCTGAACTTCGGGTTCCTCTCGGCGGCGCGGGTGCGGCGCTGGCTGCACGACGGGGCGTTCGACGTGGTGCACATCCACGAGCCGACCTCGCCCTCGCTCGGCCTGCTCACCTGCTGGGCGGCGCAGGGGCCCATCGTGGCCACCTTCCACACGTCCAACCCGCGCTCACGCGCCATGATCGCCGCGTACGCGATCCTCCAGGCCGCGCTGGAGAAGATCAGCGCCCGGATCGCGGTGAGCGAGTACGCGCGCCGGACCCTGGTCGAGCACCTGGGCGGCGACGCGGTCGTCATCCCCAACGGCGTGGACGTGGACTTCTTCGCCAAGGCCGAGCCCAACCCGGAGTGGCAGGGCGAGACGATCGGCTTCATAGGGCGCATCGACGAACCCCGCAAGGGACTCCCGGTGCTGATGCGGGGCCTGCCGAAGATCCTGGCCGCCCGGCCCGGGGCCCGGCTGCTGGTGGCGGGGCGGGGCGACGAGGAGGCGGCCGTCGCGGAGCTGCCCGAGGAGCTGCGCTCGCGCGTGGAGTTCCTCGGCATGGTCAGCGACGAGGACAAGGCCCGCTTCCTGCGCAGCATCGACCTGTACGTGGCGCCCAACACCGGCGGGGAGAGCTTCGGCATCATCCTGGTCGAGGCGATGTCGGCCGGTGCGCCGGTCCTCGCCTCCGACCTGGACGCCTTCGTCCAGGTCCTCGACCAGGGCAAGGCGGGCGAGGTCTTCGCCAACGAGAACGCCGACGCCCTCGCCGAAGCGGCCGTCCGCCTCCTGGGCGACCCCGAGCGCCGCGCCGAACTCCGCGAACGCGGCAGCGCCCATGTCCGCCGCTTCGACTGGTCCACGGTCGGCGCGGACATCCTGTCGGTGTACGAGACGGTCACCGCGGGCGCGGCGGCGGTCGCCACGGACGAACGCCCCGGCCTCCGCTCCCGCTTCGGCCTCGCGGCCCGCGACTGACCTGAGGACAGCCCGCCGCCCGGGGCCGGTAGCCTTCCGGCGTGACAGCAACGCTCATCTGGATTCTCGTCGCGCTGGTGGCCATCGGCGTCTATCTGAGCTGGACGGCCGGCCGGCTGGACCGGCTGCATGTGCGGATGGACGCCGCGCGGGCCGCGCTCGACGCGCAGCTGCTGCGCCGGGCCTCCGTGGCGCAGGAGCTGGCCACCTCCGGGGTGCTGGACCCGGCCGCCTCCATCGTGCTCTACGAGGCCGCGCACGCGGCCCGGCAGGCCGAGGAGGAGCAGCGGGAGGTCCTGGAGAGCGAGCTGAGCCAGACACTGCGCGCCGTGTTCGAGGAGGCGGCCCAGGTGGAGGCCGTACGGGCCGCGCCGGGCGGCGAGGAGGCGGCCCGGGAGCTGGCCGAGGCGGTGCGCCGGGTGCCGATGGCCCGCCGTTTCCACAACGACGCCGTGGGCGCCGCCCGCAGGCTCCGCGAGCACCGCAAGGTGCGCTGGTTCCGGCTCGCCGGCCACGCCCCCTTCCCGCTCGCCTTCGAGATGGACGACGAGCCGCCCGCCGCCCTGATCGAGCGCGCGGCCTGAGCGGACCGCGCAAAACGATCCACCGGTTCCCCATTGGCCCTTGCCGTGACCTGCGGGGTTCACGTTTCCTCGATGGTGCAGCAATCCCCATCGCCATCAGTGAGGTCACCCCGTGTCCACCATCGACAACCAGGCTCCCGAGACCGGCACCGCCCGCGTGAAGCGCGGCATGGCCGAACAGCTCAAGGGCGGCGTGATCATGGACGTCGTCACCCCGGAGCAGGCGAAGATCGCCGAGGACGCGGGCGCCGTCGCCGTCATGGCCCTGGAGCGGGTCCCCGCCGACATCCGCAAGGACGGCGGCGTGGCCCGCATGTCCGACCCGGACATGATCGAGGGCATCATCGACGCCGTCTCCATCCCGGTGATGGCCAAGTCCCGCATCGGCCACTTCGTCGAGGCCCAGGTCCTGCAGTCCCTCGGCGTCGACTACATCGACGAGTCCGAGGTGCTGACCCCGGCCGACGAGGTCAACCACTCCGACAAGTGGGCGTTCACCACCCCGTTCGTCTGCGGTGCCACCAACCTGGGCGAGGCCCTGCGCCGTATCGCCGAGGGCGCGGCCATGATCCGCTCCAAGGGCGAGGCCGGCACCGGCAACGTCGTGGAGGCCGTGCGCCACCTGCGCCAGATCAAGAACGAGATCGCGCGCCTGCGGGGCTACGACAACAACGAGCTGTACGCCGCCGCCAAGGACCTGCGCGCGCCCTACGAGCTGGTCAAGGAGGTCGCCGAGCTGGGCAAGCTCCCGGTGGTCCTCTTCTCCGCCGGTGGCGTCGCCACCCCGGCCGACGCCGCCCTGATGCGCCAGCTCGGCGCCGAGGGCGTCTTCGTCGGCTCCGGCATCTTCAAGTCCGGAGACCCGGCCAAGCGCGCCGCCGCCATCGTCAAGGCCACCACCTTCTACGACGACCCGAAGATCATCGCGGACGCCTCCCGCAACCTCGGCGAGGCCATGGTCGGCATCAACTGCGACACCCTCCCCGAGACCGAGCGCTACGCGAACCGCGGCTGGTAAGGCACGACACCCATGAGCACCCCCGTCATCGGCGTCCTGGCCCTCCAGGGCGACGTACGGGAGCACCTGATCGCCCTGGCCGCGGCGGACGCCGTGGCCAGGCCCGTCAGGCGCCCCGAAGAACTCGCCGAGGTGGACGGCCTCGTCCTCCCCGGCGGCGAGTCCACCACCATCTCCAAACTGGCCGTCCTCTTCGGCCTGATGGAGCCCCTCCGCGCGCGCGTGCGCGCCGGAATGCCCGTCTACGGCACCTGCGCCGGGCTCATCCTGCTGGCCGAGAAGATCCTCGACCCGCGCTCGGGCCAGGAGACGATCGGCGGCATCGACATGATCGTGCGCCGCAACGCCTTCGGCCGCCAGAACGAGTCGTTCGAGGCGGCGGTCGGCGTCCAGGGTGTGCCGGGCGATCCCGTGGAGGGCGTCTTCATCCGCGCCCCCTGGGTCGAGTCCGTCGGCGCGGACGTCCAGGTGCTCGCCGAGCACGACGGCCACATCGTCGCCGTCCGCCAGGGCAACGCGCTCGCCACCTCGTTCCACCCGGAACTGACCGGCGACCATCGCGTCCACGCGCTCTTCGTCGACATGGTCCGCGCGAACCGGACGCCGGAGTCCTTGTAGGATCTGCGGCGGTACCCCTCAGGCTCTCCCAGCGCCGGGGGAGTCCGATCAGGATTGGGTTACGCGAAGGAGACAGGCAGATGTCCGGCCACTCTAAATGGGCTACGACGAAGCACAAGAAGGCCGTGATCGACGCCAAGCGCGGCAAGCTCTTCGCGAAGCTCATCAAGAACATCGAGGTCGCGGCCCGCATGGGCGGCGTCGACATCGAGGGCAACCCGACGCTCTTCGACGCCATCCAGAAGGCCAAGAAGCAGTCGGTCCCCAACAAGAACATCGACTCCGCGGTCAAGCGCGGCGGCGGCCTTGAGGCCGGCGGCGCCGACTACGAGACGATCATGTACGAGGGCTACGGCCCCAACGGTGTCGCGGTGCTCATCGAGTGCCTCACCGACAACCGCAACCGCGCCGCCTCCGACGTGCGCGTGGCGATGACCCGCAACGGCGGCAACATGGCCGACCCGGGTTCCGTGTCGTACATGTTCAGCCGCAAGGGCGTCATCATCGTCCCCAAGGGCGAGCTGACCGAGGACGACGTGCTCGGCGCCGTCCTGGACGCCGGTGCCGAGGAGGTCAACGACCTCGGTGAGTCCTTCGAGGTCATCAGCGAGGCCACCGACCTGGTCGCGGTCCGCACCGCGCTCCAGGAGGCGGGCATCGACTACGACTCCGCCGACTCCAGCTTCGTCCCGTCCGTCCAGGTCGAGCTGGACGAGGAGGGCGCCAAGAAGATCTTCAAGCTGATCGACGCCCTGGAGGACAGCGACGACGTGCAGAACGTCTTCGCCAACTTCGACGTGAGCGACGAGGTCATGGAGAAGGTCGACGCGTGAGCCGCCGGCGCCGTGGCACTGCCGCGGCGCCGCCGTTCCCGTGACGCAGAACGGCCCGCCGGACCAGTTGGTCCGGCGGGCCGTTCCGTACACGTGCCGGATCAGCCGTCGATGCTCTTGACCGAACCGGTGTGCTTCAGGTGACCCTTGCCGTCGGCCTTGACGGAGTCCGCGAGCATGTCCTCGAACTGACCGTCCTTCCACCAGATGTTGATGGTGGCCGTGTGGCTACAGATGTTGTGGTAGTACACGGTGGTGGTCGAGATACCGTCGCCGTAGGACCAGTTGAAGCAGCCGCTGCGGCCGCTGTGCTGGGACTCCGCCGACATCTGGGCGGCCTGTGCGGGCGTCGCGACGGCAAGGCCCGCCAGCAGGACGGACGTGGCGACGGCGGTCTTCAGTATGGCGCGCACGAAATTTCCCCGATTTCTGTGTGACGCGATGGTGATGAAAGTTCGGCCTGTTACAGATGGTGGTCGATTGGCCGACAGTGGGTGAACGTATAGCGATCAAGTGTGCGCAGCAATCGATAACGGCCGTCGTATGCCCAAGTCCTGACGAATCATCAGGATTTTCCTGGACGGCCGGACCGTTTTCTTTGCCTTCCCTTTGATCGTTCCGTGGCTGATGACGCGTTGTCGGTGGCGCCGGATAGCCTGGCGCGGCAGGTACGGCCCAGGTCGTACGGGCCGGACGGCCAGGGCAGATGGAAGGAGCGAGGACTATTCAGATGCGCGTACTCGGTGTGGACCCGGGGCTGACCCGGTGCGGCGTCGGCGTCGTCGAGGGTGTGCCCGGACGGCCGCTCACGATGCTCGGCGTCGGTGTGGTCCGTACGCCGGCGACCGCCGAACTGGGCGCACGGCTCGTCGCCGTCGAAGAGGGCATCGAGCAGTGGCTGGACGAGCACCGGCCGGAGTTCGTCGCCGTGGAGCGCGTCTTCGCCCAGCACAACGTGCGCACCGTCATGGGCACCGCCCAGGCCAGCGCCGTCGCCATGCTGTGCGCCGCCCGGCGCGGCATCCCCGTCGCCCTGCACACCCCGAGCGAGGTCAAGGCCGCCGTCACCGGCAGCGGCCGGGCCGACAAGGCCCAGGTCGGCGCCATGGTCACCCGGCTGCTCCGGCTCAGCGCCCCGCCCAAGCCCGCCGACGCGGCCGACGCCCTCGCCCTCGCCATCTGTCACATCTGGCGCGCCCCCGCGCAGAACCGGCTCCAGCAGGCCGTGGCCCGGCACGAGGCCCACGCGGCCAAGGCAGCACACGCGGGACACGCAGCACACGGAGCACACGCAGCTCACGCAACGAAAGGCCGAACGGCATGATCGCCTTCGTCAGCGGCACCATCGCCGCGCTCGCCCCCGACACGGCGGTCGTCGAGGTCGGCGGGGTCGGCATGGCCCTGCAGTGCACCCCGGACACCCTGGCCAAGCTGCGCCTGGGCGAAGCCGCCAAGCTGCACACCTCCCTGGTCGTGCGCGAGGACTCCCTCACCCTGTACGGCTTCGCGGACGACGACGAGCGCCAGGTCTTCGAACTGCTCCAGACCGCGAGCGGCGTCGGCCCCCGCCTCGCCCAGGCGATGCTCGCCGTGCACACCCCGGACGCGCTGCGCCGCGCGGTCGCCACCGCCGACGAGAAGGCCCTCACCGCCGTACCCGGCATCGGCAAGAAGGGCGCGCAGAAGCTGCTCCTCGAACTGAAGGACCGGCTCGGCGCGCCCCTCGGCACCGCCGCCGCCGTCGCCCCGGCCGCCCGGGGCTGGCGCGACCAGCTGCACACCGCGCTGGTCGGCCTCGGCTACGCCCCCCGCGAGGCCGAAGAGGCCGTGTCCGCCGTGGCCCCCGAGGCCGAGGCCGCAGGCGGCACCCCGCAGGTGGGCCAGCTGCTGAAGGCCGCCCTCCAGACCCTCAACCGCGCCCGCTGACCCGCGCCGCCCCGCAAGGAGTATCTGAGTGAACCGGGACGACCCGACCGACAGCCCCGCCGACGACCGGCTGGTGGGCTCCGTCGCCGACGGGGAGGACCAGGCCGTCGAGGCCGCCCTGCGCCCCAAGGACCTCGGCGAGTTCATCGGCCAGGAGAAGGTCCGCGAACAGCTCGACCTGGTGCTGCGCGCCGCCCGCGCGCGCGGGGCCACCGCCGACCACGTCCTGCTCTCCGGCGCGCCCGGCCTCGGCAAGACCACCCTGTCGATGATCATCGCCGCGGAGATGGCCGCCCCCATCCGCATCACCTCCGGCCCCGCCATCCAGCACGCGGGCGACCTCGCCGCGATCCTCTCCTCCCTCCAGGAGGGCGAGGTCCTCTTCCTGGACGAGATCCACCGCATGTCCCGGCCCGCCGAGGAGATGCTGTACATGGCGATGGAGGACTTCCGCGTCGACGTCATCGTCGGCAAGGGACCCGGCGCCACCGCCATCCCGCTGGAGCTGCCCCCCTTCACCCTGGTCGGCGCCACCACCCGCGCCGGTCTGCTGCCGCCCCCGCTGCGCGACCGCTTCGGCTTCACCGCGCACATGGAGTTCTACGAGCCGCACGAGCTGGAGCGCGTCGTGCACCGCTCGGCGAACCTGCTCGACGTCGGCATAGAGGGCAAGGGCGCCGCCGAGATCGCCGGCCGCTCCCGGGGCACGCCCCGCATCGCCAACCGCCTGCTGCGCCGGGTCCGCGACTAC
This sequence comes from Streptomyces sp. NPDC005435, assembly GCF_040703155.1. Classification (NCBI taxonomy): domain Bacteria; kingdom Bacillati; phylum Actinomycetota; class Actinomycetes; order Kitasatosporales; family Streptomycetaceae; genus Streptomyces; species Streptomyces sp. NPDC005435. The sequence goes on from NZ_JBEXEQ010000003.1 coordinate 174,939, forward strand.
GCGCAGGTCAAGGCCGACGGCCTGATCACCCGTGAGGTCGCGGCCGCCGCCCTCGCCGTCTACGAGGTGGACGCGCGCGGCCTCGACCGGCTGGACCGGGCGGTGCTCGAAGCACTGCTGAAGCTCTTCGGCGGCGGACCGGTCGGTCTGTCCACACTCGCCGTCGCGGTGGGGGAGGAGCGTGAGACGGTGGAGGAGGTCGCCGAGCCCTTCCTCGTACGCGAGGGCCTGCTCGCCCGGACCCCCCGCGGCCGCGTCGCCACCCCGGCGGCCTGGGCCCATCTCGGACTGACCCCGCCGGGCGCGGCGGGCGCGGGAAACGGACAACAGGACCTGTTCGGGGCGTGACGGCGGGGGCATTGGCGACGGAAGGAACCGAGGTGCCATGCTGAGCGTTGTTCCATGCACGCGGACTCGCCTAGACTCCGCCGATGCCGCCCATGCGGGCGGCGCCGACCAGCCCCCTCCACCAGGCCGCTCACCGCGCGGTCACGCGAAGGAAAATTCCGTCTCGTGAAGATCTATACCCTTCTCCCCTTCATCGTGCTCATCGCGGCCATGTTCCTGATGACGCGATCGGCCAAGAAGAAGCAGCAGCAGGCCAGCCAGATGCGTAACGAGATGCAGCCCGGTTCGGGCGTGCGCACCATCGGGGGGATGTACGCGACGGTCAAGGAGATCACCGAGGACACCGTCCTCCTCGACGCCGGCCCCGGTGTCGAGCTGGTCTTCGCCAAGAACGCGATCGGCGCCGTTCTCACCGACGACGAGTACAACCGCATCGTGCACGGCGTCGAGCACGACCTGAAGTCCGACGCGGACATCGTCCCGGACGACGCCTCCTCCCTCACGGACGACGCCGGCGACAAGCCCGTCGACCTCGGCAAGAAGGACGCCGCCGAGGACGCCCCGGCCGCCGAGGCGAAGGACGACGCCGCCAAGGACGCCGAGACCGTCGAGGAGACCGGGGACGCCAAGCCCGCGGACACCGCCGACGTCAAGGACGCCGCCGAGGCCAAGACGGGCGACGCGCCGAAGAAGACCGACGGCGAGTCCGGCGCCAAGTAGGCGTTCGACGAGGCGGCCCGGCACCGTCCGACATCCGCCGGGCACGCCCCGATCGCCTCTGTTTCCCGCACGGATCCCGACACCATGTCATGGCCGCCCCGCGCCGACGGCGCCCAGAGCGGCCCGAGAGGGAGTACGAGAAGGTGGCAGCACCTAAGAAGGGCCGGAGTGCGAGCGCTCAGAGCAAGCCAGGGCGCTCACTGGTCCTCATCCTGATCGCCATCGTGGCGCTCACCGGGGGAATGTTCGCCTCCGGACACACCACTCCGCGTCTCGGCATCGACCTTGCCGGTGGTACGAGCATCACGCTCAAGGCGAAGGCCGACCAGGGGTCGGCGATCAACAAGGCCAACATGGACACCGCGGTCGACATCATGAACCGCCGTGTCAATGGTCTGGGTGTCTCCGAGACCGAGGTGCAGACCCAGGGGACCGACCACATCATCGTCAACATCCCCAAGGGCACCAACTCCAGGCAGGCGCAGGAGCAGGTCGGCACCACCGCCAAGCTGTACTTCCGCCAGGTCCTCACGAGCGCGCCCAACGGCGCCGAGGCCCAGCCCAGCACCTCGCCCAGCGCCTCCTCCAAGGGCAGCGCCTCGCCGAGCCCCTCGGGCAGCGCCGCCGGTGACCAGAAGGCGTCCGCCACCACGCCGTCCCCCAACGCCTCGGCGACGACCCAGGGCCGCGCCGTCGGCGGCGCCCTGAAGGCCGACGCCACGCCGTCCTCCACCGCCTCCCCGAAGGCGTCCTCCTCGGCCGCCGCCTCCGCGAGCCCGTCCGCGAGCGCCGGCGGCGCCGACGCCAAGCTCCAGGAGCGCTTCGCGGCGCTGGACTGCGCCAAGCCCGACGAGCGCGTCAAGATCGCCCAGAACACCAAGCCCACCGACACCGTCCTGGCCTGCGGCCAGCAGGGCAAGGCCTGGTTCAAGTACGTGCTCGGCCCGGCCCGCGTCGACGGCACCGAGGTCAAGTCGGCCCGGGCGGGCTTCGACACCCAGGGTGCGGCCGGCTGGCAGGTGGAGATGACCTTCACCTCCGGCGGCGCGAAGAAGTTCGCGGACGTCACCGCGCAGCTGGCCCAGCAGGCGCAGACCGGGCAGAACCAGTTCGCCATCGTCCTCGACGGCGACGTCGTCTCCGCCCCGAGCGTGAGCCAGGCCATCACCGGCGGCTCGGCCGAGATCACCGGCCGCTTCACGCAGGAGGAGGCGCAGAGCCTCGCGAACATGCTGTCCTACGGCGCGCTCCCGCTGTCCTTCCAGAAGGAGACCGTCACCACGGTGACCGCCGCGCTCGGCGGTGAGCAGCTCCACGCCGGTCTGCTCGCGGGCGCCATCGGCCTCGCCCTGGTCGTGCTCTACCTGGTGATCTACTACCGCGGTCTGTCGCTCGTCGCCATGGCCTCCCTGCTGGTCTCCGCGATCCTCACCTACGTGATCATGACCCTGCTCGGTCCGGCGATCCACTTCGCGCTGAACCTGCCCGCGGTCTGTGGCGCCATCGTGGCGATCGGCATCACCGCCGACTCGTTCATCGTCTATTTCGAACGCATCCGGGACGAGATCCGCGAGGGCCGCACGCTGCGCCCCGCCGTCGAGCGGGCCTGGCCGCGCGCCCGGCGCACCATCCTCGTCTCCGACTTCGTGTCGTTCCTCGCCGCCGCGGTGCTGTTCATCGTGACCGTCGGCAAGGTGCAGGGCTTCGCGTTCACGCTCGGTCTGACCACCGTGCTCGACGTGGTCGTGGTCTTCTTCTTCACCAAGCCGCTCATGACCCTCCTGGCCCGCCGCAAGTTCTTCGCGGACGGCCACAAGTGGTCCGGGCTCGACCCGAAGAGCCTGGGTGCCAAGGCGCCGCTGCGCCGCACCCGCCGTCAGTCCGGTCCTGCCGCCGGTTCCGTCGACTTCAAGGAGGCGTGAGCGATGTCGAAGCTCGGTAACCTCGGCGCCCGGCTGCACCGCGGTGAGATCAGTTACGACTTCATCGGCAAGCGCAAGATCTGGTACGGCGTCTCCATCCTGATCACCATCACGGCCATCGTCGGCCTGGTGGTGCGCGGGCTGAACATGGGCATCGACTTCCAGGGCGGCGCGGTCTTCACCACGCCGACCAGCATGAGCGTGTCGGTCGCCCAGGCCGAGGGCTTCGCCCATGAGGCCTCCGGCCACGAAGCGGTGGTGCAGAAGCTCGGCAACGGCAGCCTGCGCATCCAGATCGCCGGCATCGACACCGGCAAGGCCGACGACATCAAGGAGACCCTGGCCAAGGACCTCCGGATCGACCCCGAGAAGCTCAACGCCGACCTGGTCGGCCCGAGCTGGGGCGAGCAGATCGCCAACAAGGCCTGGGAGGGCCTGGCGATCTTCATGGTGCTCGTGGTGATCTACCTGGCCATCGCCTTCGAGTGGCGCATGGCGGTGGCGGCCCTGGTCGCCCTGATCCACGACATCACGATCACCGTCGGCATCTACGCCCTCGTCGGCTTCGAGGTCACGCCCGGTACGGTCATCGGTCTGCTGACCATCCTCGGTTACTCGCTCTACGACACGGTCGTCGTCTTCGACAGCCTCAAGGAGCAGACCAAGGACATCACCAAGCAGACCCGCTTCACCTACAGCGACATCGCCAACCAGTCGATCAACGGCACCCTGGTGCGCTCGATCAACACCACGGTCGTCGCCCTGCTGCCGGTCGCGGGTCTGCTCTTCATCGGCGGCGGCTTCCTCGGCGCCGGCACGCTCAACGACATCTCGCTCTCGCTGTTCGTCGGCCTCGCGGCCGGCGCGTACTCCTCGATCTTCATCGCCACCCCGCTCGTCGCCGATCTCAAGGAGCGCGAGCCCGCGATGAAGGCCCTGCGCAAGCGGGTCCTGGCCAAGCGCGCGCAGGCCGCGGCCGGGGACGATTCCGGGGAGTCGGGTCCCGCGGGTGATACTTACGAGGCGGCGTCCGCTGTGGTGGGCCCGCGCGACCAGTCCGCGGCACGCAACCGAGGCCGCGGCCGACCCTCTGGAAAGCGCCGATGACCGACATCCAGGAGCTGCTGCTCAGCCGAATCCGTGACGTCGCCGACTACCCGGAGCCGGGAGTGATGTTCAAGGACATCACCCCGCTCCTGGCAGACCCGGCAGCGTTCACGGCCCTGACCGACACGCTGGCCGAGATCGCCACGAACACCCGGGCGACCAAGGTCGTCGGCCTGGAGGCCCGCGGCTTCATCCTCGGAGCGCCCGTCGCCGTCCGCGCGGGCCTCGGCTTCATCCCGGTCCGCAAGGCCGGCAAGCTGCCCGGCGCGACCCTGCGCCAGGCCTACGACCTGGAGTACGGGTCGGCGGAGATCGAGGTGCACGCCGAGGACCTCACCCCGGACGACCGCGTGCTGATCGTGGACGACGTGCTCGCCACCGGCGGCACCGCCGAGGCCGCGGCCCAGCTCATCGAGCGGGCCGGTGCCGAGGTCGCGGGTCTCGCGGTCCTCATGGAGCTCGGCTTCCTCGGCGGCCGCGCCCGCCTGGAGCCCGCCCTCAAGGGCGCCCCCCTGGAAGCCCTGCTCCAGGTCTGACGCCTCCGGCAGAACCGAAGCACAGCTCGCCCGTGGGCGGCACCGGACCCCTGGTGCCGCCCACGGCCGTATCCGCCCCGTCCGACCCCGGGCGTGTCCGCCGTCCCGGCTCTTCGCCACGTCCGCCCCCGGGTGTGTCCGCCGTACCGGCCCTCCGCCGCGTCCGCCGTATCGACCCCGGCCGTATCTGCCACGTCCCGCTCCCGGCCGCACCCCGCCATGTCCGCCGTCGGCCGTACCCGCTGTACCGGCTCCCTGGCCGCACCCGCCACGGTCCGTCCCTGGCCGCACCCGCCATGTCCACCGCCGGCCGTATCCGCCGTACGGCCCCCCCGGCCGCACCCCGCCGTGTACCGCCCCCGCCGTATCCGCCACGGTCCGTCCCTGGCCGCACCCGCCGCCGGCCGTATCCGCCGCACCGGCCCCGGCCGCACCCGCCGTACCGGCCCTCCGCCGCACCCGCCACTTTCCGGCCCACGTCCGCCCCCGACCGCGTCCGTCACGTCCGCCCACCGCCGTACCCACCCCGCCCGCCCCCACCCATACGCTTCCGGCCACCCCACCGGCCCTCCCCGGCCACCTCCCGGAATCCCCCACGGGCCCCACGCGTTCCGTGGACGGAGTGGCCGCGCATCGGGCCGGGAGCGATGACGAGGCGTGGGATGGCTACCATGGGATCTCCGGAGCCTGTCCGGGCTACCCGGATCGCGCACGAGGAGTCCTCTTGCCAGACGAGGCCCAGCCACTGACCGCCGCCAAGCCCGAGCCCGCCTCGGCCCCGGCGGTGAAGCCCGCGCCCAGCGCGTCCGACGCGAAGAACGACTCGCGCGGGACGGCGGCCCACGCCTCCTCCGCGCCCGTCGAGAAGACCGCCGACGCCTCCCGGCCGAAACCGGCCGCTCCCGTGCGTGCCGCGGCCGGCCAGTCCGCGTCCCGCTCCGGCTCCTCCAACCGCGTCCGCGCCCGCCTGGCCCGCCTCGGCGTACAGCGCGCGAATCCCTACAACCCGGTCCTGGAGCCCCTGCTGCGGATAGTGCGCAGCAACGACCCCAAGATCGAGAACGCGACGCTCCGCCAGATCGAGCGCGCCTACCAGGTCGCCGAGCGCTGGCACCGGGGACAGAAGCGCAAGAGCGGCGACCCGTACATCACCCACCCGCTGGCCGTCACCACCATCCTGGCCGAGCTGGGCATGGACCCGGCCACCCTGATGGCGGGCCTGCTGCACGACACCGTCGAGGACACCGACTACGGCCTGGACGACCTGCGCCGGGACTTCGGCGACGTGGTCGCGCTGCTGGTCGACGGCGTCACCAAGCTGGACAAGGTCAAGTTCGGCGAGGCCGCGCAAGCAGAGACCGTGCGCAAGATGGTCGTCGCCATGGCCAAGGACCCGCGCGTCCTGGTCATCAAGCTCGCCGACCGCCTGCACAACATGCGCACCATGCGCTACCTCAAGCGCGAGAAGCAGGAGAAGAAGGCGCGCGAGACGCTGGAGATCTACGCGCCGCTCGCCCACCGCCTCGGCATGAACACCATCAAGTGGGAGCTGGAGGACCTCGCCTTCGCGATCCTCTACCCCAAGATGTACGACGAGATCGTGCGTCTGGTGGCCGAGCGCGCCCCCAAGCGCGACGAGTACCTCGCCATAGTGACCGACGAGGTGCAGTCCGACCTGCGCGCCGCCCGCATCAAGGCGACCGTCACAGGCCGCCCCAAGCACTACTACAGCGTCTACCAGAAGATGATCGTCCGCGGCCGTGACTTCGCGGAGATCTACGACCTGGTGGGCATCCGCGTCCTCGTGGAGACCGTCCGCGACTGCTACGCGGCCCTCGGCACCATCCACGCGCGATGGAACCCGGTCCCCGGCCGGTTCAAGGACTACATCGCGATGCCCAAGTTCAACATGTACCAGTCGCTGCACACGACGGTCATCGGGCCCAACGGCAAGCCGGTCGAACTCCAGATCCGCACGTTCGACATGCACCGCCGTGCCGAGTACGGCATCGCCGCGCACTGGAAGTACAAGCAGGAGGCCGTCGCCGGCGCCTCCAAGGTGCGCAGCGACGCGCCGAAGACGTCCGGCAAGGGCAAGGACGACCACCTCAACGACATGGCGTGGCTCAGACAGCTCCTGGACTGGCAGAAGGAGACCGAGGACCCCGGCGAGTTCCTGGAGTCCCTGCGCTTCGACCTCTCGCGCAACGAGGTCTTCGTCTTCACGCCCAAGGGCGACGTCATAGCGCTCCCGGCCGGGGCCACCCCGGTCGACTTCGCTTACGCGGTGCACACCGAGGTGGGCCACCGCACCATAGGAGCGCGTGTCAACGGACGCCTCGTACCGCTGGAGTCCACCCTGGACAACGGCGACCTGGTGGAGGTCTTCACCTCCAAGGCGCCCGGCGCGGGTCCGTCCCGCGACTGGCTCGGCTTCGTCAAGTCGCCCCGCGCGCGCAACAAGATCCGCGCCTGGTTCTCCAAGGAGCGCCGCGACGAGGCGATCGAGCAGGGCAAGGACGCCATCGTCCGCGCCATGCGCAAGCAGAACCTGCCGATCCAGCGCATCCTGACCGGCGACTCGCTGGTCACGCTCGCGCACGAGATGCGCTACCCCGACATCTCCGCGCTGTACGCGGCGATCGGCGAGGGCCATGTCTCCGCGCAGAACGTGGTGCAGAAGCTGGTGCAGGCGCTCGGCGGCGAGGAGGCCGCGAGCGAGGAGATCGACGAGAGCGTCCCGCCCTCGCGCGGCCGCAGCCGCAAGCGCCGCTCCAGCTCCGACCCCGGTGTCGTGGTCAAGGGCGTCGACGACGTGTGGGTCAAGCTGGCCCGCTGCTGCACCCCCGTCCCCGGCGACCCGATCATCGGCTTCGTCACCCGGGGCAGCGGCGTCTCCGTCCACCGCAACGACTGCGTCAACGTGGAGTCGCTCTCCCGCGAGCCCGAGCGCATCCTCGACGTCGAGTGGGCGCCCACCCAGTCCTCGGTCTTCCTGGTCGCCATCCAGGTCGAGGCCCTCGACCGCTCCCGGCTGCTCTCCGACGTCACCCGCGTCCTGTCCGACCAGCACGTCAACATCCTCTCGGCGGCCGTGCAGACCTCCCGCGACCGGGTGGCCACCTCGCGCTTCACCTTCGAGATGGGCGACCCCAAGCACCTCGGCCACGTCCTGAAGGCCGTCCGGGGCGTGGAGGGCGTCTACGACGTCTACCGGGTCACCTCGGCCCGCAACCGCTCGTAGGACCGCGCGGGGGGCCGCACAGGCCCCCCGCAGGACCCGCGGGCCCCAGGAGACCCAGAACACGCCGAAGGCCCCGTACGTCGCGTACGGGGCCTTCGGCGTGGTGGGCGGGGTATCAGCCGCCGAACTCGTGCAGACCCTTCAGAGCCTGGTCCAGGAGCGCCTGACGGCCCTCCAGCTCACGCTCCAGCTTGTCGGCGCGCGCGGTGTTGCCCTGGGCACGCGCCTGCTCGATCTGGCCGCGCAGCTTGTCCACGGCGGCCTGGAGCTGACCGGTCAGCCCCTCGGCGCGCGCACGCGCCTCCGGGTTGGTCCGGCGCCACTCGGCCTCCTCGGCCTCCTGGATGGCCCGCTCGACCGCGTGCATCCGGCCCTCGACCTTGGGACGCGCGTCCCGCGGCACATGACCGATGGCCTCCCAGCGCTCGTTGATCGAGCGGAAGGCGGCCCGCGCGCCCTTCAGGTCGGAGACCGGAAGGAGCTTCTCGGCCTCCTCGGCCAGACCCTCCTTCAGCTTCAGGTTCTCGCCCTGCTCCGCGTCCCGCTCCGCGAACACGGAGCTGCGCGCGGCGAAGAACACGTCCTGGGCACCGCGGAAGCGGTTCCACAGCTCGTCCTCGTGCTCGCGCTGGGCGCGGCCCGCCGCCTTCCAGTCCGCCATCAGATCGCGGTAACGGGCCGCCGTCGGACCCCAGTCCGTCGAACCCGACAGCGCCTCGGCCTCGGCGACCAGCTGCTCCTTGATCCGGCGGGCGTCCTCGCGCTGCGCGTCCAGCTGCGCGAAGTGCGCCTTGCGCCGCTTGGAGAACGCCGACCGGGCGTGCGAGAAGCGGTGCCACAGCTCGTCGTCGGACTTGCGGTCCAGACGGGGCAGCCCCTTCCAGGTGTCCACCAGCGCCCGCAGCCGCTCACCGGCCACCCGCCACTGGTCGGAGGCCGCCAGCTGCTCGGCCTCCACGACCAGGTCCTCCTTGGCCTTGCGGGCCTCGTCGGACTGCTTGGCCCGCTGCGCCTTGCGCTCCTCGCGCCGCGACTCGACCGTCTTGACCAGCTTGTCGAGGCGGGTCCGCAGCGCGTCCAGGTCGCCGACCGCGTGGTGCGCGTCCACCTGCTCGCGGATGTGGCCGATCGCCGTCTGGGCGTCCTTGGCCGACAGATCGGTGGTCTGCACCCGCTTTTCGAGGAGGCCGATCTCGACAACCAGGCCCTCGTACTTGCGCTCGAAGTAGGCAAGCGCCTCCTCGGGGGAGCCGGCCGCCCACGATCCGACGACCTGCTCGCCGTCTGCCGTACGCACGTACACGGTCCCCGTCTCGTCGACGCGGCCCCACGGGTCGCTGCTCACAGCGCCTCCTCCACATGATGCCCGCCAGGTGCCTCCCGGCCCCCGGGCATCGTCCACAGTTTCGTCACCGCCAACATAGGCGACCGGCGGGTGGCCTGTCCGCATCCAGCGCGACCGAAATTGCGCAGATGACGACGCGGACCGCCACCACCGGAGGGTCAGGACTTGGCGACCGTCGCCTTGTCGATCACGACCGTCGCGTTCGGGGCGCCGTCGCCCATGCTCGTGCTCTCGCCGGCCTTCGCGATCTTGTCGAGCACCTTCAGGCCCGCCTTGTCGACCGTGCCGAACGGGGTGTAGTCGGGCGGCAGCGGACTGTCCTTGTAGACCAGGAAGAACTGGCTGCCGCCGGTGTGACGGCCCTGCTTGGTCTGGGCGTTGTACTGGTTGGCCATCGCCACCGTGCCCGCCGGGTACGTGCCGCCCTTCAGGCTCTTGTCCTTCAGGTTCTCGTCCGGGATCGTGTAGCCCGGACCGCCGCTGCCGGTGCCCGTCGGGTCGCCGCACTGCAGCACGTAAATCCCGTTGGTCGTCAGACGGTGGCACTTCGTGTGGTCGAAGTAGCCCTTGTTCGCCAGGAAGTCGAACGAGTTGACCGTGTGCGGGGCCGCGTTGTTCAGCGCCACGTCGATGTCACCGCAGGTGGTGGCCAGCTTCATCGTGTACTTGGCCGACGTGTCGATCGACACCGCCGGCTCCTTCTTCCACTGGAGCTTCTTCACCGCGCCCTCGGCGGGCTTCTCGCACGGGTCCGGCGCCTTCTTGGCCGGGCTCGCGGACGGCGTGGGCTCGGAGCCCGCGTTCACCTTCTTGCTGTCGTCGCTCTTCAGCGCCCCGGTCGTGTACAGGGCGACACCGGCGATCACGGCCACGCCGAGGGCCGACGCGATCACGGCGTTGCGCGTCCTCGCCTTGCGCCGTGCGCTCGTGCGCCGCTGCTGCTGCCGCAAGAACTTCTCCCGGGCGAGCTGACGCCGCCGCTGCTCCTGGCTGACCACCGGGTTCTCTCCTCATGCGTGTCGTGTGCCGGCCGGTACGCGTGCGCGCGCCGGACCGACAGGCGCGTGTAGCCCCGTACCGTATATGGGTTCGCTGAGGAAACGGCAGCGCCGGTAGGCTCTGGACCACGGGCCGACCGCCCGCGAGCCCTCCCGTACCGACACAAACGAAGGACGATCGTGCTCATTGCCGGGTTCCCCGCCGGGGCCTGGGGGACGAACTGTTACGTCGTCGCCCCCGCCGCCGGTGAGGAGTGCGTGATCATCGACCCGGGCCATCAGGCCGCCCAAGGAGTCGAGGAGACGCTGCGCAAGCATCGGCTGAAGCCCACCGCCGTCGTCCTCACCCACGGCCACATCGACCATGTGGCCTCGGTCGTCCCCGTGTGCGGCGCACATGACGTGCCGGCCTGGATCCACCCCGACGACCGCTACATGCTGAGCGACCCCGAGAAGGCGCTCGGCCGGTCCATCGGCATGCCGCTCATGGGCGAGCTGACCGTGGGGGAGCCCGGCGACGTCCGGGAGCTGACCGACGGGGCGAAGCTGGAGCTGGCCGGGATGGAGTTCTCCGTCGCGCACGCGCCGGGCCATACCAAGGGGTCGGTGACCTTCGAGATGCCCGAGAAGACCGACATCCCGCCGGTCTTCTTCTCCGGGGATCTGCTGTTCGCCGGCTCCATCGGACGCACCGACCTGCCGGGCGGCTCCATGGAGGACATGCTCGGGTCGCTGGCACGCGTGTGCCTGCCGCTCGACGACTCCACCGTGGTGCTCTCCGGCCACGGCCCCCAGACGACCATCGGCCAGGAACGCGCCACCAACCCCTATCTGCGGCAGGTGGCCGCCGGCCAGGGAGCCGGCCAGGCTCCCCGACGAGGAATGTGACGAGAGAGCTTCTTTCCGTGAGCACCTTCAAGGCCCCCAAGGGCACGTACGACCTGATCCCGCCGCAGTCCGCCACGTACCTCGCCGTGCGCGAGGCCATCGCCGCCCCCCTGCGCAACTCCGGGTACGGCTACATCGAGACCCCCGGCTTCGAGAACGTCGAGCTGTTCGCGCGCGGTGTCGGCGAGTCCACCGACATCGTCACCAAGGAGATGTACGCCTTCGAGACCAAGGGCGGCGACCGGCTCGCCCTGCGCCCCGAGGGCACCGCCTCCGTGCTGCGCGCCGCCCTGGAGGCCAACCTGCACAAGGCGGGCAACCTCCCGGTCAAGCTCTGGTACTCCGGCTCGTACTACCGCTACGAGCGCCCCCAGAAGGGCCGTTACCGCCACTTCTCCCAGGTCGGCGCCGAGGCGATCGGTGCCGAGGACCCGGCGCTGGACGCCGAGCTGATCATCCTGGCCGACCAGGCGTACCGCTCGCTGGGCCTGAGGAACTTCCGCATCCTGCTGAACTCCCTCGGCGACAAGGAGTGCCGTCCCGTCTACCGGGCCGCCCTCCAGGACTTCCTGCGCGGCCTCGACCTCGACGAGGACACCCTGCGCCGGGCCGAGATCAACCCGCTGCGCGTCCTGGACGACAAGCGCGAGTCGGTCCAGAAGCAGCTCACCGGCGCCCCCCTGCTGCGCGACTACCTGTGCGACGCCTGCAAGGCGTACCACGAGGAGGTCCGCGAGCTGGTCCTCGCGGCGGGCGTCTCCTTCGAGGACGACCCCAAGCTGGTCCGCGGCCTGGACTACTACACCCGCACCACCTTCGAGTTCGTCCACGACGGCCTCGGCTCGCAGTCCGCGGTCGGCGGCGGCGGCCGCTACGACGGCCTCTCCGAGATGATCGGCGGCCCCGCGCTGCCCTCGGTCGGCTGGGCCCTCGGCGTGGACCGCACCGTCCTCGCCCTGGAGGCCGAGGGTGTGGAACTGGACATCCCCTCCGCCACCAGCGTCTACGCCGTCCCCCTCGGCGACGAGGCCCGCCGCCTGCTGTTCGCCAAGGTCACCGAACTGCGCAAGGTCGGCGTCGCGGCCGACTTCTGCTACGGCGCCAAGGGCCTCAAGGCCGCCATGAAGGCCGCCAACCGCTCCGGCGCCCGCTACGCGATCGTCGCCGGCGAACGCGACCTCGCCGAGGGCGTCGTCCAGCTCAAGGACATGGAGACCGGCGACCAGACGCCGGTCGGCCTCACCGAGGTCGTCGCGGAACTGGAGTCCCGGCTCGCCTGAGCCGGCAGCCGTGTGACGGGCCGGGCGGCACGATGCCGCCCGGCCCGTCACTCTTCGCTCTGCTGTGCCCCCGCCGGATGCGGAACCGGCCGGAAACCCGCCCCTTCCGAGGGCCGAAGGTCCTTACTTATCCACAGCGAACGGTGCGCGGGCGCACCCGTGCGGCACAATGGCCCCTGCCCGAAGAAGGTCCCTTCTCAAGCAGACGGAATCGGCGTGATGAGCAAGACGACAGTCACCGACGTCTCCACCGTGCCCGAGCCGGAGTACGCCGCCACCCCACCCGGAGCCGCGGGCGGCAGCCGCGCCTTCGCCGTGCTGCTGCTGATCACCGGTGCCGCGGGGCTGCTGGCCGCGTGGGTCATCACGATCGACAAGTTCAAGATCCTTGAGGCCAAGGTCGCGGGGAAGACCTTCACCCCGGGGTGCAGTCTCAACCCCGTGGTCTCCTGCGGCAGCGTCATGGAGAGCAAGCAGGCCGCCGCGTTCGGCTTCCCGAACCCCATGCTCGGCCTGGTCTGCTACGGCATCGTCATCTGCGTCGGCATGAGCCTGCTCGCCCGCGCCCGCTTCCCGCGCTGGTACTGGCTGACCTTCAACTTCGGCACCCTCTTCGGCGTGGCCTTCTGCTCCTGGCTCCAGTTCCAGTCCCTGTACCGGATCAACGCCCTGTGCCTGTGGTGCTCCCTGGCCTGGGTCGCCACCATCGTCATGTTCTGGTACGTCACGTCCTTCAACGTGCGCAACGGCTTCCTGCCGGGCGGCCGCGCCCTGAAGACCTTCTTCGGCGAGTTCACCTGGGTCCTGCCGGCCCTGCACATCGGCATCATCGGCATGCTGATCCTGACCCGCTGGTGGAGCTTCTGGACCAGCTGAGCACCGGCCGGCGGGCGGCCGTGCCCGGTCGTCCGCCCCCGGTTGTCAGTGGGGTGTCTTAGGGTTTCAGCGTGGAAGCCGACCTGTTCACCGCCGCTGCAGAAGAACGCCAGGAAAAGGACCCGACCAGCAGTCCTCTCGCCGTGCGGATGCGTCCGCGCACCCTGGACGAGGTGGTGGGCCAGCGGCATCTGCTCAAGCCCGGCTCACCCCTGCGGCGCCTGGTCGAGGGCGGCGGCGGCCCGGCGGGACCCTCCTCGGTCGTGCTCTGGGGCCCGCCCGGCACCGGCAAGACCACCCTCGCCCATGTGGTCTCCCGCGCCACCGACAAGCGGTTCGTGGAACTCAGCGCGATCAGCGCGGGCGTCAAGGAGGTCCGCGCGGTCATCGACGGCGCCCGCCGCGCCGCCGGAGGCTTCGGCAAGGACACCGTCCTCTTCCTGGACGAGATCCACCGCTTCAGCAAGGCCCAGCAGGACTCCCTGCTCCCCGCCGTCGAGAACCGCTGGGTCACCCTGATCGCCGCCACCACCGAGAACCCCTACTTCTCGGTGATCTCCCCCCTGCTCTCCCGCTCCCTCCTCCTCACCCTCGAACCCCTCACCGACGACGACCTGCGCCACCTGGTGCGCCGCACCCTCGCCGACGAGCGCGGTCTCGGGGACACCCTCACGCTTCCCGAGGACGCCGAGGAGCACCTGCTCCGTATCGCCGGAGGCGACGCGCGCCGGATCCTGACCGCTCTGGAGGCCGCGGCCGGCGCCGCGCTCGACCAGGCGGAGACGGAGATCACCCTCCAGACCCTGGAGGCGACCGTCGACCGCGCGGCCGTGAAGTACGACCGCGACGGCGACCAGCACTACGACGTCGCGAGCGCGCTGATCAAGTCCATCCGCGGCTCCGACGTGGACGCGGCCCTGCACTACCTGGCCCGCATGATCGAGGCCGGCGAGGACCCCCGCTTCATCGCCCGCCGCCTGATGATCTCCGCCAGCGAGGACATCGGCGTCGCCGATCCGAACGCGCTGCCCATAGCCGTCGCCGCCGCCCAGGCGGTCGCGATGATCGGCTTCCCGGAGGCCGCGCTCACCCTCAGCCACGCCACCATCGCCCTCGCGCTCGCCCCCAAGTCCAACTCGGCGACCCGGGCCATCCAGGGCGCCATGGCCGACGTGCGCAAGGGCCTGGCCGGACCGGTCCCCGCCCATCTGCGGGACGGCCACTACAAGGGCGCCGAGAAGCTCGGCCACGCCAAGGGCTACATCTACCCGCACGACCAGCCGGACGCCATCGCCGCCCAGCAGTACGCCCCGGACGCCCTCAAGAACCGCGAGTACTACACCCCGACGCGCAACGGCGCCGAGGCGCGGTACGCGGACGCCGTCGAGTGGACCAGGAAGCACCTCGGTCGCAAGCGGTCCTGAGCGCCCTGTAGACTGCCCCGAAGTGCTGAGTCCCGTGTCCGGCCCCTCGCCAAGAGGAACCGGCTCACCAGAGCGGGACACCCAGCCGGAGACCCGGCCCCCGGGCGGGGTTCTCCAGGAGCGTCGCGCACCGTCGAAGGTGTCGCGGGCAGCCCACCACCCTCCGGCAGCGTCCGGAACCGGTCGGTGGGCCACTCGCGTGCTGCACGTATGTGCCCAGTTCGGGGAACGGCTGCCCGGCCCGTCCGACGAGGACGGACAGGGTTTCCCCGGCTGCGGATGCGACCTCCCCTAACCCTGGTGAAGCCGTATTCGCACAGATAAAACGAGGTGTTTGGTTCATGGCGAACCAGTCCCGCCCCAAGGTCAAGAAGTCGCGTGCCCTCGGCATCGCGCTGACCCCGAAGGCCGTCAAGTACTTCGAGGCCCGCCCCTACCCGCCGGGCGAGCACGGCCGCGGCCGCAAGCAGAACTCGGACTACAAGGTCCGTCTGCTCGAGAAGCAGCGTCTGCGCGCGCAGTACGACGTGTCCGAGCGTCAGCTCGTCCGCGCCTACGAGCGTGCCGCCAAGGTCCAGGGCAAGACCGGCGAGGCCCTGATCATCGAGCTGGAGCGTCGTCTCGACGCCCTGGTCCTGCGTTCGGGCATCGCCCGCACGATCTACCAGGCCCGCCAGATGGTCGTCCACGGCCACATCCAGGTCAACGGCCAGAAGGTCGACAAGCCGTCCTTCCGTGTCCGTCCGGACGACGTCGTGCAGGTCCGCGACCGCTCCAAGGACAAGACGCTCTTCCAGGTCGCGCGTGAGGGTGGCTTCGCCGCCGACGGTGAGACCCCGCGTTACCTGCAGGTGAACCTCAAGGCCCTGGCGTTCCGCCTGGACCGCGAGCCGAACCGCAAGGAAATCCCGGTGATCTGCGACGAGCAGCTCGTCGTCGAGTACTACGCCCGCTGATTTCAGCCCCCGCGTAGGCACTCAGGCCCGCCGTCCCACCGCCCTTCCAGGCGGGCGGGGCGGCGGGTTCGCGCGTTCCCGGACCACGCCCCGGAACCGGTGAAGCGGCCCCGGAGAGGCCACCGCGCGGCCCCGGGTAATCCGGTACAGAGCCCCGCCGTCGGCGCGATAGGCTCGGTGCACGACTTTTCCGATGCTCAGGCATGTTTCAGGGAGCGGGTGCGCACAGTGTCCGGTGGAGAGGTGGCCGGAATCCTGGTGGCCGTCTTCTGGGCGATCCTGGTCTCCTTCCTCGCGGTGGCACTGGCGAGGCTGGCCCAGACCCTCAAGGCGACGACCAAGCTCGTGGCGGATGTGACCGACCAGGCCGTCCCGCTGCTCGCCGACGCGTCCGCGGCCGTCCGGTCCGCGCAGACCCAGATCGACCGGGTGGACGCGATCGCGACCGACGTCCAGGAGGTCACCTCCAACGCGTCCGCGCTCTCCTCCACCGTCGCCTCCACCTTCGGCGGCCCCCTGGTCAAGGTCGCGGCCTTCGGCTACGGCGTCCGTCAGGCCCTCGGCGGCCGCAAGGAGCCCGCGCCCGCGAAGCCGTCCAGGCGCGCGGTGATCGTGGGCCGCACGGTCCCGGCCACCCGGCGGGGCAAGCGAAAGTAAGGACTGAGACCAGCGATGTTCCGCCGTACGTTCTGGTTCACCACGGGTGTCGCCGCCGGTGTGTGGGCCACCACCAAGGTCAACCGCAAGCTGAAGCAGCTGACTCCGGAGAGCCTAGCCGCGACGGCGGCGAACAAGGCCCTGGAGACAGGAACGCGCCTGAAGGACCGCGCGGTCGGCTTCGCGCTCGACGTCCGCGACAACATGGCGCAGCGGGAGAGCGAGCTGGAGGAGGCACTCGGCATCCACGAGAGCCCCGGCCTGCCCCCGGCCCGGCGGTACACCGCCATCGAGACCCACCGCACCGAGAACGACCGCAGCACACTGAAGTACATCGAGAACACGACGTACTCGTACAACCGGAATGAGGACCACTGATGGAGTCGGCCGAGATTCGCCGCCGCTGGCTGAGCTTCTTCGAGGAGCGCGGGCACACCGTCGTCCCTTCGGCGTCGCTCATCGCGGACGACCCGACTCTGCTCCTCGTCCCCGCCGGCATGGTGCCCTTCAAGCCCTACTTCCTGGGTGAGGTCAAGCCGCCCTTCCCGCGCGCCACCAGCGTGCAGAAGTGCGTGCGCACGCCCGACATCGAAGAGGTCGGCAAGACCACCCGCCACGGCACGTTCTTCCAGATGTGCGGCAACTTCTCCTTCGGCGACTACTTCAAGGAAGGCGCCATCAAGTTCGCCTGGGAGCTGCTCACCAGCCCCCAGGACAAGGGCGGTTACGGCCTCGACCCCGAGCGCCTGTGGATCACCGTCTACAAGGACGACGACGAGGCCGAGCGCATCTGGCACGACGTCGTCGGCGTGCCCAAGGAGCGCATCCAGCGCCTGGGCATGAAGGACAACTACTGGTCCATGGGCGTCCCCGGCCCCTGCGGCCCCTGCTCCGAGATCAACTACGACCGCGGCCCCGAGTTCGGCGTCGAGGGCGGCCCCGCCGTCAACGACGAGCGGTACGTCGAGATCTGGAACCTCGTCTTCATGCAGTACGAGCGGGGCGAGGGCATCGGCAAGGACAACTTCGAGATCCTCGGGGACCTGCCGAGCCAGAACATCGACACCGGCCTCGGTCTTGAGCGCCTCGCCATGATTCTGCAGGGCGTGCAGAACATGTACGAGATCGACACCTCCATGGCCGTCATCAACAAGGCCACCGAGCTGACCGGCGTCGAGTACGGCGCCGCCCAGGCCTCCGACGTCTCGCTGCGCGTGGTCACCGACCACATGCGCACCTCCGTCATGCTCATCGGCGACGGCGTCACCCCGGGCAACGAGGGCCGCGGCTATGTGCTGCGCCGCATCATGCGCCGCGCCATCCGCAACATGCGGCTGCTCGGCGCCACCGGTCAGGTCGTCAAGCCGCTGATCGACACCGTCATCGAGATGATGGGCCAGCAGTACCCGGAGCTCATCACCGACCGCGAGCGCATCGAGAAGGTCGCCCTCGCCGAGGAGGCCGCCTTCCTCAAGACGCTGAAGGCCGGCACCAACATCCTCGACACCGCCGTCACCGAGACCAAGCAGGCCGGCGGCACGGTCCTCTCCGGCGACAAGGCGTTCCTGCTCCACGACACCTGGGGCTTCCCGATCGACCTCACCCTGGAGATGGCCGCCGAACAGGGCCTCGCCGTGGACGAGGACGGCTTCCGCCGCCTGATGAAGGAGCAGCGGGAGCGCGCCAAGGCCGACGCCCAGGCCAAGAAGACCGGCCACGCCGACCTCGGCGCCTACCGCGAGATCGCGGACGCCGCCGGTGCCACCGACTTCATCGGCTACAGCGACACCGAGGGCGAGTCCACGATCGTCGGCATCCTGGTCGACGGCGTCTCCTCCCCGGCCGCCACCGAGGGCGACGAGGTCGAGATCGTCCTCGACCGCACCCCGTTCTACGCCGAGGGCGGCGGCCAGATCGGCGACACCGGCCGCATCAAGGTCGACTCCGGTGCCGTCATCGACATCCGCGACACCCAGAAGCCGGTCCCGGGCGTCTACGTCCACAAGGGCACCGTCCAGGTCGGCGAGGTCACCGTCGGCGCCAAGGCCCACGCCTCCGTGGACCGGCTGCGCCGCAAGGCCATCGCCCGCGCCCACTCGGCCACCCACCTGACCCACCAGGCGCTGCGCGACGCCCTCGGCCCGACGGCCGCCCAGGCCGGTTCCGAGAACCAGCCCGGCCGCTTCCGCTTCGACTTCGGCTCCCCGTCCGCCGTCCCGACGGCCGTCATGACGGATGTCGAGCAGAAGATCAACGAGGTGCTCTCCCGCGACCTCGACGTGCACGCCGAGGTCATGGGCATCGACGAGGCCAAGAAGCAGGGCGCCATCGCCGAGTTCGGCGAGAAGTACGGCGAGCGCGTGCGCGTCGTGACGATCGGCGACTTCTCCAAGGAGCTGTGCGGCGGCACGCACGTCCACAACACCGCCCAGCTGGGCCTGGTGAAGCTGCTCGGCGAGTCCTCCATCGGCTCCGGTGTGCGCCGTATCGAGGCCCTGGTCGGCGTCGACGCCTACAACTTCCTCGCCCGCGAGCACACGGTCGTCAACCAGCTCACCGAGCTGCTGAAGGGCCGCTCGGAGGAGCTGCCGGAGAAGGTCTCCGCGATGCTCGGCAAGCTGAAGGACGCCGAGAAGGAGATCGAGAAGTTCCGCGCGGAGAAGGTCCTCCAGGCCGCCGCCGGTCTCGCCGGCTCCGCCAAGGACGTACGCGGCGTCGCCCTGGTCACCGGCCAGGTCCCGGACGGCACCACGCCGGACGACCTGCGCAAGCTGGTCCTGGACGTGCGCGGGCGCATCCAGGGCGGCCGGGCCGCCGTCGTCGCCCTGTTCACGGTGAACAACGGCAAGCCGCTCACGGTCATCGCCACCAACGAGGCCGCCCGTGAGCGCGGTCTCAAGGCCGGCGAGCTGGTCCGTACGGCCGCCAAGACCCTCGGCGGCGGCGGTGGCGGCAAGCCGGACGTCGCCCAGGGCGGTGGCCAGAACCCGGCCGCCGTCGGCGAGGCCGTCGACGCCGTCGAGCGTCTCGTCGCCGACACGGCCAAGTAGGGCATCGCTCATGCGCAGAGGACGACGACTCGCGATCGACGTCGGAGACGCCCGGATCGGGGTCGCCTCGTGCGACCCCGACGGGATTCTCGCCACCCCGGTGGAGACGGTGCCCGGCCGGGACGTACCGGCCGCGCACCGGCGCCTGCGGCAACTGGTCGAGGAGTACGAGCCGATCGAGGTCGTCGTCGGTCTCCCTCGCTCCCTCAAGGGGGGCGAGGGCCCGGCCGCGGTCAAGGTGCGCGCGTTCGCCCAGGAGCTGGCCCGGGGCATCAAGCCGGTGCCGGTGCGGCTGGTGGACGAGCGGATGACCACGGTGACGGCCAGTCAGGGACTGCGCGCCTCCGGTGTGAAGTCCAAGAAGGGCCGCTCCGTGATCGACCAGGCGGCCGCCGTCATCATCCTGCAGCAGGCCCTGGAATCCGAACGGGTGTCAGGCGGACCACCCGGTGAGGGCGTCGAAGTGGTCATCTGATCGCGATACGGTAACGTTCCGCGCGATGCGGTGGTTTCGAACAGCGACCGCACAGCAAGAGGCGGAACGGCGCCGGTACGGGAGCCGAGCGACCGCCATGGCCTCGCGGCTCTAGGGGATCGATGACTGAGTATGGCCGGGGCCCAGGCTCCGAACCGTGGCATCCTGAGGACCCGTTGTACGGGGACGGCGGATGGGGAGGACAGCAGGCCCACCAGGGCCAGTCCCCCTACGGCGGCCAGCCGCAGCAGCAGTATCCGCAGGAGCAGTACGGCGACTGGTCCCAGGGCCGGCAGCCGGGCTATGGCGAGCAGTACCCGCAGCAGCCCCAGCACCCGCAGCACTACGACGGGCAGGGCGGGGCGTACTACGACCCCCAGTTCGCCGGCCAGCAGCATCAGCACCCCCAGCAGCATCAGCCGCACCAGCAGCCCCAGGGCGGCGGCTGGGACGCCACCGGCACCCACGGCCAGGCGCCCTACGCCGCCGACCCGGGCGACCCCTACGGGCAGCAGCCGGTGGCGTACGGCGCCGAGCAGCCCGACCTCTACGGCACCGAGGACGCCTACCCGCCGCCCCAGCCCCCCGGCCACCGCACCGCCGAGCCCGCCGCCGGCCCCGAGACGGAGTGGGAGCAGGGCGAGGAGGCCGAGGAGCACCCCCTGGCCGCCGACAGCGGCGAGGACGACGACACCGAGGACGAGCCCGCGACGACGGGCCGATCCGAGCGGCGCGGCAAGGGCCGCAAGCCCGTCAAGAACAAGAAGGGGCGCACCGGCTGCGCCCTGATGGTCGTCATCGTGGTGTTCGGCGGCGGCCTCGGCGGTGTCGGCTATCTCGGCTACACCTTCTACAAAAATCGTTTCGCCGCGCCCCCGGACTACGTCGGCAGCGGCAACGGCAAGTCGGTCATCGTGGAGATCCCGAAGGGCGCGGGCGGCGCCGACATCGGCCGCAAGCTCAAGGAGGCCGGGGTCGTCCAGAGCATCGACGCCTTCGTCTCCGCCCAGATCGCCAACCCCAAGGGCAAGTCCCTCCAGGACGGCGTCTACACGCTCCAGAAGCACATGTCGGCCGCCAGCGCGGTCGAACTGATGCTCAGCGCGAAGAGCCGCAGCAACATGATCATCGCCGAGGGCACGCGCAACGTCGCCATCTACCAGGCGATCGACAAGCGCCTTGAGGTGCCGAAGGGCACCACGCAGAAGGTCGCGCAGAAGGACTACAAGTCCCTGGGCCTGCCCGCCTGGGCGATGAACCACGCCAACGTGAAGGACCCGCTGGAAGGATTCCTCTTCCCCTCCAGCTATCCCGTGGCCAAGGGCCAGAAGCCCGAGGCCGTGCTGAAGTCGATGGTCGCCCGCGCCAACGAGAAGTACACCGAGCTCGGCCTGGAGAAGAAGGCCAAGAGCCTCGGGCTCGAAGGGCCCTGGCAGCTGCTCACGGTGGCGAGCCTGGTGCAGGCCGAGGGCCGCAGCCACGAGGACTTCCAGAAGATGGCCGAGGTGGTCTACAACCGCCTCAAGCCCGACAACACCGAGACCTTCGGCGCCCTCGAGTTCGACTCCACGTACAACTACGTGAAGAACCAGAGCAAGCTCGACCTGTCCATCGCCGAGGTGCGGAAGTACAACAGCCCGTACAACACGTACCACGACAAGGGTCTGCCGCCCGGTCCGATCGACAACCCCGGCGAAGAGGCCATCGCGGGTGCGCTCAGCCCGACGCACGACGGCTGGTACTACTTCATCTCCATGGACGGCAAGACGACCAAGTTCACCAAGACGTACGCGGACCACGAGAAGCTCGTCGAGGAGTGGACGGCGTCGCGGGGGAAGAGCCGGTAGTGGATCCGTTGTGGCGATGGGGGCGGCCGTGGTCGCTTTGGGCGCGGCTCCTGCTTTCGCCGACGGTCTCGTTTATTCGGGGGACGGCGCCGCTTCCGTCGGCTGGCTTTCCGATGGTGACCGTCTCCACCTCTGCGACGAGAAGGCCGACGGTCACTCCGCGGTGGGCATTCTCTACGTCGATGGCGTGAAGTACAAGACCTACTGGCAGACCGCGGGCGCCAACACCTGTTCCGAGTACGGCAATAGCTGGATCGCGGAAGGCACCCCCGTAAAGCTGACGGCATGCGTCGGCGAATCGAGCACGGGGGAATACGGGAACTGCGTCAGCAGGCCCGACCACGGAAAATCCAGGGGTAAAGGAAATGTCATCCACTGAATGCGGCGAAGCCCGCCGCGCGGCGGTGCTCGGCACCCCCATCGCGCACTCGCTCTCCCCGGTGCTGCACCGCGCGGCCTATGAGGCGCTCGGGCTCGACGGATGGTCGTACGACCGCTTCGAGGTCGACGAGGAGGGGCTGCCCGCCTTCTTCGAGGGGCTGGGGCCGAAGTGGGCCGGCCTGTCGCTGACCATGCCGCTCAAGCGCGCCGTCATCCCGCTGCTCGACGGCATCAGCGAGACGGCCGCCTCCGTGGACGCCGTCAACACGGTCGTGTTCACCGAGGACGGCCGCCGTACGGGCGACAACACCGACATCCCCGGCATGGTCGCCGCGCTGCGCGAGCACGGTATCGAGGAAGTGGAGTCCGCCGCGATCCTGGGCGCCGGCGCCACCGCCTCCTCCGCGCTGGCCGCCCTGGCCCGGGTCTGCACCGGCGAGGTCACCGCGTACGTGCGCAGCGCCGCCCGCGCCGACGAGATGCGGCAGTGGGGCGAGCGGCTCGACGTCGAGGTCCGGATCGCCGCCTGGGCGGAGGCGGCCGACGCGCTGCACGCCCCGCTGGTGATCGCCACCACCCCGGCGGGCGCCACCGACGCCCTCGCGACCGCCGTGCCCGAGCGGCCCGCCACGCTCTTCGACGTGCTGTACGACCCCTGGCCGACCGAGCTGGCCGCCCGCTGGTCCATGTTCGGCGGTGCCGTGGTCGGCGGCCTGGACCTGCTCGTCCACCAGGCGGTGCTTCAGGTCGAGGCCATGACCGGCCGCTCCCCGGCCCCGCTGGAGGCCATGCGGCACGCGGGCGAACAGGCCCTCGCCGCCCGCTGACCACCCCCGTTCCCGCGTCCCGCACCGGTCCCGGTATCCGGACCGAGGACCGGATTCGTCCCCCGGCGTGGGAGGATCGGAGGCGGCGGACCGGAATCGCGCACCCGGTCGTGCCGCCGCCGTACGCGCGCATCTGTGTACGCGGCGCAGTACCGGGCGCGAACACTGAGGAGCACCGTTGAGCAGGCTGCGTTGGCTGACCGCGGGGGAGTCCCACGGCCCCGCACTCGTCGCGACGCTGGAGGGACTTCCCGCCGGCGTGCCGATCACCACCGAGATGGTGGCCGATCACCTGGCGCGACGGCGGCTCGGCTATGGACGCGGCGCGCGGATGAAGTTCGAGCGCGACGAGGTCACCTTCCTCGGCGGTGTCCGGCACGGACTCACGCTCGGCTCCCCGGTGGCGGTCATGGTGGGCAACACCGAGTGGCCGAAGTGGGAGCAGGTCATGGCGGCCGACCCGGTGGACGAGGAGGTCCTCGCGGGCCTCGCGCGCAACGCGCCCCTCACCCGCCCCCGCCCCGGCCACGCCGACCTCGCCGGCATGCAGAAGTACGGCTTCGACGAGGCCCGGCCGATCCTGGAGCGCGCCTCGGCACGTGAGACGGCGGCGCGGGTCGCGCTGGGCGCGGTGGCGCGGTCGTACCTGAAGGAGACGGCCGGGATCGAGATCGTCTCCCACGTGGTCGAGCTGGCCTCCGCCAAGGCGCCGTACGGCGTCTACCCGACCCCGGCGGACGTGGAGCGGCTGGACGAGGACCCGGTGCGCTGCCTGGACGCGGACGCCTCCAAGGCGATGGTCGCGGAGATCGACCAGGCCCACAAGGACGGCGACACGCTCGGCGGTGTGGTCGAGGTGCTGGCCTACGGAGTGCCGGTCGGCCTCGGCTCGCACGTGCACTGGGACCGCAGGCTGGACGCCCGCCTGGCCGCCGCCCTGATGGGCATCCAGGCGATCAAGGGCGTCGAGGTCGGCGACGGCTTCGACCTGGCGCGGGTGCCGGGCTCGAAGGCGCACGACGAGATCGTCCGCACCGAGGACGGCATCCGCCGCGTCACCGGGCGCTCCGGCGGTACCGAGGGCGGTCTGACCACGGGTGAGCTGCTGCGGGTGCGCGCCGCGATGAAGCCGATCGCGACCGTGCCGCGCGCCCTGAAGACGGTGGACGTCGCCACGGGCGAGGCCACGCAGGCGCACCACCAGCGCTCCGACGTGTGCGCGGTCCCGGCCGCGGGCATCGTCGCCGAGGCCATGGTGGCACTCGTGCTGGCGGACGCGGTGGCGGAGAAGTTCGGCGGCGACAGCGTGGCCGAGACCCGCCGCAACGTCCAGTCGTACCTCGACAACCTGACGATCGGATGAGCGGCGTGCCGGTCGTGGTCCTGGTCGGCCCGATGGGCGTGGGCAAGTCGACGGTGGGTCGGCTGCTGGCCGAGCGGCTGGGCGCGGCCTTCCGGGACACCGACGACGACATCGTGACCGAGCAGGGCCGCGAGATCGCGGACATCTTCGTCGACGACGGCGAGGAGGCCTTCCGCGCGCTGGAGAAGCGCGCGGTGGCCACCGCCGTCGCCGGGCACGCGGGTGTCCTCGCCCTCGGCGGCGGCGCGGTCCTGGACGCGGACACGCGGACCCTGCTGGCCGGACAGCGGGTGGTCTACCTCTCGATGGACGTCGAGGAGGCGGTGCGCCGCACCGGTCTGAACGCGGCGCGCCCGCTGCTCGCGGTCAACCCGCGCAAGCAGTGGCGGGAGCTGATGGAGGCCCGCCGCCATCTGTACGAGGAGGTCGCCACGGCGGTCGTGGCGACGGACGGGCGCGGCCCCGACGAGGTCGCCCAGGCCGTCCTGGACGCACTGGAGTTGAAGACCGCAATTCCCGGGGGACAACCCCCGGACCCCCGGCCGGAGGACGTCATGGCGAACCACGTAACAAGGATCCAGGTCGCCGGCACGGCCGGCACCGCCCCCTACGAGGTCCTGGTCGGACGCCAACTCCTGGGTGAGCTGGGCGGGTTGATCGGTTCCAAGGCCAAGCGGGTCGCGGTGATCCACCCCGAGGCGCTCGCCGAGACCGGGGACGCGCTGCGCGCCGACCTGGCCGGGCAGGGCTACGAGGCCGTCGCCATCCAGGTGCCCAACGCCGAGGAGGCCAAGACGGCCGAGGTCGCCGCCTACTGCTGGAAGGCGCTCGGCCAGTCCGGGTTCACCCGCTCCGACGTCATCGTGGGCGTCGGCGGCGGCGCCACCACCGACCTGGCCGGGTTCGTCGCGGCGACCTGGCTGCGCGGGGTCCGCTGGATCGCCGTCCCCACCACCGTGCTCGCCATGGTGGACGCGGCGGTCGGCGGCAAGACCGGCATCAACACCGCCGAGGGCAAGAACCTCGTCGGCGCCTTCCACCCCCCGGCCGGCGTGCTGTGCGACCTGGCCGCCCTCGACTCCCTCCCGGTCCACGACTACGTCTCCGGGCTCGCCGAGGTCATCAAGGCCGGCTTCATCGCCGACCCGGTGATCCTCGACCTGATCGAGTCCGACCCGGAGGCCGCCCGCACCCCGGCCGGACCGCACACCGCCGAGCTGATCGAGCGCTCCATCCGGGTCAAGGCCGACGTGGTCTCCTCCGACCTCAAGGAGGAGGGCCGCCGGGAGATCCTCAACTACGGGCACACGCTCGGCCACGCCATCGAGAAGAACGAGCGGTACAAGTGGCGGCACGGCGCGGCCGTCGCCGTCGGCATGCACTTCGCCGCCGAACTGGGCCGTCTGGCGGGCCGGTTGGACGACGCCACCGCCGACCGGCACCGCGCGGTCCTGGAGTCCGTCGGCCTGCCGCTGCACTACCGCTACGACCAGTGGCCCAAGCTGGTCGAGGCCATGAAGGTCGACAAGAAGTCCCGCGGCGACCTGCTGCGCTTCATCGTCCTGGACGGACTCGCCCGGCCCACCGTCCTGGAGGGCCCGGACCCCGCCGTCCTCCTCGCCGCCTACGGCGAAGTGGGCCAGTAGGTCCGGACACCGCCCCCTCTGCCCGATTCCCCTGACGGGCCCGGCACTTGGTCCCGCCCCCGGCCGTTTCACCAAACGACGGCCGGGGGCGGTACCGTTCGCTCAGATGCGGGGTTTCGTACCCGCCTTCCGGCGCTGAACGCGTGTACGAGCGCGTGTACGAGATGGAGTGGCAACGGATGCAGCACGCAGTGGGATCTCCGCTGCCGCCGCCCCACCCACCGGGGCAGGGACCGCAGGCCGGCTGGGCGCCGGCCGCGCACCATCCGGGCCCGCCCCCGGCGGCACCCCAGGGCCCTCCGCCCGGCTATCCCACGGCGGGCGCCCCCATGCCTCCGGTACCGCCGGGCGCCATACCCCCGGGCGCCATGCCGCCCGTACCGCCGCCGCCCCCGGCCGCGCCGCCCGTCGCCGGAACGTACGGGCCGCACGGCTCCGAGGCCACCGGCCATGTGCCGCTGCCGCCCGCCGCCCCCTTCGGGGCGCCGCCCGCCGCCGCGCCCGACCCCTCGGCCACCACCCTCGCCGTACTGCTCATCGGCCCGGCGGGCGCGGGCAAGACCAGCGTGGCCAAGTACTGGGCCGACCACCGCCGGGTGCCCACCGCCCACATCAGCCTCGACGACGTGCGCGAATGGGTGCGCTCTGGCTTCGCCGATCCGCAGACCGGCTGGAACGACAACTCCGAGGCGCAGTACCGCCTGGCCCGCCGCACCTGCGGCTTCGCCGCCCGCAACTTCCTCGCCAACGGGATCTCCTGCATCCTCGACGACGCGGTCTTCCCGGACCGGCCCGTCGTGGGCCTCGGCGGCTGGAAGCGCCACGTCGGCCCCGGCCTGCTCCCCGTCGTCATCCTCCCGGGCCTCGACATCGTCCTGGAGCGCAACGCCGAACGCTCCGGCAACCGCCGCCTCACCGACGAGGAGGTCGCCCGCATCCACGGCCGCATGGCCGGCTGGTACGGCTCCGGCCTCCCCATCATCGACAACTCCCAACTGGACGTCCCCGGCACCGCACGAGTCCTCGACGAGGTCCTGACCCGAGCGATAGCGAGCCCGCCCAGCTGGTAGCGGGGTGGGCCGCGCCGCTCAGCTGGAGGCGGCTGGACGGCGCCGCCCGGCTTCGTGCTCCTGGCCGGGAGGCCGGGCGTCCGCCGCGCAGGTGCCGGGCGCTCTCGTGCCGAAGCCGGGGTGGGCTGCCGGAGGCTTCTCGCGGGCGGGGGTTCGGCGCCGGACCGCCGGAGGGGCACCCCACTCGGACCCCGTCGAACGGCGAGAGGGCGGGAGAACTCCTACGCTCGTCTCATGTCAGAGGTGTACGCGACCCGCCGATCCCGGCTGAGGGATCGCTGCAACGCGGCCGGGACCGCGGCAGCGCTCATCTCCCGCCCCGCCAATGTGCGCTATCTGGCGGGAGCCGCGCCCCAGGGGGCGGTCCTGCTCCTCGGCAGGCGGGAGGACCAGCTGGTGTGTCCCGTCCCGCCGGAGGACCGGCCGGGGGAGGGGCGTCCCGACGAGGCCCTGGCCCTGCACGTGCTGCCCTCCGCCGGAGGCGACCCCGCCGTGGCCGCCGCCGGGCTCGCGGGCGGGGAGGGCACCGACGCCCTGGCCGTGGAGGAGCACCACCTCACCGTCGCCCGGTACCGCGCCCTCGGCTCGGTCGCGCCCGGCCTGCGCCTGGCGGACCTGGGCACCGCCGTGGAGCAGCTGAGGGTCGTCAAGGACGAGGAGGAGATCTCCTGTCTGCGCATCGGCGCGGAGATCGCCGACCAGGCCCTGGGCGAACTCCTCGAGTCCATCCTCGTCGGCCGCACCGAACGGCACCTCGCCCTGGAGCTGGAACGGCGCCTGGTCGACCACGGCGCCGAGGGCCCCGCCTTCCCGACCTCCGTCGCGACCGGGCCCAACTCCGGCCGCTGCGGCCACCGGCCCACCGACCGGCGGGTGGAGGAGGGCGACTTCCTCTCCGTCTGCCTGGGCGCGACCTACCGCGGCTACCGCTGCGAGATCGGCCGTACCTTCGTCATCGGCACCTCGCCCGCCGACTGGCAGGTCGAGCTGTACGACCTCGTGTTCGCCGCCCAACGGGCCGGACGCGAGGCCCTGCTGCCCGGCGCCGCCTACCGCGACGTGGACCACGCGGCACGCCAGGTACTGGACTCCGCGGGCTACGCGGACGCCCTGCCACCGGTCACCGGACACGGGGTCGGACTCGAAATCGACGAGGACCCGCAGCTCGCCCCTTCAGCCATGGGTAAACTGGACGCTTGCGTGCCGGTCACCGTCGAACCCGGGGTTCACCTCCCGGGCCGGGGCGGCGTCCGGATCGATGACACGCTCGTCGTGCGCCCGGAGGCGGACGGCGGACCCGAGCTACTCACCATCACGACCAAGGAGCTGCTCGCGCTTTAACGGTGCGCGCCCCCGGGGTCGTCCACGTCAGTCCAGGAGATTCCGCAACCGTGGCTTCCACGAACGACCTCAAGAACGGCCTGGTGCTCAAGCTCGAAGGCGGCCAGCTCTGGTCCGTCGTCGAGTTCCAGCACGTCAAGCCCGGCAAGGGCCCGGCCTTCGTGCGCACCAAGCTCAAGAACGTGCTCTCCGGCAAGGTCGTCGACAAGACCTTCAACGCCGGCGTCAAGGTCGAGACCGCCACTGTCGACAAGCGCGATATGCAGTTCTCGTACATGGACGGCGAGTACTTCGTCTTCATGGACATGGAGACCTACGACCAGCTGATGGTCGACCGCAAGGCCGTCGGCGACGCCGCCAACTTCCTGATCGAGGGCTTCACCGCCACCGTCGCCCAGCACGAGGGCGAGGTGCTCTTCATCGACCTGCCGGCCGCCGTCGAGCTGGTCGTCCAGGAGACCGAGCCGGGCGTCCAGGGCGACCGCTCCACCGGCGGCACCAAGCCCGCCACGCTGGAGACCGGCCACCAGATCCAGGTCCCGCTGTTCATCACGACCGGCGAGAAGATCAAGGTCGACACCCGCACCAGCGACTACCTCGGCCGGGTGAACAGCTAACCGTGGCTGCCCGCAACACGGCCCGCAAGCGCGCGTTCCAGATCCTCTTCGAGAGCGACCAGCGCGGCGCCGACGTCCTCACGGTCCTCGCGGACTGGGTCCGGCTGTCCCGGTCCGACACCCGCCAGCCTCCGGTCAGCGAGTACACGATGCAGCTGGTCGAGGGCTACGCGGACCACGTGTCGCGCATCGACGAGCTGATCTCCCAGTACGCGGTGGGCTGGACGCTGGACCGGATGCCGGTCGTCGACCGCAACCTGCTGCGGCTGGGCGCGTACGAACTGATCTGGGTGGACGAGACGCCCGACGCGGTCGTTCTGGACGAGATGGTGCAGCTTGCCAAGGAGTTCTCGACGGATGACTCGCCGGCGTTCGTGAACGGTCTGCTGGGCCGTTTCAAGGAGCTCAAGTCGAGCCTGCGACGCGATTAGTTTTTTCGGTAGAGCGCCGTTGGGGCGTGGGTGATCTGTTGTGTGCCGGTCCGTTTCGGCCGGTCGCGCAGTTCCCCGCGCCCCTTCGGGTTTCTCCACTTGCGTACGTCACAAAGCCGCCGGGGTGGCAGGGAAAAAACTCTCCCTGCCACCC
Source organism: Streptomyces sp. NPDC005435 (assembly GCF_040703155.1). Taxonomy (NCBI): domain Bacteria; kingdom Bacillati; phylum Actinomycetota; class Actinomycetes; order Kitasatosporales; family Streptomycetaceae; genus Streptomyces; species Streptomyces sp. NPDC005435. The sequence goes on from NZ_JBEXEQ010000003.1 coordinate 204,442, forward strand.
CGGCGGCACGTTTCTGCTCAATGCGCGTAAAGCGGTCAGCTGTCCTCGTGGGCGACCGCGCGGCGCGCGTCCGCGTCCAGGACGCCCCAGCTGATGAGCTGCTCGGTGAGGACCGAGGGGGACTGGTCGTAGATGACGGCGAGGGTGCGCAGGTCGTCCTGGCGGATCGAGAGCACCTTGCCGTTGTAGTCGCCGCGCTGGGACTGGATCGTCGCCGCGTAGCGCTGGAGGGGGCCCGCCTTCTCGGCCGGCACCGTGGCCAGCCGCTCCAGGTCCAGGACGAGCTTCGGCGGCGGCTCGGCGGCCCCGCCCGGCGTGGTGCCCGGCAGCAGCTCCTGCACCGGAACGCCATAGAAATCGGCCAGCTCGGCCAGGCGCTGCACGGTCACGGCACGGTCGCCGCGCTCGTACGAACCGACCACCACGGCCTTCCAGCGCCCCTGGGACTTCTCCTCGACACCGTGGAGGGAAAGGCCCTGCTGGGTGCGGATGGCCCGGAGCTTGGCCCCGAGCTGTTTGGCGTATTCGCTGGACATATAGCTCCCCGGACACTGTGTCGACGCGGCCGGCGGGGGTGCCCGCCGCGCGGCTGGTAACTCACTGTGAGGTTACGCAGCGTGATTCTTCTGCGTCAAGCCGAATGGTCCACACCGACTCTTCCGTGGTAGTGGCCGCCGACTGGTCCGAACGGGTGAAACGGGCGCTCCGGAGGACCTGCTAGGGTGGATGGCGCAAATCCGACGTCCTTTAAAGTCCGTCCCGTGAGGCGGAGAAGGAGGTCCGTTTCGTATGGACACGCACGCGCACCACCCCGCGTCCGATGCCCGGCCCGTCCTTGAGGGCCCCGACATCGCACGCGTCCTGACCCGCATCGCCCACGAGATCGTCGAACGCGCCAAGGGCGCCGACGACGTGGTGCTCCTCGGCATCCCGACCCGGGGCGTCTTCCTCGCCCAGCGGCTCGCCGTCAAGCTGGAGCAGATCACCGACCGCAAGATCCCGGTCGGCTCGCTCGACATCACCATGTACCGCGACGACCTGCGGATGCATCCGCCGCGCGCCCTCGCCCGTACCGAGATCCCCGGTGACGGCCTCGACGGCCGCCTGGTCGTCCTCGTGGACGATGTGCTCTTCTCCGGCCGCACCATCCGCGCCGCCCTCGACGCCCTGAACGACATCGGGCGGCCCCGCGCGGTCCAGCTCGCGGTCCTGGTCGACCGCGGCCACCGCGAACTGCCCATCCGCGCCGACTACGTCGGCAAGAACCTCCCCACGTCGTTGCGGGAGACGGTCAAGGTCCAGCTCGCCGAGGAGGACGGTCGCGACACCGTGCTGCTCGGCGCCAAGCCCGGCCAGTAGCGAACAGCGGCGCACGGGCTGCTTCGGCATGCCCTCGACGCGCCCAGCTCCGCCCGAATCCTCCCGTTTGAACTGCCTTACGGAGCCTGACAGATGCAGCGTCATCTCATCTCGGCCGCCGACCTCACCCGCGACGACGCCGTCCTGATCCTCGACACCGCCGAGGAGATGGCCCGGGTCGCGGACCGGCCGATCAAGAAACTGCCGACCCTGCGCGGCCGCACGATCTGCAACCTCTTCTTCGAGGACTCGACCCGGACCCGGATCTCCTTCGAGGCCGCCGAGAAGCGCCTCTCCGCCGACGTCATCAACTTCGCGGCCAAGGGCTCCAGCGTCTCCAAGGGCGAGTCCCTCAAGGACACCGCCCAGACGCTGGAGGCGATGGGCGTGGACGCCGTCGTCATCCGGCACAGCGCCTCCGGCGCCCCCTACCGCCTGGCCAACTCCGGCTGGATCGACGCGCCCGTCATCAACGCCGGCGACGGCACCCACCAGCACCCCACGCAGGCCCTCCTGGACGCCTTCACCATGCGCCGCCGGCTGATCGGCCCGGACGCCGGGCTCGGCCAGGACCTCACCGGCAAGCGCGTCACCCTCGTCGGCGACGTCCTGCACAGCCGCGTCGCCCGCTCCAACGTGGACCTGCTGCACACCCTCGGCGCCGACGTCACCCTCGTCGCCCCGCCCACCCTGCTGCCGGTCGGCGTGGAGACCTGGCCCTGCGAGGTGTCGTACGACCTCGACTCCACGCTGCCCAAGTCCGACGCGGTGATGATGCTCCGCGTCCAGCGCGAGCGCATGAACGCCGCCTTCTTCCCCACCGAGCGCGAGTACTCCCGCCGCTACGGCCTCGACGGCGACCGCATGGCGCGGATGCCGGAGCACGCCATCGTGATGCACCCGGGACCGATGGTCCGGGGCATGGAGATCACCGCCGAGGTCGCCGACTCCGAGCGCTGCACGGTCGTCGAGCAGGTCGCCAACGGTGTCTCCATCCGCATGGCCGTCCTGTACCTGCTGCTCGGCGGCAACGAGCCCGCCACCACCCAGAGCGCCACCACCCACCTTCGTACCGAGGAGAAGTAAGAACCATGAGCAAGATCCTGATCCGTGGTGCGAAGGTGCTCGGGGGCGAGCCGCAGGACGTCCTGATCGACGGCGAGACCATCGAGGCGGTCGGCACCGGACTGTCCGCCGAGGGCGCCGAGGTCGTAGAGGCAGAGGGCAAGGTGCTGCTGCCGGGCCTGGTCGACCTGCACACCCATCTGCGCGAGCCGGGCCGCGAGGACTCCGAGACCGTGCTGACCGGCACCCGCGCCGCCGCCTCCGGCGGCTTCACCGCCGTGTTCGCCATGGCCAACACCTTCCCCGTCGCCGACACCGCCGGCGTGGTCGAGCAGGTCTGGCGGCTCGGCCGCGAGTACGGCTACTGCGACGTGCAGCCCATCGGCGCCGTCACCGTCGGCCTGGAGGGCCGGAAGCTCGCCGAGCTGGGCGCCATGCACGACTCCGCCGCCGGGGTCACCGTCTTCTCCGACGACGGCAAGTGCGTGGACGACGCGGTGATCATGCGCCGCGCCCTGGAGTACGTGAAGGCGTTCGGCGGCGTCGTCGCCCAGCACGCCCAGGAGCCCCGGCTCACCGAGGGCGCCCAGATGAACGAGGGCGTCGTCTCCGCCGAGCTGGGCCTCGGCGGCTGGCCGGCCGTCGCCGAGGAGTCGATCATCGCGCGGGACGTGCTGCTCGCCGAGCACGTCGGCTCCCGCCTGCACATCTGCCACGTCTCCACGGCCGGCTCGGTCGAGATCATCCGCTGGGCCAAGTCCCGCGGCATCCAGGTCACCGCCGAGGTCTGCCCCCACCACCTCCTCCTCACGGAGGAGATGGTGCGCACCTACAACCCGGCCTACAAGGTCAACCCGCCGCTGCGCACCGAGCGCGACGTGCGCGCGCTGCGCGAGGCGCTGGCGGACGGCACGATCGACATCGTCGCCACCGACCACGCCCCGCACCCGCACGAGGACAAGGACTGCGAGTGGGGCGCCGCCGCCATGGGCATGGTCGGCCTGGAGACCGCCCTGTCAGTGGTGCAGGAGACCATGGTCGAGACCGGCCTGCTCGACTGGACCGGCGTCGCGGACCGCATGTCCGCCGCGCCCGCCCGCATCGGCCGCGCCACCGGCCACGGCCGGCCCGTCGCGCCGGGCGAGCCCGCCAACCTCACCCTCGTGGACACCGCCTACCGTGGACAGGTGGACCCCGCGGGCTTCGCCTCGCGCAGCCGCAACACCCCCTACGAGGGCCGCGAGCTGCCGGGCCGTGTCACCCACACCTGGCTGCGGGGCAAGGCCACGCTCATGGACGGGAAGCTCACGTGACATCTGCACCCCTGCTCGCCGTATCGCTCGCCACGGGGCTCGCGGACGAGAAGAAATCCGCCGCCGTGACCGACTGGGGCGCGCGGATCGGCTGGCTGGTCGGACTCGCCCTCTTCATCGCGCTCGTCTACTGGCTGATGCGCGAGGGCTGGAAGTGGCGCGGCACCCTCCAGAGCGACCTGCCGGAGCTGCCCGGCGTGCCGGAGGACCCCGGTCCGGCGAGACTGAGCATGAGCGGCCGCTACCACGGCTCCACCACCGCCGGACAGTGGCTGGACCGCATCGTGGCGCACGGCCTGGGCACCCGCAGCCGCGTGGAGCTGACCCTCACCGACGCGGGCCTGGTCGTCGAGCGCCCCGGCGCTACCGACTTCTTCGTGCCCATGGACGCCGTGCGCGGCGCCCGGCTCGACAAGGGCATCGCGGGCAAGGTCCTCACCGAGGGCGGACTGCTGATCGTCACCTGGGCGCTCGGCGACAAGCTGATCGACTCCGGCTTCCGCTCCGACCGCGCGGCCGAGCACAACGACTGGGCCGACACCCTGAACCACCTGATCGACAACACGGAAGGCGCACGATGACGACCTCCACCAGGGGAGCCGCCAAGACTCCCGCCGTACTCGTCCTGGAGGACGGCCGCATCTTCCGCGGCCGCGCCTACGGGGCCGTGGGGGAGACCTTCGGCGAAGCCGTGTTCTCCACCGGCATGACCGGCTACCAGGAGACCCTGACCGACCCCTCGTACGACCGCCAGATCGTCGTCGCGACCGCCCCCCAGATCGGCAACACCGGCTGGAACGACGAGGACGACGAGTCGGCGCGCATCTGGGTCTCCGGCTACGTGGTCCGCGACCCCGCGCGCGTGCCGTCCAACTGGCGTTCCCGGCGCTCCCTGGACGACGAACTGACCGCCCAGAACGTGGTCGGCATCTCCGGGATCGACACCCGTGCCCTCACCCGCCATCTGCGCGAGCGCGGCTCGATGCGCGCCGGCATCTTCTCCGGCGCGACCCTCGCCCCCGAGGCCGAGCTGATCGAGCGCGTCCAGGCCCAGCCGCACATGAAGGGCGCGAGCCTCTACGAGGAGGTCGCCACCAAGGAGGCGTACGTCGTCCCGGCGGTCGGCGAGAAGAGGTTCACCGTCGCCGCGATCGACCTCGGCATCAAGGGCATGACCCCGCAGCGCATGGCCGAACGCGGCATAGAGGTGCACGTGCTGCCCGCGACCGCCACGGCCGACGACGTCTACGCCGTGAACCCCGACGGCGTGTTCTTCTCCAACGGCCCCGGCGACCCCGCCACCGCCGACGGCCCCGTCGCCCTCATGACCGCCGTCCTGGAGCGTAAGACCCCGCTGTTCGGCATCTGCTTCGGCAACCAGATCCTCGGCCGCGCCCTCGGCTTCGGCACCTACAAGCTGAAGTACGGCCACCGGGGCATCAACCAGCCCGTCCAGGACCGCACCACCGGCAAGGTCGAGGTCACCGCGCACAACCACGGCTTCGCCGTCGACGCGCCCCTCGACAAGGTGAGCGACACCAGGTTCGGCCGCGCCGAGGTCTCCCACGTCTGCCTCAACGACAACGTGGTGGAGGGCCTCCAGCTGCTCGACCAGCCCGCCTTCTCCGTCCAGTACCACCCCGAAGCGGCAGCGGGCCCCCACGACGCCGCCTACCTGTTCGACCGCTTCGTCTCCCTGTTGGAGGGCCAGCGTGCCTAAGCGCACCGATATCCAGTCCGTCCTGGTCATCGGCTCCGGCCCGATCGTCATCGGCCAGGCCGCCGAGTTCGACTACTCCGGCACCCAGGCGTGCCGCGTGCTCAAGGCCGAGGGCCTGCGCGTGATCCTCGTCAACTCCAACCCGGCGACGATCATGACCGACCCGGAGATCGCCGACGCCACCTACGTCGAGCCGATCACGCCCGAGTTCGTCGAGAAGATCATCGCCAAGGAGCGCCCCGACGCCCTCCTGCCCACCCTCGGCGGCCAGACCGCCCTGAACACCGCCATCTCCCTGCACGACAGCGGTGTCCTGGAGAAGTACGGCGTCGAGCTGATCGGCGCCAAGCCCGAGGCCATCCACAAGGGCGAGGACCGCGACCTCTTCAAGGACGTCGTCGAGGAGGTCCGCAAGAAGACCGGCCACGGCGAGTCCGCCCGCTCGGTCATCTGCCACACCATGGACGACGTCCTCGCCGGCGTCGAGACGCTCGGCGGCTACCCCGTCGTCGTCCGCCCCTCCTTCACCATGGGCGGCGCCGGCTCCGGCTTCGCCCACGACGAGGAGGAGCTGCGCCGCATCGCCGGCCAGGGCCTCACGCTCTCCCCGACCACCGAGGTGCTCCTGGAGGAGTCCATCCTCGGCTGGAAGGAGTACGAGCTGGAGCTCATGCGCGACAAGAACGACAACGTCGTGGTCGTCTGCTCCATCGAGAACTTCGACCCCATGGGCGTGCACACCGGCGACTCGATCACCGTCGCGCCGTCCATGACGCTGACCGACCGCGAGTACCAGCTCCTGCGCGACGTCGGCATCGCGATCATCCGCGAGGTCGGCGTGGACACCGGCGGCTGCAACATCCAGTTCGCGGTCAACCCCGAGGACGGCCGGGTCATCGTCATCGAGATGAACCCGCGCGTCTCCCGGTCCTCGGCGCTGGCCTCCAAGGCGACCGGCTTCCCCATCGCCAAGATCGCCGCCAAGCTGGCCGTCGGCTACACCCTGGACGAGATCCCCAACGACATCACCCAGGAGACCCCGGCCTCCTTCGAGCCCACGCTCGACTACGTCGTCGTCAAGGCCCCCCGGTTCGCCTTCGAGAAGTTCCCGCAGGCCGACTCCACGCTGACCACCACCATGAAGTCGGTCGGCGAGGCCATGGCCATCGGCCGCAACTTCACCGAGGCCTTCCAGAAGGCGCTGCGCTCGCTGGAGAAGAAGGGCAGCCAGTTCACCTTCGTGGGTGACCCCGGCGACAAGACCGCCCTCCTCGAAGAGGCGGTACGCCCCACCGACGGCCGCATCAACACCGTCATGCGGGCCATCCGCGCGGGTGCCACGCCCGAGGAGATCTTCGCGTACACGAAGATCGACCCCTGGTTCGTGGACCAGCTCTTCCTGATCAAGGAAGTCGCGGACGAGCTGACCGACGCCCCCGAGCTGACCCGCGAACTGCTCGCCGAGGCCAAGCGGCACGGCTTCTCCGACCTCCAGATCGGCGAAATCCGCGGCCTGCGCGAGGACGTCGTCCGCGAGGTCCGGCACGCGCTCGGCGTCCGCCCGGTCTACAAGACGGTCGACACCTGCGCCGCCGAGTTCGCCGCCAGGACGCCGTACTTCTACTCCTCCTACGACGAGGAGAGCGAGGTCGCGCCCCGCGAGAAGCCCGCGGTCATCATCCTGGGCTCCGGCCCCAACCGCATCGGCCAGGGCATCGAGTTCGACTACTCCTGCGTCCACGCCTCCTTCGCGCTGTCCGACGCCGGGTACGAGACGGTGATGGTCAACTGCAACCCGGAGACCGTCTCCACCGACTACGACACCTCCGACCGGCTCTACTTCGAGCCGCTCACCCTGGAGGACGTGCTGGAGATCGTGCACGCGGAGTCCCTCGCCGGCCCGATCGCCGGTGTGATCGTCCAGCTCGGCGGCCAGACCCCGCTGGGCCTCGCGCAGGCGCTCAAGGACAACGGCGTGCCGGTCGTCGGCACCCCGCCCGAGGCCATCCACGCCGCCGAGGACCGGGGCGCCTTCGGCCGCGTCCTCGCCGAGGCCGGCCTGCCCGCGCCCAAGCACGGCACCGCCACCACCTTCGCCGAGGCCAAGGCCATCGCGGACGAGATCGGCTACCCGGTCCTCGTCCGGCCCTCCTACGTCCTCGGCGGACGCGGCATGGAGATCGTCTACGAGGAGGAGCGCCTCGCCTCCTACATCGCCGAGTCCACCGAGATCAGCCCCTCCCGGCCGGTTCTGGTCGACCGCTTCCTGGACGACGCGATCGAGATCGACGTGGACGCCCTCTACGACGGCGAGGAGCTCTACCTCGGCGGCGTCATGGAGCACATCGAGGAGGCCGGCATCCACTCCGGCGACTCGGCGTGCGCCCTGCCCCCGATCACGCTCGGCGGCTTCGACATCAAGCGGCTGCGCGCCTCCACCGAGGCCATCGCGCGCGGGGTGGGCGTCCGCGGCCTGATCAACATCCAGTTCGCCATGGCGGGCGACATCCTCTACGTCCTGGAGGCCAACCCGCGCGCCTCCCGCACGGTCCCCTTCACCTCCAAGGCGACCGCCGTACCGCTGGCCAAGGCCGCAGCCCGCATCTCGCTCGGCGCGACCATCGCCGAGCTGCGCGCCGAGGGCCTGCTCCCGGCGACCGGGGACGGCGGCGAACTCCCGCTGGACGCGCCGATCTCCGTCAAGGAGGCCGTGATGCCCTGGTCCCGCTTCCGGGACATCCAGGGCCGCGGCGTGGACACCGTCCTCGGCCCGGAGATGCGCTCCACCGGCGAGGTCATGGGCATCGACTCCGTCTTCGGCACGGCGTACGCCAAGTCGCAGGCGGGCGCCTACGGCCCGCTGCCCACCAAGGGCCGCGCGTTCATCTCCGTCGCCAACCGCGACAAGCGCTCGATGATCTTCCCGGCGCGCGAGCTGGTCGCCCACGGCTTCGAGCTGCTGGCCACCTCCGGCACCGCCGAGGTGCTCAAGCGCAACGGCATCAACGCCACCGTCGTGCGCAAGCAGTCCGAGGGCACCGGTCCGAACGGCGAGCGGACCATCGTCCAGCTCATCCACGACGGCGAGGTGGACCTCATCGTCAACACCCCGTACGGCACCGGCGGCCGTCTCGACGGCTACGACATCCGCACGGCGGCCGTGGCCCGTTCGGTCCCGTGCCTGACCACCGTCCAGGCGCTCGCCGCCGCCGTCCAGGGCATCGACGCCCTCAACCGCGGTGACGTGGGCGTCCGCTCGCTCCAGGAACACGCCGAACACCTGAACGCGGCCCGCGACTAGCAGCCCCGAGGGGGACACCGGAAACGGTGTCCCCCTCTTCGTGAGGACAGCCGTGTCTTCGTGAGGACAGTCATGTACAAGTTCTTCTTCCACCTCGTCTTCAAGCGCATGGACCCCGAGGAGGCCCACCACCTCGCCTTCCGCTGGATCCGGCTCGCCGCCGCGCTCCCGGTGCTGCGCGTCTTCCTCGCCGCCGTGCTCGCGCCGCGCCACAAGGAGTTGCGCACGGAGGCCCTCGGGCTGCGGATGCACGGGCCCTTCGGGCTCGCCGCCGGCTTCGACAAGAACGCCGTCGCGATCGACGGCATGTCGATGCTCGGCTTCGACCACGTGGAGATCGGCACCGTCACCGGCGAGGCCCAGCCCGGCAACCCGAAGAAGCGGCTCTTCCGGCTGGTCGCGGACCGCGCGCTGATCAACCGCATGGGCTTCAACAACGAGGGCTCCACCGCCGTCGCCGCCCGCCTCGCCGCGCGCAGGCCCGCCTTCCGGACCGTCGTCGGCGTCAACATCGGCAAGACGAAGGTCGTCCCCGAGGAGGAGGCCGTCGCCGACTACGTGAAGTCCGCCGAGCGGCTCGCCCCGCACGCCGACTACCTGGTCGTCAACGTCTCCTCCCCGAACACCCCGGGGCTGCGCGACCTCCAGGCCACCGAGGCGCTGCGCCCGCTGCTCACCGCCGTGCGCGAGGCCGCCGACCGCGTGGTCGCGGGCCGCCGCGTCCCGCTCCTGGTGAAGATCGCCCCCGACCTCGCCGACGAGGACGTGGACGCCGTGGCCGACCTCGCCGTGGAACTCGGCCTGGACGGCATCATCGCCACCAACACCACCATCGCCCGCGAGGGCCTCGGCCTGCGCTCCGCGCCCGCGCTGGTGAAGGAGACCGGCGGACTGTCCGGCGCGCCCCTGAAGGCACGCTCCCTGGAGGTGCTGCGCCGCCTCTACGCGCGCGTGGGCGACCGCATCACCCTGGTCGGCGTCGGCGGCATCGAGACCGCCGAGGACGCCTGGCAGCGCATCCTCGCCGGCGCCACCCTCGTCCAGGGCTACAGCGCCTTCGTCTACGAGGGCCCCTTCTGGTCCCGAGCGATCCACAAGGGCCTCGCCGCCCGCCTGGCCAACAGCCCGTACGCCACCCTCGCCGACGCGGTCGGCGCCGACGTGAGGAAGTCCGCGTGAGCTCCCTGGAACCCTTCGGCGCCCGGCTGCGCCGCGCCATGGACGAGCGCGGCCCGCTCTGCGTCGGCATCGACCCGCACGCCTCCCTGCTCGCAGAGTGGGGCCTGAACGACGACGTGGACGGCCTGGAGCGGTTCAGCCGCACGGTCGTCGAGGCGGTCGCCGACCGGGTCGCGGTGATCAAGCCGCAGATGGCGTTCTTCGAGCGGTTCGGCTCGCGCGGTGTCGCCGTCCTGGAGCGCGTCGTCCAGGAGACCCGCGCGGCCGGGGCCCTGGTCGTCATGGACGCCAAGCGCGGCGACATCGGCTCGACCATGGCTGGCTACGCCGAGGCGTTCCTCCACAAGGACGCCCCGCTGTTCTCCGACGCGCTCACCGTCTCGCCGTACCTCGGCTACGGCTCGCTCGCCCCGGCCGTCGCGCTGGCCCGGGAGACCGGCACCGGCCTGTTCGTGCTCGCCCTGACCTCCAACCCGGAGGGCCCCGAGGTGCAGCACGCCGTCCGCGCCGACGGCCGCACCGTCGCCGCGACCGTGCTGGCGCACCTGGCCGCCGACAACGCGGGGGAGGAGCCGCTGGGCTCCTTCGGCGCGGTCGTCGGCGCCACCGTGGGCGACCTGTCGTCGTACGACCTCGCGATCAACGGCCCGCTGCTGGCCCCCGGCGTCGGCGCGCAGGGGGCGACCCCGGCGGACCTTCCCCGGGTCTTCGGGCCGGCCGTGCGCAACGTCGTACCGAACGTCAGCCGGGGTGTTCTGCGTCACGGTCCCGAGGTCGCGGGGCTGCGGGCGGCCACGGAGCGGTTCGCGGACGAGATCAGGGCCGCCGTCGGCGGCTGACGAGGGCCGTCGCGGACCGGTGCGGAGGCGGTGGCGGGGGCTCGAACGCCCGTCACCGGGCCCCTGCGGTGTGAATAGATCGGCGAATCCCGGGCAATATGCCCGAAAAGTCCGGCCTCACGGAGGCTGACCAGGACTTTTCCGCTGTTCTCGCTGACTCTGGCGGAGTTGGCCGCTAGTCTCCGAGCAGAGAACGGGCAAGCGTGTTGCTCGTACCTCCCCAGGTGTGGGGCGACTAGGTTCCTCACCGGTCCGTATCCGACAGTTCGACATCCGAGGTGACGTAGGCGTGGCTCTTCCGCCCCTTACCCCTGAACAGCGCGCAGCCGCGCTCGAAAAGGCCGCCGCGGCTCGCCGGGAGCGGGCCGAGGTCAAGAATCGACTCAAGCACTCCGGCGCCTCTCTGCACGAGGTCATCAAGCAGGGCCAGGAGAACGACGTCATCGGCAAGATGAAGGTCTCCGCCCTGCTCGAATCCCTGCCTGGCGTGGGCAAGGTCCGCGCCAAGCAGATCATGGAGCGTCTGGGCATCTCCGAGAGCCGCCGTGTGCGCGGCCTCGGTTCCAACCAGATCGCGTCCCTGGAGCGTGAGTTCGGCAGCACCGGGTCCTGAGTCCGGGCTCTGCCGGACCAGGAGTCCCGGGCACTCCGGGAATGCTGGAATAATCGCTGCATGGCTGTAACACCCCGGGGGACGACCCCCGTGCCCCCGGACGCACGTCCGCGGCTGACCGTGCTCTCCGGCCCCTCCGGGGTCGGCAAGAGCACGGTCGTCGCCCATATGCGCAAGGAACACCCCGACGTCTGGCTCTCGGTGTCGGCGACGACCCGCAAGCCGCGCCCCGGCGAGCAGCACGGCGTCCACTACTTCTTCGTCACCGACGACGAGATGGACAAGCTGATCGCCAACGGCGAGCTGCTGGAGTGGGCCGAGTTCGCCGGCAACCGCTACGGCACCCCGCGCGCGGCCGTCCTGGAGCGGCTGGAGAAGGGCGAGCCCGTACTGCTGGAGATCGACCTCCAGGGCGCCCGCCAGGTCCGCGAGTCCATGCCGGACGCGCAGCTCGTCTTCCTGGCTCCCCCCTCCTGGGAGGAGCTGGTGCGCAGGCTCACCGGCCGGGGCACCGAATCGCCCGAGGTCATCGAGCGCCGCCTGGAGGCCGCCCGCACCGAACTGGCGGCCGAGCCCGAGTTCGACGAGACCCTTGTCAACACCTCCGTCAAGGACGTGGCCCGTGAGCTGCTAGCCTTGATGGACGTTGTGTGATCGTGACCGCCGTCCTCTGAACGGCATCGTCGATTCCACCGACTGAATCTTTCCCACCCATCGGAAGGCAGAGCGTGTCCTCTTCCATCACCGCGCCCGAGGGCATCATCAACCCTCCGATCGACGAGCTCCTCGAGGCCACCGACTCGAAGTACAGCCTCGTGATCTACGCGGCCAAGCGTGCCCGTCAGATCAACGCGTACTACTCGCAGCTCGGTGAGGGCCTCCTCGAGTACGTCGGTCCGCTCGTCGACACCCACGTCCACGAGAAGCCGCTGTCGATCGCGCTGCGCGAGATCAACGCCGGTCTGCTGACGTCCGAGGCCATCGAGGGCCCGGTCCAGTAAGCAGGCAGTTAGTAGTACGGTCGGATCACGACTGACTTATCCACAGGCCCGGCAAGCAGATTGCCGGGCCTGTGGTGTGTGATGGTCCCGTACGTAGTGCCGAGCCGGGGAGAGACGGTGGAGAAGCCGAAGGTCGTGCTGGGGGTCAGTGGTGGCATCGCCGCCTACAAGGCCTGTGAGCTGCTGAGAAGGTTCACGGAGTCGGGCCATGACGTGCGGGTCGTGCCGACCGCCTCCGCGCTCAACTTCGTCGGCGCCGCCACCTGGTCCGCCCTCTCGGGCAACCCGGTCTCCACCGAGGTCTGGGACGCCGTCCACGAGGTGCCGCACGTCCGCATCGGCCAGCACGCCGACCTGGTGATCGTCGCGCCCGCCACCGCCGACATGCTCGCCAAGGCCGCCCACGGCCTCGCGGACGACCTGCTCACCAACACGCTGCTCACCGCCCGCTGCCCGGTCGTCTTCGCCCCCGCGATGCACACCGAGATGTGGGAGCACCCCGCCACCCAGGAGAACGTGGCCACGCTGCGCCGCCGGGGCGCCGTCGTCATCGAGCCCGCCGTCGGCCGGCTCACCGGCGTCGACACCGGCAAGGGACGGCTGCCCGACCCCGGCGAGATTTTCGAGGTCTGCCGCCGGGTGCTCGCCCGGGGCGTCTGCGAGCCCGACCTCAGGGGCCGCCATGTCGTCGTCTCCGCGGGCGGCACCCGCGAGCCGCTCGACCCGGTCCGCTTCCTCGGCAACCGCTCCTCCGGCAAGCAGGGCTACGCCCTCGCCCGCACCGCCGCCGCGCGCGGCGCCCGTGTGACACTCGTCTCGGCCAACGCGGCGCTGCCCGACCCCGCCGGGGTGGACGTCGTCCCGGTCGGCACCGCCGTGCAGCTGCGCGAGGCCGTGCTGAAGGCGGCCGCCGACGCCGACGCGGTGGTCATGGCCGCCGCCGTCGCCGACTTCCGCCCGGCCGTCTACGCCGGCGGCAAGATCAAGAAGAAGGACGGCCAGGAGCCCGAACCGGTCGCCCTGATACGCAACCCCGACGTGCTCGCGGAGCTGTCCGCCGAGCGCGCCCGGCCCGGTCAGGTCGTCGTCGGCTTCGCCGCCGAGACCGACGACGTGGTGGCCAACGGCCGCGCCAAGCTGGCCCGCAAGGGCTGCGATCTGCTCGTGGTGAACGAGGTGGGGGAGCGCAAGACCTTCGGCTCCGAGGAGAACGAGGCGCTGATCCTCGGCGCCGACGGCAGCGAGACGCTCGTCCCGCACGGCCCGAAGGAGGCCCTCGCCGACCTGGTCTGGGACCTCGTGGCGACCCGACTGGGCTGACCCGTTGGGCCGTTGGGGACGGTGTTCTTTCGGCCACACGGAGTCATTCGTTCCCCTGCGGACCCGCCGGGATCCGGCGCGGTGGGCCTGGTCAATGCCGCCCGGCATTGGGCAGAATGCCCGTGCCGCAGGTCACAGCGCCCTCCGCCGGAGGAGCGCGGGTGGGTTCGCGGTCGCGAGCGACCGATAAACTGTCCTCGGACGACGCCGGGCGCAGCTCCCGGGGCGTCCGCCAATGATCAGCCAGCAGCCGCTGCAACCCCAGGGAGCGTTGTGTCCCGTCGCCTGTTCACCTCGGAGTCCGTGACCGAAGGTCACCCCGACAAGATCGCTGACCAGATCAGCGACACGATCCTCGACGCGCTGCTGCGCGAGGACCCCTCCTCGCGCGTCGCCGTCGAGACGCTGATCACCACCGGCCTGGTGCACGTCGCCGGCGAGGTCACGACCAAGGCGTACGCGCCGATCGCGCAGCTGGTGCGGGACAAGATCCTCGAAATCGGCTACGACTCCTCGAAGAAGGGCTTCGACGGCGCCTCCTGCGGCGTCTCGGTGTCCATCGGCGCGCAGTCCCCGGACATCGCACAGGGCGTCGACACGGCGTACGAGTCGCGTGTCGAGGGCGACGAGGACGAGCTGGACAAGCAGGGCGCGGGCGACCAGGGCCTGATGTTCGGCTACGCGACGGACGAGACGCCGACGCTGATGCCGCTGCCGATCTTCCTGGCGCACCGCCTGTCCAAGCGCCTCTCCGAGGTCCGCAAGAACGGCACCATCCCCTACCTGCGCCCCGACGGCAAGACCCAGGTCACCATCGAGTACGACGGCGACAAGGCCGTCCGCCTCGACACCGTCGTGGTCTCCTCCCAGCACGCCTCGGACATCGACCTGGAGTCGCTGCTCGCGCCCGACATCCGCGAGTTCGTGGTCGAGCCGGAGCTGCGCGCGCTGCTCGACGAGGGCATCAAGCTGGAGACCGAGGGCTACCGCCTGCTGGTCAACCCGACCGGCCGCTTCGAGATCGGCGGCCCGATGGGTGACGCCGGGCTGACCGGCCGCAAGATCATCATCGACACCTACGGTGGCATGGCCCGCCATGGTGGCGGCGCCTTCTCGGGCAAGGACCCGTCCAAGGTGGACCGCTCGGCCGCGTACGCGATGCGCTGGGTCGCGAAGAACGTGGTGGCGGCGGGCCTGGCCTCCCGCTGCGAGGTCCAGGTCGCGTACGCGATCGGCAAGGCCGAGCCGGTCGGTCTCTTCGTCGAGACCTTCGGCACGCACAAGATCGAGCCCGAGAAGATCGAGAAGGCCATCGACGAGGTCTTCGACCTCCGTCCGGCCGCGATCATCCGCGACCTCGACCTGCTGCGCCCGATCTACGCCCAGACGGCGGCCTACGGCCACTTCGGCCGCGAGATCCCCGACTTCACGTGGGAGCGCACGGACCGCGTGGACGCCCTCCGCGAGGCCGCGGGCATCTGACCCACCGAGGCATCCCGAGGCCCGGTTCCCCTGCGGGGGAGCCGGGCCTCGGCGTATGCCAGCGCACGAGCGTCAGGAAGATGCGACGCCAGGTAGCGGTGCGGGGGGTCGTCGGCTCGGGCGTGCGCCGGTTCCTCCTCGTCGCGGGCCGTCGGTTGTTCTCTCAGGTGGGCGAAGGGGGCGTGGCCGGGCAGGGGCGTGAGGATACGGCGGGGCGGCGTTGTCGGTGGGGTTTGGTAAGAATGCAAGCGTGAGCAGGGAGAACGGGTCGGGGGGCGGCGGGGCTGAAGGGGCCTCGCCGGAGCAGCTTGCGCTCATCAGGGAGAGCGTGCGGGCCGCGGAGGTGCCCAGGGCCAAGCCGCGGACCTGGCGGGGAGCGGCGCTGGCCAAGGACAGGCCGGTCGCGCGGGTGCTGGTCGACAAGGGCGTGCTGCACCTCGACCGGTACTTCGACTACGCCGTGCCCGAGGAGCTGGACGCCGAGGCGCAGCCCGGGGTGCGGGTCCGGGTGCGGTTCGGGGCCGGGCGGGGACGCGTGCGGGGCGGTCGCCGTGAGGGCGGCGCGCTCATCGACGGCTTCCTCATCGAGCGGCGCGCCGAGTCCGACTACCCGGGACCGCTGGCCGCGCTGGCCCAGGTCGTCTCCCCGGAGCCCGTGCTCAGCGAGGAGCTGCTGACCCTGGCCCGCGCGGTCGCCGACCGGTACGCCGGCAGCCTCGCCGACGTGCTGCAGCTCGCCGTACCCCCGCGCAGCGCCCGCGCCGAGCGCCGCCCCTCGCCCGAGCCGCTGCCCGCGCCCCCGGCGCCCGACCCCGGTTCCTGGGCGCGGTACGAGCACGGGCCCGGCTTCCTCGCGTCCCTGGCCTCCGGGGGCGCGCCCCGGGCCGTCTGGAACGCGCTGCCGGGCCCCGAGTGGGCCGGTGAGCTGGCCCGCGCCGTCGCCGCCACGCTCGCCTCGGGACGCGGCGCGCTCGTCGTCGTACCGGACGGCCGCACCGCCGCCCGTGTCGACGCCGCGCTGACCGAGGTCCTCGGCGAGGGGCGGCACGCGCTGCTCACCGCGGACGCCGGGCCCGAGAAGCGGTACGCGCAGTGGCTCGCGGTGCGGCGCGGTTCGGTCCGGGCCGTCGTCGGGACGCGCGCGGCCATGTTCGCCCCCGTCCAGGACCTCGGGCTCGTGGCCATCTGGGACGACGGCGACGACAGCCACGCCGAGCAGCACGCACCCCAGCCGCACGCGCGGGACGTCCTGCTGCTGAGGGCTTCCCTCGACCGGTGTGGCTTCCTGCTGGGCAGCTGGAGCTGCACGGTGGAGGCCGCCCAGCTGGTGGAGACCGGCTGGGCCCGGCCGCTGGCCGCGGGGCGCGACCAGGTGCGCCGTAGCGCCCCGCTGGTGCGGACCGTCAGCGACGCCGACCTCGCCCGCGACGAGGCCGCCCGCGCCGCCCGGCTGCCCACGCTCGCCTGGCAGGCCGTACGGGAAGGGCTGAAGCACGGGCCGGTGCTGGTGCAGGTGCCCCGGCGCGGCTACGTCCCCCGGCTTGCCTGCGCCCAGTGCCGGGCGCCCGCGCGGTGCCGGCACTGCGCGGGGCCGCTCCAGGCGCAGGACGCGGGGGAGCTGCGCTGCGAGTGGTGCGGGCACCAGGAGACGTCCTGGCACTGCGCGGAGTGCGGCGGTTTCCGGCTGCGTGCTCAGATCGTCGGCGCGCGGCGGACGGCCGAGGAGCTGGGGCGCGCCTTTCCCGCCGTACCGGTGCGTACCTCGGGCCGCGAACACGTACTGGACACGGTGCCGGGTGCGCCCGCGCTGGTGGTCAGCACCCCGGGCGCCGAACCGGTGGCCGAGGGCGGGTACGCGGCCGCCCTGCTGCTGGACGGGTGGGCCATGCTCGGCCGTCCCGACCTGCGTTCCGACGAGGACGCGCTGCGCCGGTGGATGTCGGCGGCGGCGCTGGTGCGTCCGCAGGGTGAGCACGGGACGGTGGTCGTCATGGCCGAGCCGACGCTGCGGCCCGTGCAGGCGCTGGTGCGGTGGGACCCGGCCGGCTTCGCGCTGCGCGAGCTGGCCGAGCGGGCCGAGCTGGGCTTTCCGCCGGTGTCGCGGATGGCCGCCGTCTCCGGTACGACCGAGGCCGTCGCGGAGTTCCTGACCGCCGCCGAGCTGCCCCCGGACGCGGAGGTCCTGGGACCCGTCCCGCTCCCGCCGACCCTCCCCGGGCGCCCCCGCAGGCCCGGGGCACCGCCGCCGGGCGAGGAGTGGGAGCGCGCCCTGATCCGGGTGCCACCGGGCAGCGGGGCGGCGCTGGCGGGGGCACTGAAGACGGCCCAGGCGGCCCGGATGGCGCGGGGCGGGGGTGCGCCGGTGCGGGTGCGGATCGATCCGCCGGACATCGGGTGAGGGGCGCGCCGCTGGGTCTGGGCGGTCCCGTGGCGGCGGTCCCGCTGGGGGCGGCTGACGGGCTGCGGTGGCGTTTTGGCGGGGCGACTGGTGGCGTCCTGCCGGGTGTGGCCGGCGGTCCCGGTGGGGGTGTGTTCTGCGGGGTGGGGCCGGTGGTGGGCCAGTGCGACCCCGGCCGGTGTTGGCTGGCGGTCGCCCGGCTCGACCGGAGCCGGTGTGGTGCGGACGGCTCGGTGCCCCGCCGGGTGCCGGCGGCGGTCGGGTTGATCGCTTGGCCGGGGGCGGCCGGTGGTCGGCTCGGGCCGCCTGGGTGGTGTGGCTGGGGGTAACCGGGTCCCCCCGTCGGTCCGGCTGACGGTCGGCTGGTCCGCCTGGCCGGGTGCGCCGGCGGTCGGCTGATGAGTCCAGCAGGTGTGGCTTGTGGTCGGCTCGGTCCACGCCGGCGGGGTGGCTGGTGGCCGGTCTGGTCCGTTCAGCCGGTTCGGCTGGTGGGTGAGCCATCCTGCCGGGGTCGGTGACGGTCGGTCTCGGGGGCGTCCCGCTGGGGGCCCGGTGTCGCGGCGGTGCGTGGTGGGGGTGCCCTCCCGGGTGGGGTGGGTGCCGGGAGGGCGGGGGGTCAGCCGTTGCGGGGGCCCGGGAAGGCGGGCGGGCGGGGGTCCTCGCGGAGGGTGGGGCTGCCTGCCGTGGGCTGGGTCGGCATGGAGCGGGCGGCGGGGACCGTGGGGACGTTGAGCGTGCGGGTGCCCGAGGGCTCGTTCGCGCGTTCGGCGTCGGCGGCCGCCTGGGCGGCGGCGCGGCGGGCGCCGTAACGCCGGTGCACCGCCTGCTTGGTGACGCCGAGCGCGGAGCCCACCGCGTCCCACGAGAAGCCGAGCGAGCGGTCGAAGTCCACGGCGGCGGTGACCAGGGTCTCGACGCTGTCCCGGAGTTCCTGGGCGAGGCGGACCGTGGGGGCGGGGGCGCGTCCGTAGACGACGAAACCGGTGGACGGGCCGGAGCGGCGCGGGCGGTAGACGTTGCCGAGCTGGGCGGTGAGCGTGCGCAGTGCGTCCACCTGGCGGCGGACCCGCTCGATGTCCCGCACCAGGAGGTGCAGGCTGGCCCGGGCCTGGGCGTCGTGGGTTGCGTGGTCGGCCATGAACAAGCCTCTCGAACCGGCGTTGAAAGGAACGGGCCGCTTCAGCCGCCCGGTGTTGGTCAACTCTGTCTTGACCAACGCGTGGGGGCTCCGCTGGTCACGCGGTGGGGGCGTGCGGTGTGTTTTGTACGCCGGTTCTCCCACCCGCGCACCACCCGTTTCCAGTTGGCAGAGAGGCTGGACAACCGGTGGGGGTCGAGCGCCGTCGGCGGCTGACCGCCGGTGTTTCCAGGCGGCAGGGAGGCGGGACGGGCCCAGAACGGGCTCCCTGCCGTTGCCGCGCTCGCCCCGCGCGTCGAGGCCGGCACCGTCGGTGGCTCCGGCCCCGCGTCGAGGCCGGCACCGTCGCCGCGCTCGCCCCGCGCGCCGAGGCCGGCGCCGTCGGCGGCTTCGGTCCCCGCATCGAGCTGGCGTCGTCGGGTGGCTTCGGCCCCCGCATTGAGGCTGGCGCCGTCGGCGGCTTCGGTCCCCGCATCGAGCTGGCGTCGTCGGGTGGCTTCGGCCCCCGCATTGAGGCCGGCACCGTCGGTGGCTTCGGTCCCCGCATTGAGGCCGGCACCGTCGGTGGCTTCGGCCCCCGCATTGAGGCCAGCGCCGTCGGCGGCTCTGGCCCCCGCGTCGAGTTGGCGTCGGCGGCGGCCCCGGTCCCCGCATCGAGCTGGTGCCGGCTGTTGGGCTTTTCCGGGGTCATAGACTGGTGCGCTGCCCGTCCGTAGCCGTTTGAGAGGCGCGATCCCGCTCATGAAGCTTGTCTTCGCCGGAACTCCCGAGGTTGCCGTTCCCGCTCTGGACGCGCTGATCGCGTCCGGGCGGCATGAGGTGGCCGCCGTCGTCACGCGGCCCGACGCGCCGGCGGGGCGGGGGCGCAGGCTGGTCGCGTCGCCCGTGGCCGAGCGGGCGGTGGAGGCGGGGATCGAGGTGCTGAAGCCGGCGAGCCCGCGCGACCCCGCGTTCCTGGAGCGGCTGAGGGAGATCGGCCCGGACTGCTGCCCGGTCGTCGCCTACGGCGCCCTGCTGCCCCGCGTCGCGCTCGACGTGCCCGCGCAGGGCTGGGTCAACCTGCACTTCTCCCTGCTGCCCGCCTGGCGCGGCGCCGCCCCCGTGCAGCACTCGATCATGGCGGGCGACGAGATCACCGGCGCGTCCACCTTCCTCATCGAGGAGGGCCTGGACTCCGGCCCGGTCTACGGCACGGTCACCGAGGCGATCCGCCCCACCGACACCAGCGGCGACCTGCTGACCCGGCTCGCGCTCGCCGGTGCCGGGCTGCTCGCGGCGACCATGGACGGCATCGAGGACGGCACCCTGAAGGCCGTACCGCAGCCCGCCGACGGCATCACCCTCGCGCCGAAGATCACGGTCGAGGACGCGCGCGTCGACTGGGCGGCGCCCGCGCTGCGCGTCGACCGGGTCGTGCGCGGCTGCACCCCCGCGCCCGGTGCCTGGACCGTCTTCCGGGGCGAGCGGCTCAAGCTCGTCCAGGTCGTGCCCGTGCCCGAGCGGACCGACCTCGCGCCGGGGCAGCTCGCGGTCGGGAAGAACAGCGTGCACGTGGGCACCGGTTCGTACGCCGTGGAGCTGCTGTGGGTGCAGGCGCAGGGCAAGAAGCCGATGCGCGCCGCCGACTGGGCGCGCGGTGCCCGTATCGCCGAGGGCGAGACACTGGGCGCCTGAGCCCCCTGAAGAGGAGGGGTGGGGTCCGGCCGACGTAGGCTGGGGACCGCACCCCTTTCTTCGTATCCGGAGCACCTTTCTCGTGAGCGAGCAGTCCCGTCGGCCGCAACGGCCCGCCAAGCCCTACCGGCGCCCCCAGAAGGACCCCGTCCGCATCCTCGCCTTCGACGCGCTGCGCGCGGTGGACGAGCGGGACGCGTACGCCAACCTCGTGCTGCCCCCGCTGCTCCGCAAGGCGCGCGAGAACGGCGACTTCGACGCGCGGGACGCCGCCCTCGCCACCGAGCTGGTCTACGGCACGCTGCGCCGCCAGGGCACCTACGACGCGATCATCGCCGCCTGCGTGGACCGCCCGCTGCGCGAGGTGGACCCGCCGGTCCTCGACGTGCTCAGTCTCGGCGCGCACCAGCTGCTCGGCACCCGTATCCCGACGCACGCCGCCGTCTCCGCCTCCGTCGAGCTGGCCCGCGTGGTGCTCGGCGACGGACGGGCCAAGTTCGTCAACGCCGTGCTGCGCAAGGTGGCCCAGGACGATCTGGACGGCTGGCTGGAGAAGGTCGCGCCGCCGTACGACGAGGATCCCGAGGACCACCTCGCGGTCGTCCACTCGCACCCCCGCTGGGTCGTCTCCTCGCTGTGGGACTCCCTGGGCGGCGGGCGCGCCGGTATCGAGGAGCTGCTCGCGGCGGACAACGAGCGTCCCGAGGTCACCCTGGTCGCGCGTCCCGGCCGGTCGACCGCCGAGGAGCTGCTGACCGAGGAGGCCGCCGTGCCCGGGCGCTGGTCGCCGTACGCCGTCCGGCTCGCCGAGGGCGGCGAGCCCGGCGCGGTCGAGGCGGTGCGCGAGGGGCGGGCGGGTGTGCAGGACGAGGGCAGCCAGCTGGTCGCGCTCGCGCTCGCCAACGCGCCCGTCGAGGGGGCGGACGAGAAGTGGCTCGACGCCTGTGCCGGGCCCGGCGGAAAGGCCGCGCTGCTCGCCGCCCTCGCGGCGGAGCGGGGGGCGTTTCTGCTGGCCTCCGAGAAGCAGCCGCATCGGGCGGGGCTGGTGGCGCGGGCGCTGGAGGGCAACCCGGGGCCGTATCAGGTGATCGCCGCGGACGGTACTCGGCCGCCGTGGAAGGCCGGTGCCTTCGACCGTGTGCTGGTCGACGTGCCCTGCACCGGGCTCGGTGCCCTGCGGCGTCGGCCCGAGGCCCGGTGGCGCCGGCGTCCCGAGGACCTCGACAACTTCGCGCCCATCCAGCGGGGGCTGCTCCGCACGGCGCTGGACTCCGTCCGGGTCGGGGGCGTCGTCGGTTACGCCACCTGTTCTCCTCACCTCGCTGAAACCCGTGCGGTGGTCTCCGACGTCCTCAAGGAACGGCCCGGCACCGAGCTCGTCGACGCGCGGCCTCTCCTTCCCGGCGTTCCCGCGCTGGGCGACGGCCCCGACGTCCAGCTCTGGCCGCACGTCCACGGCACGGACGCGATGTACCTCGCCTTGATCCGCCGCACGGCCTGAGGCGGTCACCCCTCGGGTGCGGGCCGTCGTGGCCTTTCGCGCAGTTCCCCGCGCCCCTTGGAGTGGTGACTGTCGTCTTCGGGCGCGGGCACGCGGTGGCTTGTCGCGCAGTTCCCCGCGCCCCTGGGGTGGTGGGTGGTGGCTGTCGTCCTCCCGTGCGGGTGCGTGGTGGTTTCTCGCGCCGTTCCCCGCGCCCCTAAGGGGTGGTGGCGGTCGCGTGTTCGGGTGGCGGGTTCGTCGGGGTTGCCCGCGCAGTTCCCCGCGCCCCTGAAGGGCACGGACTCCGCCAAACCAAGGCCCCACCCCAACCCGGCAGCCAACCAACGACAGCCACCACCCCTTCCCAGGGGGCGCGAGGAACTGCGCGAAAGGCCACGACGCACCTGCAGCCGAAGGAACACCCGGACCACCCCAGGGGGCGCGGGGAACGGCGCGAGAAACCACCACGCACCCGCACCCGAAACACGACCTTCACCACCCCAAGGGGCGCGAGGAACTGCGCGACAAGCCACGACGCACCTGCACCCGAAGGAACACCCGGACCACCCCAGGGGGCGCGGGGAACGGCGCGAGAAACCACCACGCGCCCGCACTCGAAGGAACACCTGGACCACTCCAGGGGGCGCGGGGAACGGCGCGAAAGGCCACGACGCGCCCGCACTCGAAGGAACACCTGGACCACCTCCAGGGGCGCGAGGAACTGCGCGACAAGCCACCACCCACCCGCGCCCGAAGGACGAACCCCCACCCACCCCGGACCTGCCCCCCAACCCCCCGGAGGGACATGGCAGGCTAAGACCATGGCCGCTCAGATCAACCCCAGCATCCTGTCCGCAGACTTCGCCCGACTCGCCGACGAGGCGAAGGCGGTCGAGGGGGCCGACTGGCTGCATGTCGATGTCATGGACAACCACTTCGTCCCGAATCTCACGCTCGGCACCCCCGTCGTGGAGTCCCTGGCCCGCGCCACGGACATCCCGCTGGACTGCCACCTGATGATCGAGGACCCCGACCGCTGGGCCCCGCAGTACGTGGAGGCGGGTGCCTCGTCGGTCACCTTCCACGTGGAGGCGGCCCGCGCCCCGATCCGGCTCGCCCGCGAGATCCGCGCGAAGGGCGCCCGCGCCTCCATGGCGCTCAAGCCCGCGACGCCGATCGAGTCGTACGAGGACATCCTCCCGGAACTCGACATGCTGCTGATCATGACGGTGGAGCCCGGCTTCGGTGGCCAGGCGTTCCTGGACATCACGCTGCCGAAGATCCGCCGTACCCGTGAGCTGATCGCCAAGCACGGCCTGCAGATGTGGCTGCAGGTCGACGGCGGTGTCTCGGCCGAGACGATCGAGCGGTGCGCCGAGGCCGGGGCCGATGTGTTCGTCGCCGGCTCGGCCGTCTACGGCGCCGCCGACCCCGCCGAGGCCGTCCGCGCGCTGCGCGCGCAGGCCGACCGCGCCATCGCCGATTCGACCTGGGCGCACGGCCACTGAGCCACGGTTGCGTGAACGGTTGACCGAAGGCGCCCATCAGGGCGGATGAGCCGCGCCGAATCTGCGAGGATGAACGGCGAATCAGAGTGTGTGCACAGCAGTGAGGAGATCGCCGTGTCGGGTATGTCGGCGGGCCGGACAGCGATGCGGATGGGGCCCGCTGAGCTGGTGCAGGCGGCGGCCATGGCCCGTCGCTTCTACCTGGAGGGCAAGTCCAAGATCCAGATCGCCGAGGAGTTCGGCGTGAGCCGCTTCAAGGTGGCCCGGGTCCTGGAGACGGCTCTCGAACGGGATCTCGTGCGCATCGAGATCCGTGTGCCGGCCGAGCTGGACGCCGAGCGCTCCGACGCGCTCCGCGCCCGCTACGGGCTGCGGCACGCCGTGGTCGTGGAGTCCCCGGCCGAGGCCGAGGAGACCCCGGACCCGGAGAACCTGGGCGAGGTGGCGGCCGACCTGCTCGGCGAGCTCGTGGACGAGGGGGACGTGCTCGGGCTCGCCTGGGGCCGCTCCACCATCCACATGGCCGCGGCCCTCGACCGGCTGCCGCCGTGCACGGTGGTGCAGCTGACGGGCGTGTACGACGCCGGGACCGCCGAGCGCGGCTCCGTCGAGGCCGTCCGCCGGGCCGCGCAGGTCTCCGGCGGCGACGCGCACCCCATCTACGCGCCGATGCTGCTGCCGGACGAGGCCACCGCGGCCGCGCTGCGCAACCAGACCGGGATCGCCCGCGCCTTCGAGTACTTCGACAAGGTCACGGTCGCCTGTGTCTCCATCGGCTCCTGGGAGCCGGGCATCTCGACCGTGCACGACATGCTCAGCGACGAGGAGCGCGCGCACTACGCCTCGCTCGGTGTCGCCGCCGAGATGTCCGCGCACCTCTTCGACGCCGAGGGCCGCCGGATCGGGCGGGACCTGGGGGAGCGGTGCATCACGGTCAAGGCCGACCAGCTGCGCCGTATCCCCGAGGTCGTGGCCATCGCGGGCGGTCAGCGCAAGGCCCCGGCCATCGACGCGGTGCTCCGCTCCGGTCTGGTCACCAGCCTGGTCACGGACACCTCGGCCGCGGACTACCTGCTGACCGCAGGACCCACGCCGAAGGCCGCGCTCGGCCGCTCGGACCCCGACGGTTCCTGACCGTCCCGGCGAAAAGGGGCCGTCCGGGCCCGTGCGGGGGCCGGACCGTGACAGCATCGTCGGCATGCTGTCGCGGTTCGTCCCCCATCGGCCCGTCCGGCGCGCGTCCCGCGCGTCCCACGGGCCGACCCGTTTCGTCCCCCGCCTCTTCGCGGGGCTGCTCGTCGTCCTCTCCGTCCTGCTCGCCGGGTGTGCGGACCCGGGAGCGGGCACCGCTCCGCCCGCCGTCACGCGTACGACCGTCGCGGCCACCTCGTCCGCCGAGGTCTCCTCCGGCCCTTCCACCGCGTCCACGCCGGCGTGGGCCAGGGGCATGGCCACCGTTCCCGCGTCCCGGCTGCCCGTCGAGGCCAGGCGCACCCTGACCCTGATCGACAGGGGCGGCCCCTATCCGTACACGCGGGACGGCATCGTCTTCGGCAACTACGAGCGGCTGCTGCCCCAGCATCCGCGCGGCTACTACCACGAGTACACCGTGCCCACCCCCAACTCCCGTACCAGGGGCGCCCGTCGCATCATCACCGGGCAGGGCACCGAGTTCTACTACACCGACGATCACTACAACTCGTTCCGGGCGGTGCTGAGATGAGCGAAGATCTCGTGGGCCGGTACACGGTCGACCTCAATCTGAGGGGCATCACCGACAAGGCCGGTCTGATGGAGCGGGTGGCCGACGCCCTCGATCTGCCCGAGTGGTTCGGGCGGAACTGGGACGCGCTGCTCGACTCCCTCTGCGACACCACGGTCTGGCCGCCCCAGGCCGTCGAGCGCGGGCTGCTGATCGTCGTGCGGGACTGGCACACGTTCGCCGAGAAGAACCCGCGCGAATGGCGTATCGCCGGCGACGTCCTCTCCGAGGCGGTCGACCGCACCTTCCTGCTCGACGTCGTACTGGCGCTTGGAGGAAACGCCCACCTCTGAGCGGTGACCCTGGAGGTTCCGTGGGGGTATGACCGAGGACCTCCCATGGGAGAATGAAGTACGTGCTCTTTTCCCCTCGGCGCACCCGTCGGGGGGTCACCTCTGATCGACTGGGATGTGCGGCACGTGCGTTTCCTCAATGACAACCGGCCCGCGTACGACCTCACGTACGACGACGTGTTCATGGTTCCGAGCCGCTCCGCGGTGGGCTCGCGGCAGGGAGTGGACCTCGCCTCGCCGGACGGGACGGGTACGACCATCCCGCTGGTCGTCGCCAACATGACCGCCATCGCAGGACGCCGCATGGCCGAGACGGTCGCCCGGCGCGGCGGCCTGGTGGTCATCCCGCAGGACATCCCGATCGACGTGGTGACCGACGTCGTCTCCTGGGTCAAGAGCCGCCATCTGGTGCTGGACACCCCCATCGTGCTGTCCCCGCAGCAGACCGTCGCCGACGCCCTCGCCCTGCTGTCCAAGCGCGCGCACAACGCCGGTGTCGTCGTGGACGAGGACCACCGCCCCGTCGGTGTCGTCACCGACGAGGACCTGACCGGTGTCGACCGGTTCACCCAGCTCGAAGTGGTCATGTCCAAGGACCTGTTGCTCCTGGACGCGGACATCGACCCGCGCGAGGCGTTCAACACCCTGGACGGCGCGAACCGGCGCTACGCCCCGGCGGTCGACGGCGAGGGCAGGCTCGCGGGCATCCTCACCCGCAAGGGCGCGCTGCGGGCCACGCTGTACACCCCGGCCGTGGACGACAGCGGCAGGCTGCGCATCGCCGCCGCCGTCGGCATCAACGGTGACGTGGCGGGCAAGGCCAAGCAGCTCCTCGACGCGGGCGTGGACACGCTCGTCATCGACACCGCGCACGGCCACCAGGAGTCGATGATCAACGCGGTGCGCACGGTGCGCGGGCTCGACCCCGACGTGCCGATCGTCGCGGGCAACATCGTCTCCGCCGAGGGCGTGCGGGACCTCATCGAGGCCGGCGCGGACATCGTCAAGGTCGGTGTCGGCCCCGGCGCCATGTGCACCACCCGCATGATGACCGGCGTGGGCCGTCCGCAGTTCTCCGCCGTGCTCGAATGCGCCGCCGAGGCGCGGAAGTTCGGCAAGCACGTGTGGGCCGACGGCGGTGTCCGCCACCCGCGCGACGTGGCCATGGCCCTTGCGGCCGGTGCCTCCAACGTGATGGTCGGCTCCTGGTTCGCCGGCACCTACGAGTCCCCGGGCGACCTCCAGCAGGACGTGAACGGGCGCCTGTACAAGGAGTCCTTCGGCATGGCCTCCGCGCGTGCCGTGCGCAACCGCACCTCGGAGGAGTCCTCGTACGACCGCGCCCGCAAGGCGCTGTTCGAGGAGGGCATCTCCACCTCCCGCATGTACCTCGACCCGGCCCGCCCGGGCGTCGAGGACCTGATCGACTCCGTCATCGCGGGCGTCCGCTCCTCCTGCACCTACGCCGGCGCCGCCTCCCTGGAGGAGTTCGCCGACAAGGCCATCGTCGGCATCCAGAGCGCGGCGGGCTACGCCGAGGGCAAGCCCCTGCACGCGAGCTGGAACTGACGCAAGTCCCTTGCGGACGGCCCCCGTCGTAAATCAGGGGCCGTCCGCCCGCCTTCGCTCCTACGCTCGGCCCATGGACATCGCCGTGTGCCGTGCCGCCGACGTACCCCTCCTCGACCGCGCCCTCCCCGGTCCGGGGCGCACCTCCTTCCATGCCCGGCGTCTGGCGCGCCAGCAGGCCGGGGAGTGCACCTATCTCGTGGCCTGGCGGAACGGGCGGCCGGTCGGCTCCGCCGAGATGCGCTGGATCGGCTGCACCGCGCCCGAGGTCACCGTCGGCTGCCCGGAGATCGGCGGGATGGCCGTCGTGCCCGAGGAGAGGTCGCGGGGGATCGGGAGCGGGCTGATCCGGGCCTGTGAGGGGCTGGCGCGGGAGCGGGGGATCGCGGTCGTCGGGATCGGGGTGGCCAAGGACAATCCCCGGGCCGCCGCGCTGTACGCCCGGCTCGGGTACCGGCCGCTGGTGGAGTACGCGGACCGGTACGCGTACGTCGGGGCGGACGGGCGCACCCACGCGTGTGTGGACCTGTGCACGTTCCTCACCCGGCGGGTCGGTGGCTGACGCCCGGGTCGCGGGGTCGTGTTCTACTTCGTAGGACGGCCCGCGCCGTCCCCGTGACGTGGCCTTTTGAGGAGGCCGCGGGCGGGGCGCAGAAGTGATCGACACGAAGAAGTGAACCACCCCCTGTGCTGAACGACCTCGACGAACGCATCGTGCACGCCCTGGCCGAGGACGCCCGCCGCTCCTACGCGGACATCGGGCAGTCGGTCGGTCTGTCCGCGCCCGCCGTCAAGCGGCGCGTGGACCGGCTGCGGGCCACCGGCGCCATCACCGGATTCACCGTACGGGTGGACCCGGCGGCGCTCGGCTGGGAGACCGAGGGGTACATCGAGATCTACTGCCGCAGCAACACCTCGCCGGAGACGATCCAGCGCGGTCTGGAGCGGTACCAGGAGGTCGTGGCCGCGTCGACGGTCACCGGGGACGCCGACGCCATCGCGCAGGTCTTCGCCTCGGACATGCGGCACTTCGAACGGGTCCTGGAGCGGATCGCGGGGGAGCCGTTCGTGGAGCGCACGAAGTCGGTGCTGGTGCTGTCGCCGCTGCTGCGGAGGTTCTCCTCGGGGGCGCCGGCCTGACGGGGGAGCACCGGCCCTGGCGTGTGTTACCCGGGGTAACCGTTGCGGCCGGGTGGGTGATCGCGTAGGTTGTCCCGCGCTTTGTACCGAGCGGTAACCCCCATTGGTGACCAAGCAGGTGACACATGCGCCGGTTCCGCCGTCCCACCACCGTCCGCGCGCGGATCGTGGCGCTCGCCCTGGCGCCGGCCGTCGCGCTGATGGCGCTGTGGGGCTTCGCCATGGTGTCCGTCACCGGTGAGTTACGCGCCCTGATCCGCCTCCAGGGGGTCTACCTGGACTACGGCAGCCCCGTGGACACCGCCATCGGGCAGATCCAGATCGAGCGCCGGATGTCCGCCGCCTACCTCGGCACCCCGCGCGAGCGGGCCGACCCCGGCGACCTGCTCGCCCAGCAGCGCCGTACCGACCGCGCCGTGGCCGACATGCGGCACGCCCTCGCGAGCGGCGACCTCGGCCGGCTCACGGCCCGCCAGCGCAGGACCCTCGACACCATGACCGCCGCGACCGGCAAACTGGACGGACTGCGCCGCGAAGTCCTGGAGCGCCGCCTCACCTGGGACCGCGCGGTCACCGCCTACAGCGCGCTCGTCGAGCCCGGCTTCGCCGTCGAGTCCGCGCTCACCGCCCTCCAGGCCGGACAGCTCGCGCGCGAGTCGCAGACGGTCATCGAACTCGTCCGGGTACGGGAGTTCGTCTCCCGCGAGGACGCCCTCGTCGCCGGGGCGCGCGCGGAGGGCGGGCTGACCGAGCGGCAGTACGACACCCTCACCGCGACCATCGAGGACCGCCGCGTCTTCGAGCGGACCTACGTGCCCGACCTGCCCGCCCCGGCGCGGGCCCGGTTCCAGCGGTTCCAGCGGGGCGAGCTGCACCGCTCGCTGGTGCGCGGCGAGGACGCGCTGCTGCGGGCCGGACCCGCCGGTGCCGGCAAGGCCGTCGCGGCGGACACCTGGCGGTCGGTCACCGACCGGGCCGTCGTCCGCTACCGGGAGCTGTGCGTCGCCGCCGCCAAGGACTCCGCCGCGCGCGGCCGGACCTTCGCCTACGGCGAGCTGGCCAAGGCGGCCGTGGTCGGCGTGGCCGGACTGGCCGCCGTCGCGCTGTCCCTGTGGCTCGCCGTACGCGGTGCCCGGCGCGTCTCCCGCCGCCTGGAGCGGCTGCGGGACGCCGCCGATCTGCTCAGTACCCGCCAACTCCCGGACGTCATGCGCCGCTTGAGCGCCGGTGAACAGGTCGACGCGGCCGCCGAGGCGCCCCCGCTCGCCGCCGACGACGTCCGCGACGACGAGATAGGCCAGGTCGGCCGCTCCTTCAACGCCGCCCGGCTCGCCGCAGTCGAGGCCGCCGTCACCCAAGCGGGGCTGCGGCGCGGCCTGTTCGCGGTACTGCTCAACATCGCCCGCCGCAACCAGGCGCTCGTGCACCGGCAGTTGAAGCTCGTCGACACCCTGGAGCGCAGCACCGAGGACCCCGAACTGCTGCGCCGCCTCTTCCTCATCGACCACCTCACCACCCGTATGCGGCGGCACGCGGAGAGCCTGATCATCCTCTCCGGCGCGACGCCGGGCCGCCGTTGGCGCGGTCCCGTACCCCTCGCGGACGTCGTCGCCTCGGCGGTGAGCGAGATCGAGGCGTACGAGCGGGTGGTGGTGCCGCCCCTGCCGGACCTCGGCATCGCGGCGGACGCCGTGGCCGACGTGGTCCACCTCGTCGCCGAACTCCTGGAGAACGCCACCGCGTTCTCGCCTCCGCACACCGAGGTCACGATCCGCACCGGGCGCGTCGGCGACGGCTTCGCCCTGGAGATCGACGACCGGGGCCTCGGCCTCGACGCCGCCCACCGCGAGGAGGCCCGCCGCACCCTCACCGCCCCGGACGCCTTCGACCCCACCCGCCACGACCGCCTCGGCCTCTACGTGGTCGGCCGCCTGGCCGCCCGCCACGGCATCGAGGTGAGCCTCGGGGATTCCCCCTACGGGGGGACGACGGCGACGGTGCTGTTGCCTGCGGCCGTACTGGCGGAGGCCGAGCCGGTGGGTACGGCTGGCGCGGCGGGGGCACGGGGGATACGGGAAGCCGGTGGACGGCGCGGCGGTGGAGCCGGAGACGGCTTCGTGGCGGGCGTCGGCGGCGGTGCCGGTGGCGCGGGCGGAGCGGGAGGCGGCGGCATGGGCGGGGCGGCGGACGGTGACGTGGACGGGCTCGGGGGACTGGGCGCGGCCGGGCGACTGGACGGAGCCGGACGACCGGGCGAGGCCGGGGGTGCCGACGGTGTGCCTCAGGCCTCGCCCACCGGTCCCCAGGCCTCGCCCACCGGCCCTCGGACCCCGCCCCCGCACCCTCCCGCCCCCCACCAAACCCCGCCGGCCCCGCCCGGCCGCCCCGGCGCCCCCGCGCTCCCCACCCGTGTCCGTCAGGCGTCCCTCGCCCACCAGCTGCGCGACGAGCCGCCGCCGGACGCGCCGGACGTCGCCGCCGACCCCGAGGAGATGCGCGCGATCTTCGGCGCCTTCCAGCGCGGCCGGGACCTCGGCCGCCAGGGCTCCGGGACACCGACCGAGCCCGGGGCACCAGGCCCCGTACCGCGCACCCACGCCGACGAAGGGATGGACACCGACGATGTACGGTGACGACCGCAACGCCCAGAGCCCGGTGGTGCCCGAGGGAGTGCCCGGGACGGATCTCGGCTGGCTGCTCGACGACCTCGTGGCGCGGACCGACCATGTGCGGCAGGCCGTGCTGCTCACCGCCGACGGACTGGCGCTGAGCTGCTCCGAGGGGATGCGGCGGCGGGACATCGAGCACCTGGCCGCCGTCTGCTCCGGCTTACACGGGCTGGCGCGCTCGGCGGGGGAGCGGTTCGGCACCGGGGGAGTCCGGCAGACCATGGTCATGCTGGAGGACGCCTACCTCTTCATCACCCCGGCCGGTCACGGCAGCCGCCTCGCCGTCCTCAGCGAGGCCCGCAGCGACGTCGGACAGCTCGGCCACGAGATGGCCCTGCTGGTGCGCCGGCTCGGCCGCCACCTGGACGCCGCGACCCGCTCGGCCTCCTGACCCGGCGGTGAACGACGGGCACCGGTGCGACGCGCACGGAGAGGGGCACCCGTACGACCCGGACGACCCGTACGTGGGGTACGGGTACGAGCGGCACGCGCACCCGGATCAGGCCTACGAGGAGCGGGCGTACGAAGATCACGGGCCCGACGGGAACGGCTCCGACGGCAGCGGCCTCGACGAGACCGGCCCCGACGCGCACTGGTACGAGGACGAGACCGGCGCCATGGTGCGCCCGTACACCGTGACCCGGGGCCGCACCCGCCCCTCGGGGCGGCACGCCGTCGACCTGATGTCCCGGGTCACCGCGCTCGCCCCGGACACGGCACCGCTGCCCGGTGTCGAGCACGCGGGGGCGGCCCTGCTCGATCTGATCCGGCGCGGGCCGCGCCCGCTGGTCGAGCTGGCCGTGGACGCCGACCTGCCCCTGACCGTCGTCCGCGTCCTGCTCGGCGACCTCGCCGAGGCCGGCCTCATCCGCATCGACGCGCCCCGCCGGCTGCCGGTCACGGGACCTGCCGCCGACCCCGAGCTGCTGCGGGAGATCGTGCACCGGCTGCGGCAGATCTGAGGCCGCAGCACCGGTCCGCGCAACGAATCGCCGTATCCGCCGCCACGCACGCAACGAACCACGCACCCGCGCGCAACGGCTGCTTCTTGTGAGGCCGAGCGCGCCGCCCGTACCGTCTATCTGACTTCCAACCCCCACTTTTCACCTCAGGTGAGGACCACGCATGCGCACCGCCCTGCTCCAGAGCTCCGGCCGCCCCGGCTCCGTCGCCGAGAACCTCAAGGTCCTCGACGAGGCGGCGGGCCGTGCCGCGGCGGCGGGGGCCGGGCTGCTGGCCGCGCCGGAGATGTTCCTCACCGGGTACGCGATCGGCGACGACATCGCCCGCCTCGCGGAACCCGCCGACGGCGCCTCGGCCGAGGCCGTCGCGGAGATCGCCGCCCACCACGGCGTCGCCGTCGCCTACGGCTACCCCGAACGGGACGGCGAGACGGTCTACAACTCCGCCCAGCTTCTCTCCGCCGACGGCCGCTCCCTCGCCAACTACCGCAAGACCCACCTCTTCGGCTGCTTCGAGCGCGACCACTTCACCCCGGGCGAGCAGGCCGTCGTCCAGGCCGAGCTGAACGGCCTCACCGTCGGCCTGATGATCTGCTACGACGTGGAGTTCCCCGAGAACACCCGCGCCCACGCCCTCGCCGGGACCGACCTCCTGGTGGTGCCGACCGCGCAGATGCACCCGTACCAGTTCGTGCCCGAGTCGATGATCCCGGTGCGCGCCTTCGAGAGCCAGATGTACGTGGCGTACGTCAACCGGGTCGGCCGGGAAGGGGAGTTCGAGTTCGTCGGGCTGTCCACGCTGGCCGGACCCGACGGTGTCGCCCGGGCGCGTGCCGGACGCGGCGCCGACCAGCTGGTGTTCGCCGACGCCGACCCCGCCTTCCTGGCCGCCTCCCGCGAGGCGAACCCGTATCTCGCGGACCGGCGCCCCGGTCTGTACGGGCCGCTGGTCGACCAGTCCTGAACGACCGGCCCCGGACCGGCCCGAGTTCACCCCCGTTCTTCCGCGTAACCAGTTCTTCCGTGCAAGGAGTCCGTACCCCATGACGTCCACGGTGCCCAACGCCGTCGAGCACGCCGGTGAGCAGCAGCCGCCGATCACCATGTTCGGCCCGGACTTCCCCTACGCCTACGACGACTTCCTCGCCCACCCGGCGGGGCTCGGCCAGATCCCGGCCACCGAGCACGGCACCGAGGTCGCCGTCGTCGGCGGCGGTCTGTCCGGGATCATCGCCGCCTACGAGCTGATGAAGATGGGCCTCAAGCCCGTCGTCTACGAGGCCGACCAGCTCGGCGGCCGGCTGCGCACGGTCGGCTTCGAGGGCTGCGACGAGTCGCTGACCGCCGAGATGGGCGCGATGCGCTTCCCGCCCTCCTCCACCGCCCTCCAGCACTACATCGACCTGGTCGGCCTCACGACCACGCCCTTCCCCAACCCCCTTGCCGAGGCGACCCCTTCGACCGTCGTCGACCTCAAGGGCGAGTCGCACTACGCCGAGACCGCCGCCGACCTGCCCCAGGTCTACCGCGACGTCGCCGAGGCGTGGAACAAGTGCCTCGAAGAGGGCGCCGACTTCACCGACATGAACCGCGCCCTGCGCGAGCGGGACGTGCCGCGCATCCGCGAGATCTGGTCCCGGCTGGTCGAGAAGCTCGACAACCAGACCTTCTACGGCTTCCTCTGCGAGTCCGAGGCGTTCAAGTCCTTCCGGCACCGCGAGATCTTCGGCCAGGTCGGCTTCGGCACCGGCGGCTGGGACACCGACTTCCCCAACTCCATCCTGGAGATCCTGCGCGTCGTCTACACCGAGGCCGACGACCACCACCGGGGCATCGTCGGCGGCTCCCAGCAGCTGCCGCTGCGCCTGTGGGAGCGCGAGCCGGAGAAGATCGTGCACTGGCCGTACGGCACCTCGCTGGCGTCCCTGCACGTCGGCGGCGAGCCCCGCCCGGCCGTGACCCGGCTGCACCGCACCTCGGGCAACCGGATCACCGTCACCGACGCGAACGGCGACATCCGCACCTACCGGGCGGCGATCTTCACCGCCCAGTCCTGGATGCTGCTGTCCAAGATCGCCTGCGACGACTCGCTCTTCCCGATCGACCACTGGACCGCGATCGAGCGCACCCACTACATGGAGTCCTCCAAGCTCTTCGTGCCCGTCGACCGGCCCTTCTGGCTGGACAAGGACGAGGAGACCGGCCGGGACGTCATGTCGATGACGCTCACCGACCGCATGACGCGCGGCACCTACCTGCTGGACGACGGCCCCGACAAGCCCGCCGTCATCTGCCTGTCGTACACCTGGTGCGACGACAGCCTGAAGTGGCTGCCGCTGTCCGCCAACGAGCGGATGGAGGTCATGCTGAAGTCGCTCGGCGAGATCTACCCGAAGGTCGACATCAGGAAGCACATCATCGGCAACCCGGTGACCGTCTCCTGGGAGAACGAGCCCTACTTCATGGGCGCGTTCAAGGCCAACCTGCCTGGGCACTACCGCTACCAGCGCCGCCTGTTCACCCACTTCATGCAGGACCGGCTGCCCGAGGACAAGCGCGGCATCTTCCTCGCCGGCGACGACATCTCCTGGACCGCCGGCTGGGCCGAGGGCGCCGTCCAGACCGCGCTGAACGCGGTCTGGGGCGTCATGCACCACCTCGGCGGCGAGACCGACCGGACCAACCCCGGCCCGGGCGACCTCTACGACGAGATCGCGCCCGTCGAGCTGCCCGAGGACTGAGCGGGGCCCTGGCGGGCGGCCGGGGCGCGGGCGGACG
The DNA here is from genome assembly GCF_040703155.1 of Streptomyces sp. NPDC005435. Taxonomy (NCBI): domain Bacteria; kingdom Bacillati; phylum Actinomycetota; class Actinomycetes; order Kitasatosporales; family Streptomycetaceae; genus Streptomyces; species Streptomyces sp. NPDC005435. The sequence continues at coordinate 239,005 of NZ_JBEXEQ010000003.1, forward strand.
GGGCTCAGATCCCGGCCGCCCGGGCCTTCTCGTACAGCTGGACCGCCAGGTCCGTCAGCTCCGCCGCGTCCCGGGCGTCGCTCTGGAGGTCGAGCAGGATCTCGGCGTCCGGGACGATGCCGACGTGAGCCGCGACATCGGTCACGATCTCGTCCGTGTCCCCTTCGAACAGTGGGCGGTCCGGGCCCGGGTGCGGCTTGTGGGCCACCCGCGCGTTCACCCTGATCACCGTGCGGACCGGCTCCGTGCGGCCGCGTTCCTCGGCCAGCTCGTTCAGGTCGCGCCACTGGGCGGCCAGTCGCTCCGGACCGTAGGCACCCGGCAGCCAGCCGTCGGCCTGGTCCACCAGCCGTCGCATCGCCCGCCGGTTGCTCGCCGCCAGCAGGACCGGGACCGGCCGCACCGGCTTCGGGCCGACGATCGCGGAGGCGATGTCGGTCGTCTTCCCGTGATGGACGACCGGATCGGGGCCCCACACCGCCCGGCACACCGCGATCACCTCGTCCAGCGCGGCGCCGCGCTCCTCGAAGGGGAGGACACCGGTGGCCGCGTACTCGTCCAGCGACCAGCCCGTGCCGAAGCCCGCGAGGACCCGGCCGCCGCTCACCACGTCCAGCGTGGCCAGGGACTTGGCGAGCTGGAACGGCAGGTGCAGCGGCGCCACCAGCACACTGGAGCCCAGTTCGGCCCGCGTGGTCGCGGTCGCGGCCAGGGTGAGGGTGATCAGCGGGTCCGCCACGCCGCGGTACCCCTCCGGCCAGGGCAGGCCCGGTATGCCGTACAACCCCTGGGTGGCGGGGTCCGGGACCAGGGCCCTTTCGAACACCCACAGGCTGTCGTAGCCCGTCTCCTCGGCGGTGCGGGCCACCCGGGGCACGTCTCTGCCGAGGTCGTACTGGCGCATCTGGGGAAGGGCGAGGCCGAGCCTGGTCGTCATACCGGTGCTCCTTCGCGTCGGGTCTGTTCCTCCAACGCGCGGCCCTCGCCCGGCTGTTCCGTAAGTCACCCGAAGGGGTGATTTCCGGCCGGGCTCAGTCCCCGAGCGGCGTCAGCAGCATCCGCCCCGCGAAACCGACCGCCGCGTCCAGGCGCCCGGTGAACTCCTCGGCCACCTCGCCGCACCGGCGCAGCGCCCACAGCACGCGGGCCGCCGACCAGGTGGCGTCCCGGGCCCGCTCCAGGCTCCAGGCGCCCAGCAGATGCGTGAGCGGGTCGGCGATCTGGAGGAGGTCGGGCCCGGGCATCAGGTCCTCGCGGACGCGCTCCTCCAGCGCGGTCAGCAGCTCGCCCACGCGGTCGAACTCGTCCTCCAGATCGGCCGGTTCACAGTCGAGCGCGTGACAGGTGTCCACCACGGCGAGCGCCAGGTCGTGCCCGATGTGGGCGTTGATGCCCGCCAGCGCGAACTGCAGCGGACGGACGCCGGGATGGCGGCGGAGCTGGAACAGCGGACGCCAGCAGGCGGGCGGTGTGCGGTCCGCGTCGGCCGCGTCCACCGCCGACAGATACCGCTCCGCGAACCGCACGTCCAGGGTGGCCGCCGCCCGCCGGTCCGGGAACTCCCCGGCGTCCAGGCGCCGGTCCACCTCCTCGGTGACGGCGAGATAGACCCGGTTGAAGACGGCGACACCGTCGCGCGCGGGCAGCCGTGCCGCGAGGGCGCGCATCCGGGACAGCACGGCATCGACGGTGGGGGCGGGGTATCGCGGCTGCGCCATGGGGGAAGGGTGGCAGCACCGGCCCGCACGGGGGGCCGTACGGACCGGTGCTTCGCCGGAACGGGGGAACGGGGCGGGCCGCCGCCGGCCTTCCGCCGTCAGGACTTGCCCGGCTCCGGCGTCTCGTCGTCGTACGACGACGTGCCCTCGTCCAGCAGCGGTTCCTGCACCTTGAGGTGCGCCGGGGCGAAGGCGCGCAGCGCGTGGTAGCCGGTGATGACCACCAGGGTGCCGAGCGCGATGCCGCTCAGCGAGAAGGTGTCGGAGAACTTCATGGTGACGTTGCCTACGCCGATGATGATGCCCGCGGCCGCCGGGACCAGGTTCAGCGGGTTGCGCAGGTCCACCTTGCCGTGCAGCCAGATCTGCGCGCCGAGCAGGCCGATCATGCCGTACAGGATGACGGTGATGCCGCCGAGCACACCGCCCGGGATCGCGGCCACGATCGCGCCGAACTTCGGGCACACACCGAAGAGCAGGGCGAAGCAGGCGGCGGCCCAGTAGGCGGCGGTGGAGTAGACGCGGGTCGCGGCCATGACGCCGATGTTCTCGGAGTAGGTGGTGTTCGGCGGGCCGCCCACGGCGGTGGAGAGCACGGAGGCGACACCGTCCGCGGAGATCGCCGTACCCAGCTTGTCGTCCAGGGAGTCGCCGGTCATCTCGCCGACCGCCTTGACGTGACCCGCGTTCTCGGCGACAAGGGCGATCACGACCGGCAGCGCGACCAGGATCGCGGACCACTGGAAGCTCGGGCCGTGGAAGTGGGGCAGACCGATCCAGTCGGCCTTGGCGACACCGGAGAGGTCCAGGCGCCAGTGGTCGGTGATCTTGCCGCTCGCGTCCGCCGAGTGGATCTTGCCGAAGGCCAGGTCGAAGACCCAGGAGATGAGGTAGCCGAAGACCAGGCCGAGGAAGATCGCGATGCGCGACCAGAAACCGCGCAGACAGACGACCGCCAGACCGGTGAACAGCATGACCAGCAGTGCCGTCCACTGGTCCTGCGGCCAGTAGACGGTCGCGGTGACCGGGGCGAGGTTGAAGCCGATCAGCATGACCACGGCGCCGGTGACGATCGGCGGCATCGCGGCGTGGATGATCCGCGCGCCGAAACGCTGCACCGCGAGTCCCACCAGGAACAGCACCACGCCGACGACGAGAATCGCGCCGGTCACGGTCGCGCTGGTGCCGCCGTCCGCCCGGATCACGGCGGCCACGCCCACGAACGACAGGGAGCAGCCCAGATAGCTCGGCACTCGCCCGCGCGTGGCGAGCAGGAAGATCACCGTCGCCACACCCGACATCATGATCGCCAGGTTGGGGTCCAGGCCCATGAGCACGGGGGCGACGAAGGAGGCTCCGAACATCGCCACGACGTGCTGGGCGCCGAGGCCGATCGTGCGGGGCCAGCTGAGCCGTTCGTCGGGGCGTACCACCGCTCCGGGTGCGGGTGACTTGCCGTCCCCGTGCAGCTTCCAGCGCACGCCGAGGTCCATGGTGGGGTTTCGCTTTCTCTGTACTGATGAGGGTCTGCACCATTGTCGGGGGTCGGGGGCGGTGCCCCTGCCCTTCCCACCAGGGGAGTTTCCCCGGAACGGCGGCCGGCCCGGTCGGTACGTCAGGCCGGTGGCCCCGGAACCGCCGCCGCCTGCCGCGCGGCCTGCGTCGTACCGCCGCGCTCGGCGGTGCGCAGCACGCCCGCGAACAGGGCCAGTCCCAGGGCCAGTACGGTCACCACGGCGAACGACACGGTCAGGCTGGTCGCCTGGGCCACCCCGCCGATCAGACTCGGCGCGACCAGTCCCGAGGTGTACGTGATGGTGGCGACGCCCGCGATGGCCTGACTGGGGTTCGGGCCCGCGTGTCCGGCCGCCGCGAAGCACAGCGGTACGACCACCGCGATGCCGAGACCCATCAGCGCGAAGCCGGTCATCGCCACCGCGGGCCGGTCCGCCACGACCACCAGCAGACCGCCGATGCCCGCGAGGACCCCGCCCGCCCGTACGGTGCGCACCGGGCCGAAGCGGTTGACCACCGCGTCCCCGGCGATCCGCGCCACCGCCATGGTCAGCATGAACCCGGTCGTCGTGGCCGCCGCGAGCCCGGGCGAGCCGCCGAGGCGGTCCCGCAGGAACACCGCCGACCAGTCCAGGCTCGCCCCCTCGGCGAACACCGCGCAGAAGCCGACCGCGCCGATGAGCAGCGCCGAGCGGGGCGGCAGCGCGAACCTCGGGGGCGCCTCCTCCTCTTCGGCGGGCCGCAGGTCCAGCACCCAGGCGCAGGCGAGCAGGCCGAGCACGGTCAGGACGGCGGCGGCCAGCACGTGGTGCAGGCGGGCGTCCGAGCCGAGGTGTGCCGCGAGGGTGCCGGCCGCCGAGCCGACGAGCGCGCCCGCGCTCCACATGCCGTGCAGACCGGACATGATCGACCGGCCGAGCCGTTGCTCCACCTCCACACCGAGCGCGTTCATGACCACGTCGGCCATGCCGGAGGCGGCGCCGTAGGCGAACATCGCCAGGCAGAGGGTGAGCAGGTTCGGGGCCAGCGAGGGCAGCACCAGGGACAGCGTCCACAGGGTGAGCAGTCCGCGCAGTGCCGTACGGGTGCCGAAGCGGTGGGCGATCCGGCCCGCCAGCGGCATCGCGCAGGAGGCGCCGAGCGCGGTGAAGGCGAGCGAGAAGCCGAGCTGTCCCGCGCTCAGGTCCGCGTGCTCCTGGATCCAGGGCACCCGGGTGGCGAACGACCCGGTCACGGCGCCGTGCACGGCGAACACGGCGGCGACGGCGAAGCGGGCGCGCTTCAGCGTCCGCGCCGGGAACTCCTTCTCGTCGGCCATGTCAGGTCCCCTCCCCAGGAGTCGCCGCTCGTACGCCGCGAAAACTATCAGGGAGCCTGCCTGATAGATAGTGGACGTACGGACACGCGTCGTCTCGCCCCTCTGGGAGGATTCCGGTCATGCCCGCCTCACCGAGCACCGCCCGGCTCATCAACGACCGGCTCGCCCTCCGCCTCCTCCAGCAGGAGGGCCCCCTCACCGCGGGCCGGCTCAAGCAGCTGACCGGGCTCTCCCGCCCGACGGTCGCCGACCTCCTCGAACGCCTCGCCGCCTCCGGTCTCGTCACCGTGGTCGGCGAGTCCGGCGCCCAGCGCCGGGGCCCCAACGCCCGCCTCTACGGCATCGTCGCCGACCAGGCCCATCTGGCCGCGCTGGACGTGCGCACGGGGGGTGTCCTCGTGCTGGTCTCGGACCTGGTGGGGCGCGTGCTGGCGGAGGTCTCGGTGCCGATCGACGCGGAGGCGGGGACGGGCGCGGCCGTGGAGCGGGCGGTGGGGGCGGTGGAACGGGCTGCGCGGCTTGCCTCCGGCGGTTCGGGGGAGGGGCGGGGTGCTTCTGGTGGGGTGCGGGAGGGGCGGGGTCCTTCTGGTGGGGTGCGGGAGGCGCGGGCTTCTTCTGGCGGGGTGCGGGAGGGGGACCGGGGTTCATTCGGCGGGGCGGCGGGGAGCGAGCGCGGCCGGCGCTCCTTCGGCGAGGCGCTGGGCGGCGAAGGCGCCCGGGCTCTCTCCGGCGGTTCGGGGGAGGCGGAGCGAGGCCCCGCTGAGGGTGCGGCGGCGGGCGAGGGGGGTCCGGATTCCCTCGGCGAGGTGTCGTCGAGGGAGGGGGCCCGGGACTTCTCCGGCGGGGCGTCGAGGAGTCAAGGCGGTCCGGCCTGGGGGCGGTTGCACACCGTCGGGATCGGGGCGCCGGGGCTGGTGGACCCCGCCACCGGTGAGCTGCGGGACTCCAGCGGGCTGCCCGCGTGGCACCGGAGTCTGGTCGCCGTGCTCCAGGAACGGCTGCCCGGGGCGCGGGTGACCGTCGAGAACGAGACCAACCTCGCCGCCGTGGCCGAGCAGCGCGAGGGTGCCGCCCGCGACCGGGACACCTTCGTCCTGCTCTGGCTCGGGCACGGGGTCGGCGCCGCCGTCGTCCTGGACGGCACCCTGCGCCGGGGCGCCTCCGGCGGTACCGGCGAGATCGGGTTCCTGCCGGTGCCGGGGACGGGCGGGCTGCCCTCGGCGACGGACTGCGAGGGCGGCTTCCATGCCCTGGTGGGGGCGGGGGCGATCGGGGCCCTGGCGGCGCGGTCGGGGCTGCCCGTGCCGGGGGTCATGGACGGGCCGGGGGCGGCGCGGGTGGTGGGGGAGGCGGTGGCGGCGGTTGCGGTGGCGGCGTCGGCGGAACCGGGCGCGGCGGCGGGGTGGGGCGGGGCTGGGGATGCCGGAGGTGCGGGGAGTTCCCTGGACACGCCTGCCGGGGCGGCCGGACCTGCCGTGGACGGCTGCGGCACCCCGGCTGTCGGCTCCGGGACCCTTGCGGCGGGTTCCGGTGTTCCCGTGGCTGGTTCCGGTACTCCGGCTGTCGGCTCCGGGACCCTTGCGGCGGGTTCCGGTGTTCCCGTGGCTGGTTCCGGTACTCCGGCCGTCGGCTCCGGCACCCCTGCGGCGGGGT